>NZ_JBHURV010000045.1:0-76248 GCF_042673865.1 Streptomyces sp. NPDC056987
GAACGCTTCGTCCGCCTCGACGACGCCCGCTCCCGCGACCACGGCGGCACCGGCCTGGGCCTCGCCATCGCCCGCGACCTCGCCCACCGCAACCACGGCACCCTCACCCTCACCCCCCGCACCCTCGGAGCATGCTTCCAGCTACGCCTCCCCCGAGCGCCGACGTGAGACGGATCCTCTCGAGGAGAGGCTGTCCGTACGGTTCAGCGAGTTGTGACAAACACTCACCTCACGTCGCCCGAGCGACCTCCCCGAGTGCGGACATGGTCGAGGACCGCCCACCCAGGTACCGGGCTCCGCGCGGAGCACGCGAGAGGCCGGCTCGTCCAGGGGTCCGGCCCCGAGGGCGACCGGATACAGTGCGCGGGACGGCAGCCTGGTATGTGAGGGGAAGCGTGACCGACACCAGCGACACCCGACCCGCCGACAGGGAAGCGCAAGCGCCGCGGCCGAGCCCACTGCACCGCCTGATGCGCTACCTCCCCCTGATCGCCCCCGTCCTGCTGTGGGCTGTGCCCTGCTGGGTGCTCCTGCACAGCGGCCAGCACTGGCCGCTGCCCGTCACGCTCGCCGGCACCGCCCTGTTCGCCCTCGGCCTCGCCGGTATGCCGCTCGCGATGGCGCGCGGCCACGGCCGACGCCAGCAGGACCGGGCGGCGATCGTCGGTGACACCCTGCTGGGCACGAGTTGGGTTCTGTTCACCTGGTCCATTCTGCTCGGCGTCCCCTTGAGGCTCGTCCTGAGCGTGGCCGGCGTCGACGGGAGTCAGGACCGGGCCCGAATGGCCACGTGGTCCGTCCTCGGCATAGCCGCCGTACTCCTCGCCTGGGGGTACGCCGAAGCCCGCCGCGTGCCACGCGTACGCCGACTCGACGTGCAACTCCCGCGGCTGGCCGCCGGGTTGGACGGCACCCGTGTCGTCCTCATCACCGACACCCACTACGGCCCCCTCGATCGCACCCGCTGGTCGGCACAGGTCTGCGAGAAGGTGAACACCCTGGAGGCCGACCTGGTCTGCCACACCGGTGACATCGCGGACGGCACGGCCGCACGCCGCCGCGCCCAGGCCCTCCCCCTCGGTACCGTGCGGGCCACCCGGGCCCGTGTCTACGTCACCGGCAACCACGAGTACTACAGCGAGGCCCAGGGCTGGGTCGACCTGATGGACGAGCTGGGCTGGGAGCCGCTGCGCAACCGCCATCTGCTGCTCGAACGCGGAGGCGACACCCTCGTGGTCGCCGGTGTGGACGACGTCACCGCCGAATCCTCCGGCCTGGCAGGCCACCGCGCCCACCTCGCCGGAGCCCTGGACGGCGCCGACCCGGACCTACCCGTCCTGCTCCTGGCACACCAGCCCAAGTTCGTCGGCCAAGCGGCAGCCGAGGGCATCGACCTCCAGCTCTCCGGCCACACCCACGGCGGCCAGATCTGGCCCTTCCACCACCTGGTCCGCCTCGACCAGCCCGCCCTCGCCGGTCTCAGCCACCACGGCACCCGCACCCTCCTCTACACCAGCCGCGGCACCGGCTTCTGGGGCCCGCCCTTCCGCGTCTTCGCCCCCAGCGAGATCACCCTGCTCGTGCTCCGCTCCCCGCACCCGCCCACCCGATACGCGGCTGCGCCCGCCCCGAAGGATTGACGCAGCCCCTCGCGCACCGGGAACGGCTCCGGAAGTCCGCCGGCCGGGACAGTCCGACGTCCTCCTCCTCAGCCCAGGTGGAGGAGTTCCTCCAAGGCCTCCCCCTCCCTGATCCTGCGGAGCAGGTCCGGCTCCGCCGTGTCCGAGAGTTCGGCCCGGTGCAGAACGCCCGCGAGGACGTCGGGGGCCAGAGCGATGACACCGTTGGCGTCGCCGAGGACGATGTCGCCCGGCTCGATCCGTACACCGCCGACGTCGGCGGGGACCTGTCGGCGCGCCCGTGTGCCGTCGAGCCGCTTGGTCGTGAGGCAGGTCGTACCGCGTGCGTGGACGGGAATGCCCGTGCGGGGGTCCCGGAGCGCGTCCACGTCGGTGACGGCTCCGTCGACGAGGATGCCCGCCGCCCCGCGGGCCCGTGCGGCGGCGGCCGTCACCGCGCCGACCACCGCATGGGTGTGATCGCCGCCGGTGTCGATGACCAGTACCTCGGCAGGACGCAGTGCGAGGATGGCGCGGTTGACCGCCGTGGCGTCCGGTGCTCCGAGTACGAGGGTGGCGGCGGTTCCGATCATGCGGTCCGCCAGACCGGTCCGGCGGAGCGCCGGATCCAGGAACCCGTCCTCCAGGAAGTGCCCGAGCGTCGGGAAGTCGACACCGGCCGCGCGCGCCAGGAGGTGCGGCGTACCGGACGGGCCGTCGGCACCGCGATCGCGGCGGCCGTCGGTCACGGTCCCACTCCCCCGTCCGAGGCGACCACAGCGATGCAGTCGATCTCCATCGAGACGCCCCAGAGCCCCACGCACACGGTCGTCCGCGCGGGACGGTGCCCCGCCATGAAACGCGCGTACTCGTGGTTGTAGGTGTCGATCTGGTCCGGGGAACTCAGATAGGCGTTGACCTTCACGATACGGTCGAGTCCGGAGCCGGCGGCCGTCAGTACGGAGCCGAGGTGCCCGAGGGTCGCGCGCACCTCGTCCGCGAAGGATCCGATCCGTTCCCCGGGGGCCGCGGGGATCTGGCCCGTGGTGAAGACGAACCCTCCGGCCGACGTCGCCTGTACGTACGGGCCGACGGCGTCCGGTACACCCGGGGCCGAGGCGAATCGTGCGATGCGGGTCACGCGGCGGTCTCCTCGTCCGGTGTCGCGGATGCGGTGTCTTCCTCTTCCATGCCGCCGAATCGCGTTTCGGAGAGCAGGAAGAGCGCCGCCAGGGACACCAGCGCGGCGGTGAGTATGTACCAGGCGATGGACGAGCTGTCTCCCGTGAGGGACAGCAGCCAGACGGTGATCGCCGGGGTCGCCGCGGATCCCAGGAGACCGGACAGCATATAAGCGACCGACAGGCCCGAGTAGCGGACCCGTGTGCCGAAGAGTTCGGCCAGAAAGGTCGCGATGGGGCCGTAGTTGGCGGAGAAGGCGACCGCCATGAGGCCGTACGCCACGAAGGCGAGGGGCGCCGAGCCGGTGTCGAGGAGCCAGAAGAACGGGAAGGCCAGCAGGGCCTCCGCGGCGATGCCGGCGTAGATCACCGGCTTGCGGCCGAAGCGGTCGGAGAGGTGTCCGAAGAGAGGAATGCACACGAAGGCGAGGGCGCAGGCCGCCATGGCCACGCCCAGCATCAGATTCTTCGAATGCCCCAGCTCCTGGGCTCCGTAGCTCACACCGGAGGTGATCATCAGGGTGAAGGTCGAGCCCGTGGAGAGTGTCGCGACGCCGCCCAGCAGCACCTGGCGCCAGTACCGGCGCATGAGGACGAAGAAGGGGATCCTGGCCTTCGTCCCGGTCTCCCTGACGGCCTGGAACGTCGAGGTCTCCTCGATGTGCAGCCGGATGTAGATGCCGACGGCCACGAGGACCGCGGAGACCAGGAACGGAATGCGCCAGCCCCACGCGAGGAGTTGGGCGGTGTCGGTGTGCGTGGCCACCAGCAGGAAGACCGCGTTGGCGAGCAGGGTACCGATCGGCACCCCGATCTGGACCGTCGAGCCGAAGAAGCCTCGCCGGTCGGCCGGCGCGTGTTCGACCGTCATCAGGACGGCGCCGCCCCACTCACCGCCCAGGGCCAGGCCCTGGAGGAAACGGAGCGCGAGCAGAAGGAGGGGGGCGGCGACTCCGATGGTGTTGTAGTCCGGCACGAGACCGATCGCGAACGTCGCGGCCCCCATCATCATGAGGGAGATCAGCAGCATGGACTTACGGCCGACGCGGTCGCCGAAGTGGCCGAAGAGGACGGCGCCGACCATCCGTGCCAGATAGGCGGAGGCGAAGGTGAGGAAGGCCAGGATCGTGCCGACCGTGCCGTCCAGCTGCGGAAAGAAGATCTTGTCGAACACGAGCGCCGAGGCCGTGCCGAAGACGAAGAGGTCGTACCACTCGACGGTGGTACCGATCACGCTCGCCACGGCGATCTGACGCATCTTCCGTGGCTCGGGCCGGGTGCCGGAGCCGGGCGGGGGCGGGGCGGAGGCGGGGAGAGCGGGTGCGGGACTGCGGGTCGTCATGGAGCGCTCCGTTTCGGGCACGGGTCGTCGACGGCTCTGCTTGCGCGGAATGGATTGGTCAACCTTGTGGTGTGCCCGGTCCGGCCGCAAGGAGCATTCGTACAGGGCTGACAGCGGCGGGGTGTGCAGATGCCCAGTGCTGTGCATCTGCACACTCGACGGCCGCCGATCGGGATGAGTTGGTCCGGTGTCACCGGCACCGCCGGTCCCGATGATGAGTGGGCAGTGTGGACTCGACGAAGGAATGAGCAGCGATCGTGAGTGTCGAATCTCCCCCGCAGCCGGTATCGGCCGGCCATCTGATCGTCAGGCAACTGGAGCGCGAGGGCATCCGCCGTGTGTACGGCGTTCCCGGGGAGTCCTACCTCGATGTCCTCGACGGCCTGTACGACTCGGACATCTCGATGGTCGTGACACGGCACGAAGGCGGTGCGGGTTTCATGGCGCTGGCCGAGGGCCGGCTGACCGGCCTGCCCGGCGTGGCGCTCGTCACCCGGGGCCCCGGGGCCGCGAACGCGTTCATCGCCGTGCACACGGCCCACCAGGACGCGACGCCCCTGCTCCTGTTCGTGGGGCTGATCCCGGTACCGGACCGCGGGCGGGAGGCGTTCCAGGAGTTCGATCTCGCGGGGTGGTTCGGCAGTACGGCGAAGAAGGTGGTCACCCTGGACGACCCGTCCGCCGCGGCCCGGGTCGTCGCCGAATGCGTGCACATCGCCCGGAGCGGACGCCCCGGCCCCGTCGTGATCGGCCTTCCCGAGGACGTACTCACCCGTACGGTCGGCACGGCGCGTTCCGTCGAACCGCTCTCGGTGGCCCGGCCGCGCGCTTCCGGGGCCCAGTTGACGGAGCTGGCCGAGCGTCTGGGGCGGGCCCGCAGGCCGCTGGCCGTCGTCGGGGGCGAGGGGTGGACCGCCGCGAGCGGTGCGGCTCTCGTCCGGTGGGCGGCGGCGCGTTCGGTGCCCGTCGTCTGCGACTTCCGCGCGTACGACGCGGTGCCTCATGAACTCGACGGCGGGGACGCCTTCGTGGGCTCCCTCGGCTACGGCCGTGGTGAGCACGCCGCCGCTCTGCTGGACGACGCCGACCTCACGGTCTTCCTCGGCACCCCGCGTACCGATGTCCTCAGCGACGGCTACCGCCGCGGTCTCGACTCGGAGACGGTGCTGGTGCTGCCCGGTGACGCGCTCGGGCACTCCGGCCGCGTCGATCAGTTCATCGCGGCGGACGCCCCGGGCTTCGCTCTCGATCTCGCGGAGTCAGGACCCACCACGCCGGCCCGGCCGTCGGGGGCGGCCCCGGGCCGGCTCGAAAAGGCCCGGGAGGCGTTCCTCCGTTTCAGCTCCCCGGCTGCCGCGACCGCCGAGGCGAAGGGAGGTCCCTATGTCGACATGACCGCGGTGATGCGGGTCCTGCGCGCGGAACTCACCCACGACGCCGTCATCACCTTCGGCGCCGGGAATCACGCCCTGTGGCCCTCCCGCTATCTGCCCCACCGGTCGCCGTCGTCGCTGGTGGCGCCCCGGAACGGGGCGATGGGGATGGGCGTCCCGGCCGCCGTGGCGGCCTCCCTCGCCTTTCCCGGCCGGGAGGTCGTGTCCGTCGCGGGCGACGGTTGCTTCATGATGAACGGCCAGGAGATGGCGACGGCCGTGGGCTACGGAGCCTCGCCCATCGTGCTCGTGGTCGACAACGGCTGCTACGCGACGATCCGGGAGCACCAGGAAGGCGCGTACCCGGGGCGTCCTTCGGGTACGCACCTGACCAATCCGGATTTCGCCGCGTGGGCCCGTTCCTACGGGGCCTTCGGTGAATCGGTGTGTGCGACCGGGGAGTTCCGCGCGGCGTTCCTGCGGGCTCGCGCGAGCGGTCTGCCCGCCGTGCTCCATCTGTTCCAGGACCCGGCCACGCGCGCGCCGTCCGCGGTGCTCTGACACACCACGCGCCCAGGTCCGCAGCACAACACACCCAAGGTCCGGACACCGCACATCCGGGGTCCGGACACCGCATGCCCGCGGTCCTGAGACCGCACGCCCGCCCTACTCCGGACCCGGGCCCGCCCCCGGTCCGGCTCTCCGGGCCCGGCGGGCCGGGGCCCGTGCCCCTCACCCGTACCACCTGAGAGGAAGCCACCGTGAAGTCACCGACCCCGTCCACCGCCACCTCGTCCCCCCGGACCGCGCTCAGCCCCGCGGACGAGGCGTTCGTCAAGGATTTCGCCACGATGAGCACCTTCGGGGCCACCGCCGCCGGCGGCGTGGACCGACAGGCCGCGAGTCCGGACGACGTGAGTCAGCGGCGCTGGCTGGCCGGGCTGCTGGAGGCGCACGGTCTGCGGGTGGCGTACGACCGGATCGGCAATCAGTTCGGGCTGCTGGAGCGCGTGCCCGGGGCCCCGTTCGTCGTCGTCGGTTCGCACATGGACTCGCAGCCGACCGCGGGCCGGTTCGACGGCGCGTACGGCGTACTCGCGGCGGCGCACGCGGCGTTCCGGCTGGCCGAGGAGTGGGAGCGGTCCGGCGATGTGCCGCGGTTCAACATCGCCGTCGTCAACTGGTTCAACGAGGAGGGCTCGCGCTTCGTCCCGTCCATGATGGGCAGTTCGGTCTTCACCGGGAAACTGTCTTTGGAGCAGGCCCTCGCCACCCGTGACCGGGACGGTGTGTCGGTGCGGGAGGCCATGGAGCCGACCGGCTTCCTGGGGGACGAGGACGGTCCGCCGGCGGCGTTCTGCGTGGAGATCCATATCGAGCAGGGCCGGAACCTGGAGAACTCCGGCGTCACGATCGGGCTGGTGACCTCCAGCTGGGCCGCGAACAAGTACGCGTTCGTCGTGACCGGCGATCAGGCCCACTCGGGCGCGACACTGATGGAGGACCGTCGTGACGCGCTGCTCGGCGCGTCCCTGCTCGTCGTCGCGGCCCGCGAGATCGCCGACCGGTTCCCCGGCGTCCTGCACACCTCGGTGGGACAGCTCGACGTCTACCCCAACTCGCCGGTGGTCGTGGCCTCCCGGGTCTCTCTCCTGCTCGACCTCCGCTCCGCCGACGAGTCGGTGCTCGAAGAGGCCGACGCACTGCTCCACCGGAGGATCACGGAGATCGAGGAGACCGCCCGGGTGACGGTCGAACGCCACCACTCGCACAGCTGGGGTGTCACGTCCTACCAGCCGAACGGCGTCGAGCTGGCGCGCCGCGGCGCGAAGCGGCTCGGCCTCTCCCACACCGACGTCATGACGGTGGCGGGCCACGACTCGATCAACATGAGGGATCTCGTGCCGACGGTGATGCTCTTCGTACCGTCCTCGGAGGGGGTCTCCCACAACGAGCTGGAGTTCACCACCGACGAGGACATGGTCGCCGGTCTCGCCCTGCTCACCGAGGTCGTACGGAGTGTGGCGACCGGCGAACTCGCCAGGTGATCCGGAGGAACGCTCCCCGGGCTCCACGCGTCGCGGTCGGCACACGACCGGGACGGGTGGGGCCCGTTCCGTATGCGCGCGGCCCGCGCCGGCCGCCTCCGTGAGGCGGTGCGCACGAGCGCCCCCGCCCGTGCGGTACGGGCGGGGGCGCTCGGAGCAGCCGGCTTCCCCCGGTCGGTGGCGCGGACCGGAGGAGCCGAACCGGCCGTCGGTCAGGGGGCGTTGTGGGAGACGGTCACATGCTTGACACGCGTGTAGTCGTCGAGTCCGTAACGGCTCAGATCACGCCCGGTCCCCGACTGCTTGTATCCGCCGTGCGGCAACTCCGCCAGGATCACCTGATGGCAGTTGAGCCAGACGACACCGAAGTCGAGCTCCGCGCTGATCCGCGTGGCCCGGCCCAGGTCCGCGGTCCACACGCTGGAGGCAAGCCCGAAGTCGACACCGTTCGCGAGTTCCAGCGCCTCTTCCTCGGTGTCGAAGGGCTGGACGGTGACGACCGGGCCGAAGGTCTCCTGCTGGACCACCGCGTCGTCCTGTCGCACTCCGGAGACGACCGTCGCGGGGAAGAAGTAGCCGGGGCGGTCCAGCAGCCTTCCGCCGGTCTCCACGACGGCGTGCGGCGGCAGTTCGGCGATGACCGCGGAGACCCGTTCGGCCTGGTCCGCGCTGTTGAGCGGGCCGTGGAAGGCGTTCTCGGACGGGTCACCGGTACGGGTGGTGCGCGCCGCCCCGACCAGGGCGGTGAGGAGCGCGTCATGGGCCCCGCGCGCCACGAGCACCCGGGTGACGGCCGTACAGTCCTGGCCCGCGTTGAAGAACGCGGCGTCGGCGAGGGCCCGCGCGGTGCGCACCGGATCGACGTCGGCGAAGACGATGGCGGGGGCTTTCCCGCCGAGTTCGAGGTGGATGTTCTTCAGGTCGGCCGCGGCGGCGGACATGACCTGGGAGCCGGCCCGGGTGCTGCCGGTGAGGGCGACCATGTCGACGTCCGGATGGGAGACCAGGGCACGCCCGGTGTCCCGGTCACCGCAGACGATGTTGACCACGCCGGGCGGGAACACCCGGGCGGCCAGTTCCCCCAGCAGCACGGTGGACCACGGGGTGGTGTCGGACGGTTTCAGTACGACGGTGTTTCCGGCGGCGAGGGCGGGGCCGAGTTTCCACACCGCCATCATCAGCGGGTAGTTCCACGGCGTCACCTGCCCGATCACCCCCACCGGCTCCCGCCTGACGTACGACGTGTGGCCCTCCGTGTACTCGCCCCCGGCCATTCCTTCCAGCACCCGGGCGGCACCGGCGAAGAAGCGCAACTGGTCCACGCATCGGTCGATCTCCACCGCTCGGGTCGCCCGCGGCGGTTTTCCGGTGCCGCGTACCTCCGCGGCCAGCAGCCGCTCGGCGTGCTCCGCCACGAGGTCTGCCAGGCGCAGCAGCGCCGCTTGGCGCCCGGCCGGGGTGACGCGCCGCCACGTGGTGAACGCGCGGCGGGCGGCGGACACCGCGGCGTCCACATCGCCGGCCGACGACCGGGGCGCGGTCCCGTAGACCTCGCCGGTGGCGGGGTCGGTGAGGTCCATGCGCGCCGTGACGTGGGCCGTCTCGCCGTTGACGATGTTGTGCAGGGTCAGGTCGGACATGCGGGAACTCCTTGTGGATCAGTGACCGTACGGGGCGGGAGGACGGCTGCCCGTGGGCCGGCGTGCGGTCGGTCCGGGTTTCGGCGGCGTCGGCCGGCGGAGGGTGGTCGGGGCCGCTCCTCACGCGCCGGCCATGTCGGACGGTGCGTGACGGTCCCCGCGGCGGCGTCGCGGTCTCGCGGCCCGGGAGCCGCCGACCGTACAGCTCGCGAGGAGGACGAGGAGCAGGGCGACGCCCCAGGGCGTGTGCACGGCCGTAACCTCCTGGCGAGTGTGGCATCGGGTGCCGTTTTCCCGGGTTCCTCAGCATTCCGGTACGACGGAGGACCGCCAACGTTGAAACATCGCCGATGCGGAGGCCAGGATTGTGCACATGCACGATCACCTCCAGGCACTGCCTGCTCCGACCCCCCGGGTCGTCCAGGTCGCGAAAGACTGTCTCGACGACATCGACCTGCTCACCGGGGAGTGGATCGACGTCGTCCGTCCGGTGCGCTCCGCCTATGCCGACCGGGTGCCCGACCAGGAGTTCCGCGACGCGGCGCGGCACGCGTTCGAGCTTCTGCTGCGCACGGTCGCACAGCTGCGCATCCCCGAGGACGTGGCGTCGGTGTCCGAGCGGGTCGGTGAGCGGCGCGCGCGCCAGGGCGTACCGCTGGAATCGCTGCTGGACGCCGCCCGTCTCGACTTCCGGGTCGTGTGGGGAGCCATGGTGAACCGGGCGGACCCGTCGGACATGGCGCAGCTGGTCGCCTCCGCCTACCACGTCTGGGAGGCGGTGGAGCGGCATGTGACCGGCATCATGCGGGCGTACCAGCGTACGGTGCTGGAGATGGGCCGGCGCGCGGAGGACGAGCGGCGGATGTGGTTCTCGCGCCTGCTGGACGACGCCGGCCACAACCCCACGGTGGTACGTGACGCGGGCCTGGCCCTCGGCTTCGACGGCGCGGGCCGCTTCCTGTGTGCCGCGGCCGCCGCACGGGACGGCGCCCGGCTGCTGCGGGCGACGGCCGCGCTGCGTGCCTCCGGTGTGGTCCTCCAGCAGCAGCCCGTCGCCTCGGACGAGGTACTGACCGTGCAGCTGGGCCCCCGGGTCACACCACGCAGTGTGCTGGCTCAGCTGAACGATGTCCCGTGCGGGGTGTCACCCGTGGTGGCGGGACTGGCCTCGGTACCGCGCGCGGTGCAGCTCGCCACTGCCACGACGCGGGTGCTCCCTGCCGGAGCCTCGGGGCCCCGCAGGCTGGAGGACAGCTGGCTCGATGTGATGGTCCACGGTACGGAGGAGCTGAGCGCCGAACTCGCGCACGATGTGCTGGGCGGGCTGGACGCGGAAGGGATGGCGGAGGTCGAGACGGCCCGGCTGCTGGAGACGGTCCGGGTGCATCTGGCCGGCAGCGGCTCCATCGTGGACACGGCCACCGCTCTGTACTGCCACCGCAACACGGTGCAGCAGCGCTTCCGGCGTTTCCACGAACTGACCGGCCGGGACGTGCGCCGCCCCGAGGACGCCGCGCTGATCGCCCTCGCGCTGCGGGTCCGGGCCCAGCGCCCCCGGACACAGCAGAGCTGAGGAAGGGTGCCGCCGCGCCGGGGACGTACCGGCACGGCGGCCGTCGGTTTCGGACGTCCCGTCGGCCGACCGGGGAGATCGCCTGATGTCCTGGGTCAGCCCCCGCTGGGTATGAGGGTGGTGATCACAGCGGTGGCGAAGGGGGAGAGAACGCTCAGAAGGGCGATCGGGTTTCTCACGAACCGCGCGTCGATGTGGAGTTGCTCCTCCATCCGGGCCCTGGACGCGATCAGCTCCTCGTCGAGGAGCCCCGAATCGGGCGGGGGCAGTGTCCGCTCCACGAGGGACACCGCCCAGGCCCGCCAGGCGAGTACCAGGGGCAGCAGAACAGCGACCAGAAGGGCGGCGATGAGCGCGCCGTACCCCAGGACGAAGTACGGCGGGAAGCCGTCCGGCTCGACGGCTCCGGAACCGATCAGCGCCAGACGCAGGGCGCCCGTGGTGAGGACGGACGTCGACACGGTCAACGACAGCGCGAGTGCACTCCTCTCGATGACGCGCCACACGGTCAGAACGCCGCTGACGGCCCCGGCGACGGCCGAGGGATCGGCCGTACCGTCCGGGAGCGTCTCCCGCGCCGCCCGCCCGGTCTTCTCCTGGGCCAGCCAGATCGACAGCACCCACGGAGCCGCGGCCACCGCACCGGAGACGATGAACACGTTGACGACCGCCGGAAAGTGACGGATCGGCACCTGGAAGGAAGTGCCCTGGGCGATCCGGTCGAGCATCATCCCCGCGGTCAGCACGAGAACGGCGTACGCCGAGATCGAGGCCGTCCACCAGCTTCGCCCCCGCCGCCAGGATGCGGGGAGCGCCCGGACGGTCCTGACCCCCCGGCCGAGCGCGGCGATCCAGAGGACGGAGGAGAGGGCGGCCGTGGCAGCCCAGAGACGGAAGTCGTGCTCGACGAAGGCGTCGTCGCGTGAGTTGAGCTGCCCGAAGAGAAGCAGGCCGTGGAAAACGAGGCCGCCGAGCAGGGCGAACACCGTGGCCCGTGCCGCCGGAGAAGCCCACCATGTGCGGATACCGTCCCGGATCGCCACCATGCCCCCCAGCACCCTTGGCCGATGCCCCTATTGTGCTCGCCCGCACCGGGCCGGTGAAGGCCACGCCCGGGGAGGGGCGGTGACGCCGCGGTGGTTCCGGGACCACTCGCGCTCAGCGGGCGTACGGGACGACGCGCGCGGGCGGCAGGGGACGGCCGCCCCGCACGGGTGCGGCCCTGCGGCGGCGGGCCGCATCTCTCACTCCGAGCAACTGCCCGCGGAGCCGTCGGCCGCGGAGGTGACGGAGACGCGGTAGCCCGTTCCGGAGCCGAACTCGGGCCCGGCCTCGCTGTCTTCCGCGTCGAGGATCTCCGCGGTGAGGAAGTAGACGTCCAGCACCGTCGCGTCGTCCGTCCCGCCGCGGGTGAAGCACAGGTTCGCGGGCCGACCGCTCTTCGACGACTGCCGGGTGGCCTGCGACGGCTGCCAGCCCTCACGCTCGGCCGCGGCTCGGTAGTACCGGGTCACCTCGGCCTTCCCGCCGGGCGAGACGTAGGTCCGCTCGGCATACAGCCACGCCTCGCCGCTGTCCTCCCAGCAGCCGGCCTCGGGATCCTCGAAGCCCCGGGGCACGACCGCCCCTCGGGGGCGCGACCCGAGCACGCCGTAGGACGTCAGTTCGCCGACCCGGCTCTCGGTACCGGCGCACCCCGAGGCGGAAGCAGCGTCCGCGAGACTCCGGCATCCGGTGAGAACTCCGGCCGCGCACACGACCGTCAGCAGGAGAACGGTGCGCCCGCGGATTGCCGTACGAGGTACCACGCCGACTCCTGGGCGACAGGCCGGGGCAGCCGACTCGACCACCCCGGTACCGGATACGTCCGGCCGGTGACCTTACCCTGGTCGCGCGCCGGCCGGCGCCGGAACGCGACTCCCGTGCGACGAGCCGAGCGCCGTGATCCCCCACCGGCCGCGTCGCAGCGCTTGGTCCTTTCGCACCGGGCCAGGGCACCGGGGGCAGCCCCTCGGCATCCTCCACATCCCCGTCGTACAGCGGCATGTCGAAATCACGCATCCTGGCCAGGTCGGCCTCGGCACCGGTCCCGGTGATCGGCTCCGACGCGAGCGAGGCGAGCCGCGGTCACACCGGCGCGGTGACACGTCTCGTCACACCGGCTCGATGACGCGTACGAGGGCCCCGCAACCCGCCGTCACTCCTTGCGGGCGACGTATCCCCACTGGTCCACGTCCGGATCCGGCGCCCCCTCGGGATACCAGCGGTTGATCGGTCCGAGGCCCGGCGGGAGGACCGTGAGCCCGGCGGCCATCGCCGCCATCTCCTCGGCGGTGGAGGCCACGTACGGGATCGTGCCCGAGTCCGCGTACCGTCGGTTCGCTTCGTCGACCTCCGGTGAGGCGAGGGTGGTGCACAGGACCAGATGGCTGCCGGGGGCCAGGCGGCCCATGTAGGTCCGCACCAGGTCCGCCGCGGCGGACGCGTCCGGGATGTGGCCGATGGTGGACATCAGCAGCAGCGCCACCGGTGCCTCCAGGTCCAGGGTCCGCGCCGCGTGCCCCAGTACCGCGTCGGGGTCGGTCAGGTCGGCGTCGACGTAGCCGGTGGCACCCTCGGGCGTGCTGGTCAGCAGTGCGCGGGCGTGCTGGAGGACGATGGGGTCGTGGTCGACGTAGACGATCCGGGAGTCGGGGGCGACGCGCTGCGCGACCTCGTGCGTGTTGTCGGCCGTCGGCAGCCCCGCGCCGATGTCGAGGAACTGTCGCACACCGGCGGTGGCCAGATGACGGACCGCCCGCCCGAGGAACGCCCGGGAGGCGCGGGCGAGGTCGCGCGCCGCCGGGTACTCCCGCAGCATCAGTTCGGCGAGTTCCCGGTCGGCCGGGAAGTGGTCCCTGCCGCCGAGGAGGTAGTTCCAGAAGCGGGCGCTGTGCGGAACATCGGGCTGGAGGTCCAGGTCCTGAGGGAGATCATCCGTCATGGGGCAGATCCTTCCGGAGCGGTGGTCGGGTGGCCGGGCCGCCATGAGCGCCGCGACGACGTCCCCAGTGACCCGGCGCGGCACGGACGGCCCTCGGAGGGTTCTTCCGGGCATCGTCCGCGACCGGTGTCCCGCAACACCACTGCCGGAACCACTGCTCGCGCCGACGACCCGAGAACTCATATCACTCCCAGCGGAGTTGGACCATCCCCGATGGCCCCGGCCACCGGCCGGCTTCTCCGACCGCGCTGGTGCGCGGCAGCAGCGCGCGGGGCGGTGCCCCGCTCGCCGTGGCCGCGATACCCGGCCAAGAGCCCCGTTATCACCCACGTTGCCGACGGTGCAGCGGCCCTCCCCGGGCATCCGCTGGATACGGGGGGGGGACCCACACCTCAGTGACATCGGGGCCGACGAAGGCAAGAAGGCAGTCCTGCGCGGTCCGCGCCCCCTCACCCTCGCCGTCCAGCAGGCGCCAGCACGCCGCCGCTGGACCCCGTGGTCCCCAACTGGTTCCCAACTGGTCCCCAAGAAGCACGAAAAGGCGGTACCGGATTTCTCCGATACCGCCTGCGACCTGCGAAAACACAAGTCGGGACGACAGGATTTGAACCTGCGACCCCTTGACCCCCAGTCAAGTGCGCTACCAAGCTGCGCCACGTCCCGATGCGCGTCCTGTCTCCCGGGAAGATCTTCCCTGGTGACCGGCCACGCGGAGAACATTACCTCACTCCGCGCCACGGAAGGACACGGCCCGTTCGCGCGACAATCGGTGCATGAGGGAAGAACGACGGGACCGTGACAGCGAGGGGCGGGCGCGCAGCGCGCGGCCCCGGGACGGGTTGGGGCGGCCGTTGCCCTACGGGGCTCCTGGGGTGGAGCGGCAGCCGGAGGGGGTCGTGCGCGGCGCCCGGGAGACCCTTCGGGAGGCGCAGCGGCTGCTCGACGCGGGCATGCCCTTCCACGCGCACGAGGTGTTCGAGGACGCGTGGAAGTCGGGGCCCGAGACGGAGCGGGCCCTGTGGCGCGGGATGGCCCAGCTCGCGGTCGGGCTGACGCACGCCGCCCGGGGCAATGCGACGGGCGGGGCGCGGCTGCTGCTGCGCGGGGCGGGGGTGATCGACGCGTATCCGGAGCGTACGCCGCACGGCATCGACATGGCCAGCCTGACGGTGTGGGCCAGGGAGCTGGCGGCGCGCGTCGGAGACGGGCCGGTGGACGCCGTCCGCGAGGCGCCCCGGCTGACCTGACCCGTCCCGCCGCCTCCGGGCCGGGCGTACGTCAGTCCGTGAGCAGGACGACTTCGAGCGTGCGGGGGCCGTGCACCCCCTCGACCCGGTCGAGTTCGATGTCGCTGGTGGCGGAGGGCCCGGAGATCCAGGTGAGCGGGCGGGTCGGGTCCAGGCGCGGCATCGCCTGCGGTACGGAGCCGACCACCTGGTCCGTGGTGCGTACGACGCAGATGTGGTGGTCGGGGACGAGGGTGATCCTGCGGCGGCCCTGGTCCGGCGCCGCGTCGAGGACGAGGGTGCCGGTCTCCGCGATGGCGAGGGCACAGCCGGTGATGACACTGTCGACCGTGTCGAGGGCCCCGGCCGTCGCGCCGGGGTCGTCCGGCACCCGGGTCACCGCCTCGGGCGTCGCGGAGAGCCAGGTCTCCGGGAGCAGCGGGGGTACGAGGACGGTACGGGCGCCCCGGTCGGCCAGGAGACGGGCGACGAGGGCGGGCAGCCCGGCGGTGTCGGTGCGGTGGACGAGGGCGCGGTAGTCGGCGAGGTTCTCGGCGAGCAGGTCGACGATCCGGCTCTCGGGGGTGTGCGTGCCGAGGTAGTCGCGGGGTGCCTCGGGCGCGTCGGGGGCGTCGGCGACCGCGGTGCGGATCCGGGCGAGGATCCGCTCGCGCGAGCCGGCGGGGGTGCTGCTCATGTCCCGTTGTCCTTACGGTTGTCGTGCTCGCCGGTGGAGCCGCCCACGACCCCGTCGCCGGTGCGGGCGCCGGATCCGCCGGTGTCGCGCCGGGCGCTGTCCGCGGTGGCGGTGCCGGCCGGGGCGACCGGGCCGGTCGCGCTGGTCGGGCCGGTCGGGGCTTTCGGGGCTTTCCCGGGGCGGTGTTTCCACCAGTCGCGGAACGACTCGGCCGGCATCCGGGGGAGGTCCCGCGTGTCCGTCCAGGCCCCCGCGCCCGGGAGTCTGGCGGGGTGCAGCGCCCTGGTCCTGGACGCGGCGCGTTCCCCCGCCGCCAGGACGCGGGGATGGTCGAGGACCCAGCCCGCCGCCTTCATCGCCGCCTTCTCCAGCCGGTGCCCCTTGCCCCCCTGGTCCGCGACCCGTTCGCGGAGGTGGACCAGGACCTCGGGGATGTCGATGGCCACCGGGCAGACCTCGTAGCACGCCCCGCAGAGCGAGGAGGCGTACGGCAGCGAGGCGTCGATCTCGCTGTCCGTGCCCCGGAGCTGGGGGCTGAGGATGGCGCCGATCGGGCCGGGGTAGACGGAGCCGTACGCGTGGCCGCCGGCCCGCTCGTACACCGGGCAGACGTTGAGGCAGGCCGAGCAGCGGATGCAGCGCAGCGCCTGCCGGCCCACCTCGTCGGCCAGGGTGTCCGTGCGGCCGTTGTCGAGCAGGACCAGGTGGAAGGTGCTCGGGCCGTCGGTGTCGTGGGTGCCCGTCCACATGCTGGTGTACGGGTTCATCCGCTCCGCCGTCGAGGAGCGCGGCAGTGTCTGGAGGAAGACCTCCAGGTCCCGCCAGCTCGGCACCACCTTTTCGATGCCCACCACCGAGATCAGGGTCTCGGGGAGCGTCAGGCACATCCGTCCGTTGCCCTCGGACTCGAAGACGACGAGGGTGCCGGTCTCGGCGACCATGAAGTTGGCGCCGGAGACACCGACCTTGGCGCGCAGGAACTTCTCGCGCAGGTGGAGTCTCGCCGCCTCGGCGAGTTCGCCGGGGGTGTCGGAGAGGCCGTCGGGGGCCGCCTTGCCCCAGTCGGCCATCCGGTCGCGGAAGATGTCGCGGATCTCGCCGCGGTTGCGGTGGATCGCCGGGACCAGGATGTGGGAGGGCCGGTCGTCGCCGAGCTGCACGATGAGCTCGGCGAGGTCGGTCTCGTACGCGGAGATCCCCTCGGCGGCGAGCGCCTCGTTGAGGCCGATCTCCTGGGTGGCCATCGACTTGACCTTGACGACCTCGGTCTCGCCGGTGGCCTTGACCAGGTCCGCGACGATCCGGTTCGCCTCGTCGGCGTCGGCGGCCCAGTGGACGTGGCCGCCGGCCGCCGTGACCGACTCCTCCAGCTGGACCAGGTAGCGGTCGAGATGGCGCAGTGTGTGGTCCTTGATCCGCTTGCCCGCCTCCCGGAGGCGGTCCCAGTCGGCCAGCTCCGCCACGGCGACGGCGCGCTTGTCGCGGATGGTGTGGGTGGCGTGGCGCAGATTGCCGCGCAGCGTCTCGTTGGCGACGGCTTCCTTGGCGGCCACCGGGAAGGCCGGCATCCCCAGATACGTACCGCTCATGACCAGGGCTCCTCTTCGGTCGACGCCAGGATCTCCGCGAGATGCACGGAGCGCAGCGGGGCGGCCTCGCGGCTCGCGACGCCGCCGATGTGCATCAGGCAGGAATTGTCGGCGCCGCAGAGCACCTCGGCCCCCGTGGAGACGGCGTGCCGGACTTTGTCCTGGCCCATCACGGCGGAAACATCGGAGTTCTTCAGGGCGAAGGTGCCGCCGAAGCCACAGCACTCCGCGGCACCGGGCAGCTCTCTCAGCTCCAGGCCGCGCACCGCTTCGAGGAGTTTCCTGGGACGTTCGCCGAGGCCCAGCAGACGCACTCCGTGACAGGAGGGGTGGTAGGTGACGGTGTGCGGGAAGTACGCCCCGACATCGGTCACGCCCACCACGTCGACCAGGAACTCCGTCAGCTCGTAGGTGCGCGCGGCCAGCGCCGCGGCCGCCTCGCCGCCGATCTTCGGGTAGTGGTGGCGGACCATGGCGGCGCAGGACCCGGAGGGGGTGACCACGTAGTCGTACCCCTCGAAGGCGCTGGTCGTCCGGCGTACCAGCGGCTCCGTCTCCCGCCGGTAGCCGGTGTTGAACTGCGGCTGGCCGCAGCAGGTCTGCGCCTCGGGGAAGTCGACCTCGACACCGAGGCGTTCGAGGAGGCGTACGGTCGCGATGCCGGTGGACGGATACACGGCGTCATTGACGCAGGTGACGAAGAGGGCGGCGCGCATGGGCGGAGCATATGTCGGCTCCGGCGCCGCACGGTAGTCCCCCGCGCGGGGTGAAGGGTTCTCAGACATCCTATGAATGTGTCCGCTCTCGTGGTGCTGTCCCCGGCGGAGCCGGAGGAAGATCTCTGTCATGGGTAGGGGGGGTGGGCGTCCCGGCGGCCGGGTCGCCCGGCGTGCCCGGCGGCGGGGCCCGCCGGGGGGGGGGGGGGGGGGGGCGCCGGGCGGGCCGCGCCGGCCGCGGCCGGGGGGGGGGGGGGGGCGGGGGGCGGGGGGGGCCGGAGGGGCGCCGCGGCAGGTGGGTTCAGGCGCGCCTCACGAACTCCCAGGCACCCTGGCCCGCCCGGTACACCACGAACCCCGGTTCCGTACGGGCGTACGCGGCACCGGCGGGTGCCGTGACCTGGTCGCGGGTGGCGGCCGGTACGTGGATCTCCGCCGTCGCGCCGACCGGGACGCGTACGGAGAGCCGCAGGGTGGTGCCGATCGCCGACCAGGCCACCGACGCCTCGCCCCGGACGGTACGGATCCAGGTGCGGGCCCAGCTGACACCGGTCCGCCCGTCGGGCCGTACGGTGAAGGTCCGGTAGCCCGCGTCCCCGGGGCGCAGCCCGGCGACGTTCTCGTACAGCCACTGGACGACCGTGCCCTGGAAGTAGTGGTCGCGTGAGCGGGAGTCGAGGGGCCACATCTCCCACATGGTGTCGGCGCCGTTGTCGAACCAGTGGCCCCAGCTCGGGTAGGTGCGCTGGGTGGCGACGGCGTGTGCCACGTCGGGACGGCCGTGTGCGCACAGCACGCGCAGCAGCACACTCGTGCCGAGCGCGCCGGTGTTGAGGTGGTCGCCGCGCGCGGTGATGTCCGCGACGAGGCTGTCGACGACCGTGGCGCGGGCGCCGTTCGGGACCAGTCCGAAGGCGAGCGGGAGTGCGTTGGACGTCTGGCGGTACCCGGGGTCCCTCGCGGTCCGGTAGTGGCCGGAGGCGTCGAGGAAGGCGGCGTTGAAGGCGTCCTTCAGGCCGGCCGCCGCAGTCCGGTAGCGCTCCGCGGTCCCGCCGTGGCCGAGCAGGTCGCCCAGCTCGGCCGTGCCGGTGAGCGCGCGGTGGAGATACGCGGTCGCCGTCAGCCGGGTGTCCTCGGGCGGGTTGCCGCCGTAGCCGGGCGGCAGGTAGTCGCCGAGCGCGGTGATCGCGAGGCCGTCGACGAGCCGGGCCAGCTCCCAGTCTAGATAGCGGGTGAGGGTGGCCCAGTGCTCCCGCGCCACCCGGTCGTCGCCGTAGATCCGGTACATCTCCCGTATCAGGAACGGATATACGGTGGTCCACTCGGGCGAGGGGCCGAGGTCGCCGTAGCCCCAGCCGCCGCTGGGCACGATCACCGGAAGCTGTCCGTCGGCGTTCTGGCTGTCCGCCAGGTCACCGAGCCACTTGGTGAGGAAGCGGTGCACCCCGAAGGCGTACTCCATGACGGGCGCCCCGAGTTGGGCGTCGCCCGTCCAGCCGTTCTTCTCGTACATCGGGGTGTCGGTGGGTACGCCGTGCAGATTGTTGAGCAGGGTGCGGCGCATCGCCCGGTCGAGCTGTTCGTAGAACGGCTCCGAGCAGGCGAAGCCGCTGACCTCCGCCACCTTCGTGTGGACGGTCCTGCCCACCACGTCGGCCGGGCGTGGCCGGGTCGGCAACCCGCTGACCTGGACGTACCGGAAGCCCTTGTACGAGAAGGACGGCTCCCACACCTCGGTGGCGCCGCCGCCCGCGCAGATGTACTCGTCGCGCTGGAAGCGGCCCGGCACATGTCCGGTCTCGGCGTGGACGCTGCCGTCCGCCTTCAGTTTCTCGCCGTGGACCAGCGAGACGACGGTGCCGGCCGGGGCCCGTACGCTCAGCCGGCTCCACCCAGCCGTGGTGCGGCCCAGGTCCACAACGTACACGCCGGGGGCGTGCTCCGTGATCGCGGTGGGGGTGTGGGTCGCGATGACCTCGATGGGTTCGTGCGGCTGGGCGCGCAGGGTGCCCCGGGGGGCGGGCTGCTCGGCCGGGTGGCGCCAGGAACGGTCGTCGAAGCCGGGCCGGGTCCATCCCTCCGGGGCCAGTCGGGCGTCGTACGTCTCCCCCGCGTAGAGGGAGTTGGTGAGGGTGGGACCCTCGGTGATGCGCCAGTCGGTGTCGGAGACGACGGTGGTGCGGGAGCCGTCGGGGTGGTCGGCCTCCAGCCGGCACAGCAGGCGCGGTTCGCCGTGCCAGGGCGGCCGGTGCCAGTTCCACACGTTGGGGGTGGTCATGCCGTAGAAGCCACGGCCGAGGGTGACGCCGATCGCGTTGTCGCCACGTCTGAGGAGCGCCGTCACGTCGTGCACCGCGTACAGCACGGTCTCGTCGTAGTCGGTGAAGCCGGGGTCGAGCACCTGCCGGCCGACCCGCTCCCCGTTCAACTCGGCCACGTAGTACGCCAGTCCGCTGATGTAGAGGCGCGCGCGGGTGACGGGTTCGCGTACCGTGAACTCCCTGCGCAGCAGGGGCGCAGGCGCCTCCGGCGCGGCGATCGAGACCCCGTTGCCCCACGGTCCCCGGCCGTAGGGCGCGAGTACGGTGGCCGCGGCCCACCCCGTGTCGTCGAACTCGGTTCGCTCCCAGCCGGGTTGCTCGGTGTCTGTGGTACGCCACCCTTCTCCGGTGGCGAGTTGGCGGACGGCGCCGTCGGTGGTCTCCACCCGCAGGCTCCCGAGCAGTCCGGCCGGATTGGCGGCGGCCCCGCCGCGGTTGGTGGCGACGGCGGCGAGGACGACCGGGGAGCCGCTGTCGGCTGCGGCGCGCACGGCGCCGGTGACATCGGCGGCGGCGCCGGTGCGCCAGGCGTCCACCTGCTCGGGGACGTGCAGGACCTGGCGGCCGTTCAGGTGGAGGGTGAAGTCGTCGTCGGCGGTGGCGACGAGCGTGGCCCGCGCGATGTCCGCGGCCTCGGGAAGGCCGAGGGAGCCGCGGAACCAGCGCGGTCCCACAGGGGCGCCGCCCGTGGTCGCGTCCGCCGTCCAGATCCACGACGCGCCGTCGAAGCCGGGCGGTGCGGCCGGCTGGTCGGCGCCTATCCACCGGGCGTGCCACCGCTCCGCGCCGAGCGCGGTCTCCCACCAGCCGGGGGTGCTCCACGCGGAGGCGCGTCCTGCGCCGTCCCAGACCCGGACCTGCCAGTGGCAGCGGGTACGGGGCGGCAGCGCGGGGCCCGCGTAGGGCACGGCGACGGTACGGTCCGACGCGACCCGGCCGGTGTCCCAGAGGAGTTCACGCCCGGCCAGCAGCGCCCGCCGCCCGGTCGCGGCCCGGATCTGGTAGGCGCTCTGCCGCACGCCCGGGCCGCCGTCGGGCGTGGGGCCCCCGTCGGGCACGGCCCCGAGCACCCAGGACAGCAGGGGGGCGGCGACGTCGGTGCCGAGGACGTGCTCGGCGTACTCGACGGTGGCGGAGTCGATACGGAGCCGCCCGGACCGGCCGCCCTCCCCCGCGGGACCTCCCGACGGGGACGCGGCGGCGGTGCCTGAGCCCATGGCCAGGCCAGCGAGCCCGGCCCCCGCCCCGAGCGCGGAGGTGTGGAGGAGACCCCGGCGTGTCCAGCCCATGCCCATCGCAGCCCCTTGGATTGAAACGTTTCATGTCCCGGCTATGCATCGTAGGGCCGACCTGTCCCCGCTACAAGAGGTGCGGAAGGGTGCGATGGGACGCGACGCGGAGGGCCGCGGCCCGGCGCGGCTCGGCGGGCGGAACTCCCGGCAGACGGTGCCCCGTCGCCGTATCAGGAACGTGGCGTCAGGGAAGTGGTGCCAGGCGTACGCGTACGGTCGAGGCCCCGATGCCGACGAAGGTCACCGAGACGCCTTCCGCGGTGACCGTCGTCCCCGGGCCGACCGTGCCCCGGCATCCGGCGTTGTCCCCGCGCATCCGGACGGATCCCGGCCCGGACGCTCCGCACCGGTGCGATCCCGGCAGCTCCCAGCTCACCGTCGATCCGTCCACGCCGGTGACGACGAAGCGGCCCGCCCCGTCACCGCGGTCGAAGCGGACCGTGTCCCCCGCGGCCAGGTCCACCTCGCAGTCGGCGTCCCCGCAGGCACCGGGGTCCGTGCGGCCGGCCTCGGGCGGCGCGGGGACCGTGACCGTCGCCGTGGCGGGGCCCTGGCCCGGCGTCACGGGGTGCCCCGCCGTACCGCCGGCGCACCCCGCCGGCAGCGCGAGCGCCGTCACGGCGAGGAGCGCGCGGGCCCCGCGCGCCGTGGCGCCCCTGCCGGGGGCGCCCGTACCGGAGCCGTGTGTCTCGCGCATCCCACTCCTTCGTCCTGCGGGAAGGATGCGCGCCACCCGCGGCGCGAAAACCCCTCTGCGCCCCGCGCGCCCCGAACGTACTACCGCGCGAGGACGGCGCGGATCGTCTTGCCGCCGCCCGCGTTCGGCAGGACGGTGACCTTCTCGGCCAGGCGCTGGATCATCGGCCAGCCGAAGCCGCCGGTGCCGCCGGTGAGATCGGGCGTGCGCTCCCGCGGCCGGGCGGGGCTCGGGTCGTCCACCACGACGTGCAGGCTGCGCCGGTCCGCACGCAGATGCAAAGAGGTCACCTCGCCCGCGTGCCGGATCGCGTTCGCCACCAACTCGGAGACGAGCAGGACCAGGTTCTGGGAGGTGCGCGCGGACGGCTCGGGAACGAGAGCGGCGAGAAAGCCGTGGGCCGCCTCCCTCGCCTCGGCCGCCAGTTCCGGGCGCAACGCCCACTCGGCGTCGCCGTGGGACCGCGGGTCGCTCGTGAGAGGTTGCTGCATGGGACTCACCCCGTCGTTCGGATCTCGGTGCGGCGTTCTCCTGCCGTCGTTTACCCGCGCAACCGGGGTCGAAGAGTCTCCGGGTGAATCCGGCGGCTCCGGGTCACTCCGAGGGGGCGGGGCGACCGGGTGCGAGCGCGGCCTCGATGGTGCCGTACACCTGTAGGACCTGCTCCAGGCCGATGACGCCGAACAGGCGCTGGACGAAGGCGGAGGGACGGGCGAGCCGCAGCCTCGGACCGAGGGAACCATGAGCCTGGAGAAGGACGTTCACCGTGGTGGAGTCCGCGAAGGCGACGCGGGACAGGTCCACGACCACGGGGCCCGTGGCCGTCTCGGCGGCCTCGGTGAGCGCGGTGGCGAGCGGGGCGATGTTCTCCACGTCGAGATCACCGCTGAGGGCGAGCACGACCGCGTCGCCGTTCCGTCCCGTGGCCAGGCCCATGGTCTGACCTGCGCGGTGAGGAGGTTGCACAGGAAATCCATTCGTGGGCTGTGGAGGTCGGGGCGGCATCGTGATCCCAAAGATAGTTGCCATTTGACAACATTCGCCAGTGAGCAACAATCTGTTCACGGCTTCCGCACAAGTGCTCTGCGCGGAGAGTGCGGAGAGTAATGTGTCGATGCCAGGGAAGTGGGCCCCAATGAAGCTATGCGCTGTCCGCCACGTGGCGTTGCGCGGAGTCCGCGGGGGCCTCGGCCCCGGCGCTCAGGCCCTGGCTCGCCGCCGCGTGGAAGGCGCGCAGCCCCTCCGCGAGCATCAGTACCTCCGAGGGGTCCATCCGCTCCAGCACCAGCCCGACCTCACGGGTACGGAAGGCGCGGTGCTCGTCCAGCACCTGGTGGCCGCGCCGGCTCAGCCGCAGCTCGACCTCGCGCCGGCTCGTCCGGCTCTGCGAGCGGGTCACGAGCCCCATGGCCTCCATCCGGTCGCAGAGTCTGCTCACGGAGGAGGGACGCGACCCGAGCGCCTCGCCGAGGGTCCGCAGATTGGCGCCCTCGTGCGTTTCGATGACGAGAAGGGCCCGTAGCTGGGAGGGCGGGACCGGACCCGACGGCGCTGCCTCCTGGCCGCGCCCCCACAGCACTTCGAGCAGTTCCGAGGCGGCACAGGCGGCCTCGGCGACCTGCTCCCGCCGACGCGCCTGACCGGTGAAACGGGACATCGATCCACCCTTTCATCCGGCGTGGCCATCTGTCAGCCCGGACCGTCCCTGGACCGCTACGAGCGTCCCGGGACCGGCCCGGTACCGAACGGGCCCCTTGAGGAAAGCTGAACGACAGTGACTCTACTCGCGGATGTGGAAAGAGCGGTCCGTGCGGCGGCCCCGCACGACCTGGTGGGCGCCTTGCGCGGCGCGCTCGCGACGGCGTACGGAGCGGCCTCCGTCACGCTCCATCTCGCGGATTACGGGCTCACGGTGCTGCGACCCGTCAGCGGAGCCGGCGATCCGGCGGGCCCCGCGTTCCCGGCGGCCGAGGATCTGTCGCTGCACAACACGCCGGAGGGCCGGGCGTTCGGCAGCCAGGAGCCGCGCGAGCAGGAGGTCAGGCACCGGGACGCGGTGGACCACCACCTTCCGGTCACGGTGCGCGGCGAACGGCTCGGTATTCTCACCGTCCGGCTGCCGGGCGGCCTCTCCACCCCGGAGACCGTCGACGATCTGACCCAGGTCGCCGATCTGCTGGGCCACGAGATCCTGGTGGCGGAGCGGGACACGGACCTCTACCAGCGGGCGCGCCGGGCGAGCCGGCTGACCCTGGCGGCCGAGATGCAGTGGGAGCTGCTCCCGGCGCGCGCCTGCACCGCCCGGGAGTACGCCATCGGCGCCCAGCTCGAACCCGCGTACGCGATCCACGGCGACAACTTCGACTGGGCGTCGGACGCGAACGAGCTGACCCTCGCGGTGACCAACGGGATGGGCGAGGGCATCCAGGCCTCCCTGCTGACCAATCTCGCCGTCAACGCCCTGCGCAACGCGCGCCGCGCGGGCATCGGCATCGCCGACCAGGCGGCCCTGGCCGACCAGGCGCTGTACGAGCAGCACCGGGGCGCCTCGTACGTCTCGACGCTCCTGCTCCGTTTCGAGCTGGCGACCGGGCGGGTCGAGGCCGTGGACGCCGGGTCGCCCGAGCTGTGGCGGCAGCGGGACAAGACCGTGGAGCGGGTCCACCTCGACGCGCAGCTCCCGCTGGGCATGTTCGAGGAGTCGGACTACGTGGCCCAGTCGTTCCAGGTGCTCCCCGGCGACCGGCTGCTCTTCGTGAGCGACGGAGTGTACGCGGCGGTCTCGCCGCAGGGCGAGGCGTACGGGGAGCGGGCCCTGGCGCGGGCGATCAGCGCGACGAGCCTGCTGCCGGCGGCCATGGTGCCGCGCGCGGTGCTGCGGGAGCTGGCGGAGCACCGGGGCGCCGAGTCGACGGACGACGCGCTGGTGCTCTGCCTGGACTGGTTCGGCCGCCCCGAGGAGTGACGGCGGCCGGAGGAGCGACGGCGGCCGGAGTAGTGACGGCGGCCGGCCGCGGGGGTCAGGCCGGGAGCCCGCGGGCCGTCAGGTCGAACACGGCCTGGACACGCTTGCCGACCGGGACGCGCTCCGCCGTGAGCAGGTCGGCGAGCGCGTGGACGATCTCCAGGCCGTGCCCGCCGAGCCGGGCGGGGTCGCGCGGGTAGCGGCGCGGCAGGGTCGAGCTGCTGTCGTACACGGTCACGAGCACCTGCTCGTCCGTGCCCTCCAGCTCCAGCAGATACGGTCCGTGGCTGTGCCGTTCGGCGTTGGTGACCAGTTCGCTGACGACGAGCAGCAGATCCCCTCGCGCGCGCTCGCCGAGGTCGGCCAGCCACTCGGCCTCCAGTTGCTGGAGGAACCGCTCGGCCAGCAGCCGGGCCTCGGCGATACAGCCGGGCTCGCCGCTGAACTGGCCGGCCCGCCGCAGCGGGTGTACGGAGTCGGGCAGGGCCGTGCGGGCCGTTCCGACGATGGTCTGTTCGTTCATAGCTCCTGCCCGGGCACCGGTGAGGCGATCGGGGGGTCCCCCTTCTCGGATCCCCTTATGCCCCCACACGCCGCCGATATGCCCACCGGTTTCGTGAGGGGTGTCACGCGCGCCCGGGAACACGCCCCGGCAGCCGGACCACGCTGACGAAGAACTCGTCGATCTGCCGGACGGCCGCGATGAATTGATCGAGGTCGACCGGCTTGGTCACATAGGCGTTCGCGTGCAGTTTGTAGCTGCGCAGGATGTCCTCCTCCGCCGACGAGGTGGTGAGGACGACGACGGGGATGAGCGACAGTTCGGGGTCCGTCTTGATCTGCTCCAGGACCTGGCGGCCGTCGTACTTGGGCAGGTTGAGGTCGAGCAGGACGAGATCGGGGCGGGGCGCGTCCGTGTGGGGCCCCCGCCGGTAGAGGAAGTCGAGGGCTTCCTCCCCGTCGCGCACCACGTGCAGGGTGTTGCGGATCTTGTTGTCCTCGAAGGCCTCGCGGGTCATCAGTTCGTCGCCGGCGTCGTCCTCGACGAGCAGGACCTCGATCGGCTCGGCGCGCTGGGGCTGGGAGTTCACAGTCGGGCTCCATGGGGGGTGTGCGGCCGTGCCTCGCCGGCCGCCGCTCCGGGCGGCGCGGGCGCATCGGCGGCGGCACGCGGATCGGCGGCGGTCGGATCGGGGGAGGCCGGATCGGCGGCGGCCGGGAGTCCGGCGGCGGGCGGAGCGGCCTCGTCCTGGATGACGGGCAGCGTGAAGTGGATACGGGTGCCGCCCCCGGGGGCGGACTCCAGCCGGATCCGGCCGCCGTGGAACTCCACGATCTTACGGCAGAGCGCCAGCCCGATCCCGGTGCCCTCGTACTCGTCCCTGGCATGCAGCCGCTGGAAGATGACGAAGACCTTCTCGGCGAACTCGGGCGCGACACCGATGCCGTTGTCGGTGACGGTGAAATGCCACTCGGCGCTTCCGGGGCCCTCGGCGGCGCCCTCCGAGCCCTCCGTGCCCTCGGCGGTCCCGGCGACGCAGCCGACGGTGATCAGGCAGGGCCCGTCGGGGCGGCGGAACTTGACCGCGTTCCCGACGAGGTTCTGCAGCAGCATGGCGAGGGTGGTCGGGTCGCCGGTCACCCGGGGCAGCGGATTCTCCCGTACGACCGTCACCCCGCCCTCCTCGATGGCGAGGGCGAGATTGCCGAGGGCGCGGTCGAGGACCTGATCCAGTTCGACGCCCTGCCACGCGTCGTGGACCCGGCCCACCCGGGAGAAGGTGAGCAGGTCGTTGATGAGGATCTGCATGCGCTTGGCGCCGTCGACGGCGAAGTCGATGTACTGCTTGCCCCGGGCGTCGAGCTGGTCGCCGTACCGTTTCTCCAGCAGCTGGCAGAACGAGGCGACCTTGCGCAGCGGCTCCTGGAGGTCGTGCGAGGCCACGTAGGCGAACTGCTCCAGCTCCGAGTTCGAGCGGCGCAGTTCCTCGGTCTGTTCCGCGAGGAGGTCCTCGCGCAGCCGGGTGGCGGCGATCTCGTCGGCCAGCCTGCGCCGCATGTCCTCCACCGCCGCGCCGACGGCCCGCAGGTCGGAGGGGCCCCGGGCCTCGATGCGCCGGTCGAACGCCCCGTCGCGTACGCCGTCGGTCGCGGCCCGCAGCGCGTTGAGCGGCCGGCCGACCATCCGGTGGAGGACGAGGGCGAGGCCCGTCACCGCCGCCGCGAAGACGCCGAGGATCACGAGGAAGACGGTGTCGCGCAGTTCCCGGGCGTCGTCCAGTCCGGCGCGCGCGTGGTCCCTGGCCTCGTCGAGATGGCTCTGCTGGACGGCGACGAGCCGGCGCAGTTCGTCGAACGCGGCCTTGTTGCCGGCGAGCAGTTCGCCGGAGGCCGTGACGGCGCCCCGGGTCCGTACGGACGCGATGAGCGGTTCGGCCTCGTCGCGCCGCCACTCGTCGGCGGCGCGGGTGATCCGGGTGAGGTCGGCGGCGGCCCGCGGGTCCGAGCCGACGAGGGCGCGCATCCGCGCGGTGAACCGCTCCTCGTCGGCGCGGCCCTGTTCGTACGGTGCGAGGAACGACGCGTCGGCGGTGAGCGCGAAGCCGCGCACCCCGGTCTCCTGGTCGACCAGGGAGCGCTGGAGCTGGAAGGCGGTGGACCGGGCGGGCTGGATCCGGTCGACGAGTTCGTCGGTGCGGTCGGTCGTACGGGAGAGCAGCACGCCGGCGATGAGGGTGCAGCCGCAGACGACCAGGACCAGGCCGGCCAGGATGAGGCGCACCCACCCCTGCACCGAGAGCCGGGACCGCGCGGTACGCCACAGCGCGGAGGGGCGCCTCACGGGGTGCCGCCCCAGCCCAGGTGGAGCACGGCGACGTCGTCCGCGAGTCCGCCGTACGGCGCGGCCCCCTCGGTGGCGCCGTCGACCAGCGCGTCCACGAAGGCGTGCGCGGGCAGTGCGCCGTGGCGCCGCGCCAGCCGCAGCAGCCCGTCCTCGCCGAGCCGGGCCGAGGGCCCCGTACGGCCTTCGAAGAGGCCGTCGGTGAAGAGCACCACATGGCCGCCGGGCGGCAGCGGGAGCGTGGTCCCGGTCCAGCGGCCCGCGCCGGGCAGCAGCCCGAGGGCCATGCCGATCCGCGGTTCCTCCCAGCGCACCTCGGCGCCGTGGCGGACGAGCAGACCGGGGTGGCCGGCGCGCACGACGCCGAACTCGCGGCCGCCGGGCGGGAAGACCAGCGAGGTGACGGTGGCGAAGAGATGCGGGTCGGACCGTTCGGCGACGAGGATCTCCTCCAGGAGCCGTACCCGGTCCAGCGGAGGTGTGCCGCACAGGACGGCGGTGCGCCAGGCGACCCGCAGGCAGACCCCCAGCGCCGCCTCCGCGGCGCCGTGGCCGGAGACGTCGCCTATCACCGCGTGGACGGTGCCGTCCTCGGTCTGGACGACGTCGTAGAAGTCACCGCTGAGCAGTCCGTGGGCGCGGCCCGGTTCGTACCGGGCGGTCGCCTCGAAGTCGTCGCCGCGCAGCAGGGGTACGGGCAGCAGGCCGCGTTCCAGCCGGGCGTTCTCCTGGGCCATCCGTTCGTTGGCGCGCAGCGCGGCGGCGGCCTGTTCGACCTGCTTGCGCTGGAGTGCGTAGCGGACGGCGCGGCTGAGCGCCTCGGGGTCGATGCGGCCCTTGACGAGGTAGTCCTGCGCGCCGGTGGCGACGGCGGAGAGCCCGGCCTCGCCCTCGGCCAGGCCGGTGAGGACGACGATGGCGGCGTCCGGGGCGGTGCGCAGGATACGGGTGACCGCGTCGACGCCGTGCACGTCCGGGAGGTGGAGGTCGAGCAGGACACAGACGGGCGCGGTGCGGTCGGCGAGGAACCGCTGGCCCTCGGCGAGCGTCTGGCACCACGTGAGCGGGGCGTCGAGATCGCTGTCGGCGAGCAACTCCTCGACGAGCAGGGCGTCCCCCGCGTCGTCCTCGACGAGCAGCATGACCGCGTCGACGGCCCACGGGGAGTCGTGTACCGCGGAGGGGGCGGCCTCCCGTACGGGCGTGCCGCCGCGCCGGGCCGGCGGGGACACGGCCCCCGGGGTGCGGCGGCCCCGTACCGGACGCGACGAGAGGCCCACGGGCAACTCGACCACACTCCACCCCCTCACCCGGCGGCGCCGGTCACCCGACGTCGTTCCGGCGGGAAGCATATGCGACATCCGGAGTGTCACTCCGCGCGGTGGGAGAACGCTCCCCCGGGAGAAGTTACGGCAAACCGGCGCAACGGAACGGGGTGTTCCCGCACACCGGTCGCGGAACGGGACGGGTGTTCCCGCACACCGATTCCCGCACACCGGTCCCCGGACGGGGGATAACGTGCGATGCTCTCCGCCGGGCGCGGGGCCGTGCGGAGTGTGTCACGGGGCCGGCGCCGGGCAGGACTCACCGGCAGGGAAGGCAGAGCCGCGTACGGGGGGTGCGGGGATGACAACGGTCGACGACGGGGCGGAGCACGCCGTGCCGGGGGCGCAGCCGTGGCTGGACGCGCGCCCGGCGGGCACGGCGGAGGCCCGCGCGCTGGTGCGCTCCTATCTGGACCGGCACGCGCCGGGCGTGCCCGAGCAGACGGCGATCGACGTGCTCCTGGTCGTGTCGGAGCTGGTGACGAACGCCGTGCGGCACGCGGGCGGAGTGACGGGCTTCCGGGTCTCGGCGGACACGGGGGTGGTCGAGATCACGGTACGGGACGCGAGTCCGCGGCTGCCCGCACTCACGGAGCGGCACGAGGACTGGCTGCCGGGCGGTTACGGCTGGCCGCTGGTGCAGCGGCTCGCCGAGGTGACGGTCACGCTCCTCGGCGACGGCGGCAAGCTGATCCGGGCGCTGGTGCGGCACTGACGGGGCGCCGGCCGGGACCGGCCGGGCCGACGGGCCAAGAGGCTGTCGGCCTGGACCGGCCGGGCCGGGCCGGGCCGCCGGCCGGTCCGGGCCGCCGCTCACCTCGCCCTGGGAATCCCGCCGTTCCGGCGGCCGCGGGGTCGGTCATGGCATGCTGGTCGCCCATGAGTCCCGACCACGCCCAGGCCCCGGACCGGTCTCCCGCCGGGCCGCCCGGGGCCGCGCTCGGCGACGCGCGCCGTCCGGGTCTCGGTACGGCGCCGGGTGACGGGCGTACGCGGGGACGGGTGTCCGGCGCGGCCGGGCGGGGGATTGCGTCCCGCGCCCCGGAAGAGGATTGTTTCCCCATGACAACGATGCAGTCGAAGTAGCGAGAGGGTGAAGGGGATTCGTGCCCGCGGGCACGGCGTCCCACTATGTGAGGCATTCACCGAAGACCTCCTCCCCGGACGCCGGGGCCGTGGGCGACGTGGCACTGGAGTCCTCGCCGCACCCGGTGATCGTGGCCGACCGCACCGGTGTGGTCCAGCTCGCCAACGCGGCGGCCGCCACCCTGCTGCCCGGTCTCACGGCCGGCTGCGACCTCTTCCGGAGAGGGCCGCACTGGCTCGCGCAGGCGCACGCCGGGCGCGAACACACCGCGTACGGGGCCGTGGGTGAACGCTCGTACCGCGCGTCCGGCGCGGAGAGCGGCGCGGCCGGACTGACGACGTGGTGGCTCAGCGACGAGACCGACCACCGGGCCACGCAGCGGGCGCTCGACACCGAGCGGGAGCGCACCGCCTTCCTCGTCGAGGCGTCCAACCAGCTGCTGTCGTCCCTCAACGCCCGTAAGTGCATGGACACCACGGCGCTGCTCGCCGCGGCCCATCTCGCCGACGCGACGGTCGTCGTCGGGCCGCGTACGGGGCGCCGGATGCCGCTCACCCGCGCCGGGCGGGACGGCTCCGTCACCCGTGAGACGCTGACCGCCGACCCGGCGGAGGTGCCCGGTCTGGCCGAGGCGCTCCAGGGCTTTCCGCCGGTGCCCTCGCGCTGGATCGCCCCGGGGACCGCCCCGGAGTGGCTGGCACCCGAGGGGTTCGGCGAGATCGGCTCGGTCGTGGTGACACCGCTGCCGGGCAACGGGGTCCCCGCGGGCGCGCTGATCCTGCTGCGCGGTCCCGGCCGGGGCCCGTTCACGGAGAGCGAGGAGACCTTCGCCCGTATCTTCGCCGCCCGCGCGGGAGCGGCCATCTCGGCCGCCCTGCTCTTCGCCGAACAGTCCTCCGTCGCGGATCTGCTGATGCGCGATCTGCTGCCGCCCCGGCTCCACCACTACGACGGGGTGGAGTTCGCCGGGGGCTACCGCCCCTCCCGCGACGACCAGCGGGTGGGCGGGGACTTCTACGACTTCTATCCGGCCGAGCAGCCGGGCGGGGAGACCCAGGCGGTGCTGGGCGACGTCTGCGGCAAGGGCCTGGAGGCGGCCGTGCTGACGGGCAAGATCCGCAACACGCTGCAGGCACTGCGGCTGGTCGAGCCCGACCACGAGCGGCTGCTGAAGCTCCTCAACGGCGCCCTGCTCACCTCGCACCACACCCGGTTCGCGACGCTGGTGCTCGCCTCGGTGACGCGCCGGGCGCACGGGGTGGAGCTGCGGCTGACCAGCGGCGGCCATCCCGCGCCGCTGATCGTACGGTCCGACGGCACCGTGGAGGTGGCGCGGACCAGCGGCACCCTCATCGGCGCGCTGCCCGACGTGTCCGCGCTGACGTTCCGTACGGTGCTGCGGCCGGGCGAGACATGCCTGCTGTACTCCGACGGGATCACGGAGGCCAGAGGCGGTCCGTTCGGCGACGACATGTTCGGCGAGGACCGGCTCACGTCCGTCCTGGCCGAGTGTGCCGGGATGCCGGCGGAGGCGGTCGTCGAGCGCGTCCAGATGCTCGCGACCGAGTGGGTGGGCCCGGGCGCCCACGACGACATGGCGCTGGTCGCCGTGACCGCGCCGCGCCGCAACCGGCTCAGTGCGGTGGGAGGGCACGGACCGGGCAGGTTCACCGCATGACCCGAGTTCACCGTACGACCGGTACGCAGACGGAAGAACAGGCCGGAGAACAGCCGGAAGAGCTGTGGAACGCCCTGGTGGCGGGCGACGAGCGGCGCGCCGTGGGGGTGGTGACGCGGGCGCTCGACGACGGCGCCGACCCCGAGGCCGTCCTGCTCGACCTGATCGCCGCCGCCCAGCGGCGCGTCGGCGAGGCGTGGGCCGGCGCTCTGCTGACCGTCGCCCAGGAGCACGCCGCGACCGCCATCAGCGACCGGGCCGTGGCCGCGCTCGCCCTGCATCCGGCGGTGCGGCACCCCGGCGGGAACGGCCGGATCACCGTGGCGTGCGTCGACGGCGAGTGGCACGCGCTGCCCGCCCGGCTGCTCGCCGAGGTGCTGCGGCTGCGCGGCTGGCGGGTGGACTTCCTGGGGGCGCAGGTCCCGAGCCCGCATCTGATCTCCCAGCTCCACCGCACCGGTCCTGACGCGGTCGCCCTGTCCGGCTCGCTGGTGACCCGGCTGCCCACCGCGCACACCGCGATCAGCGCCTGCCAGTCCGCCGGGGTCCCGGTGCTGGTGGGCGGCGCGGCCTTCGGCCGGGACGGGCGGTACGCGCGGCTGCTGCGCGCCGACGCCTGGGCGCCGGACGCCAGGGCCGCCGCCGAACTGCTGGCGCGACCGCTGCCGGTACCGGGGACACCGCATCAGCCGGCGGACGCCCTGCCGCACCTGGACGACCAGGAGTACACCCTGGTCGCGGGGGCCAGGTCCCGGCTGGTGCGGGCCACGATCGCCGGGCTCACCGTACGGTTCCTGCCGCTGGGCGAGTACGACGAGCGGCGGCGCCGGCACACCGCCGAGGACATCGCGCACATCGTGGACCATCTCGCCTGCGCGCTCTACGTCGCGGACGACGCCCTGTTCACCTCGTTCCTCGGCTGGACGGCGGGCATCCTCACCGCGCGCGGCGTCCCGTCGCGGGCCCTGTCGCTCTCGCTGCGCGTGCTGCTCGACGAGTTGGGCGACTTCCCCCGGGCGACCGCCCTGCTCCACGCCGGGATCGCGGCCCTGGAGGAGCGGGAGGACCGGGAAGGCCGGGAGGACCCGGCGGATCCGCGCGAGTCCCCGTCCGCCCGGCCGTCGGCCCTGTCCCGAGGACGCACCGTATGACCGCCCCGCCGCCGGAACCGCTGGCCGTCGTCGTCACCACACCGGCCGCCGACACCGTCGAGGTGCGGCTCGACGGCGAGATGGACTACGAGACGTCGTACGAGGTGATCGACACCGTACGGCAGCTGCTCCGCAGCCACCGGGGCGTGGCCCGGCTGGAGCTGCACTGCGGAGGGCTCACGATGTGCGACTCCATGGGCCTCTCGGCGCTCCTGATGATCCGGCGCCTCGCCGAGTCCGACGGCGTGCGCCTCGTCCTGACGGAGCGCCGGGCGGCGCTGGACCGGGTGCTGCATGTCACCGGCACCCTGGACCACCTGAGCGGGACGGAGCGGAACGGCCACGGGCACGGGGAGTGCGCGCCGTCGGGCGACGCCGGCCCCGGCTGACACCGGTCCGGTGTGCCCGTCAGGCGGGCGCCGGGCCGGGGGCGAGCCGGCCCACCCGCCGGGCCGGGGGTGAGCCAGCCCACGTTGACCTGGAGTGATGTTCCTCGGGAGGGTTGACTGCATGACCCACCTATGTGCTCCACCGCCGCCGTCCGCGCTGATCTGTGACGGGGACATGCCGTGCAAGGAGTACTGACCGGCTTCGCCGTCATCGCGGTCGTCATCGGGGTCGGCTATGTGATCGGGCGGCGCAGATACCTCGGCGACAACGGACGGGAGGTGCTCACCAAGCTGGCCTTCCACGTGGCCACCCCGGCCCTGCTGTTCACCACCCTCGCGCAGGCCGACCTCTCGGTGGTTCTCTCCAGCCGGCTGCTGATCACGGCGATCAGTACGGCCGTCGCGGCCGGCCTCTTCGTGGCCGTCGCCCTGATCCGCCGCTGGGACATCGGGCGCACCACGATCGGCGCGCTGTGCTCCAGCTATGTCAACGCCGGAAATCTCGGCATCCCGATCGCCGTGTACGTCCTCGGGGACGCCTCGCTCGTGGCGCCCGTCCTGCTCTTCCAGCAGCTCGTGATGACCCCGATCGCCCTGACCGTGCTGGACCTGACGCGGCCGGGCGAGAAGCTGCCGCTCTGGCAGCGGGTGACGACACCGCTGCGCAACCCGATCGGCGCGAGTTCGCTGTGCGGGGTCGCGGTCGCGGCGATCGGGTGGACGGTGCCGGGGCCGGTGCTCGACCCGCTGGTCCTGATCGGCAACATGTCGGTCCCGGCCGTCCTGCTGGCCTTCGGGATCTCGCTGCGCGGCAGCGCGCTGCCGGGGCGCGGCGCCGACCGTCTCCCCGTGCTGCTCTCCGTCGCCCTGAAGTCGGTCGGCCAGCCCGCCGCCGCGTGGGCGCTGGGCGCCCTGGTGTTCGGGCTGCACGGCGCGGCGCTGCTCGATGTCGTGGTGACCTCGGCGCTGCCCGCGGCACAGAATCTGTACACCTACGCCTCGCGCTACCGGGTGGCCGAACGGCTGGCCCGGGAGTCGATCCTGCTCTCCACCGTGATGTCGGTGCCGGTGCTGGTGGCGATCGCGGCGCTCCTCGGCTGAGGAGCGCCGCTCCGCCACGGTGCGGGGGGGCCGCCGGTCCTGCGAGCTGGCGCTACCGCCGGCCGGCCGCCGCGCCGAGGGCGGCGCGGGCGATCGTGTCGGCCTGCCGGAACATCGCGGCGTTGCCGCGGGCCCGCGCGCCGATCGCCGTGTTCCACTCGACGCCCTCGACCGGGATGCCGAACGCGAAGAGGTGCGGGTGCGGCCGTCCCCCGGCGTCGCGTACCCGCAGCTCCGCGGGGACGATGTCGAGCGCGCCCGTCGCCGTCGTGTCGTCCCCCGTGCCCGCAAGGTGCGGGCGGGCCAGCCCCGAGGTGACGAGCCCGGCCAGCAGCGGATCGGCGGTACGGGCCAGGTCCTGGCCGGGCAGCCAGGCGTCCAGCAGGGCGCGGGCGGTGGCGGGCGGTCCGCCGGTGGTCGGGGAGAGCGCGGTGAAGCGGCCCGCCTCCCCGTCGACGGTGACGGTGGGGCGCGCGCCGAGGAACCCGACGACGCCCGCCTCGCTCAGCGCGATCAGCTCGGCGATCCTGCGGGCGGGCGGGCCGCTGGCGACATGGGCGCCGTACGACCGGAACCAGGACAGTTCGCGCTGCGAGGCGCCGGAGAGCACCCCCGCGGCGACGACCCGCCGTACCTGCCCCTTCACCGCGGCGACCGCCGCCGCCGCGGCCTTGACCGGGCTGCGTCCGGGGGCGCGGGCCGCCGCCAGGTCCGTACGCATCCACTCCCGTACCCAGGCGCCGAACGCCGCGCGATCGGGGAAGGTCCGGCCCGCCAGCGGCGTGTCGAGGTCGAGCGCGTCGAAGCGGTCGGCGGCGTCCCTCAGCTCCTCGCCGAGCAACCGGGCCTGGGCGTCGGAGCCGTGGCCGGCCGCCGCGTACCGCTCCAGGAACGTGCCGGCCGGCAGCCGGGCGGCCGAGGGCCGGAGGTCGAGGAGGGTCCCGTAGTAGGCCGCGCCCGCCTCCCGCGCGATCAGCGGCCACACCTCGTCCCGGAAGCTCACCGTGCCGGGCGCGCGGGCGGTCAGCCGTCCGACCGCCGCCTCGTCGAAGACGCGCGGGGTGTGTCCGGGCGGCATCCGCCCCGGGGTCTCCGCCCGCGCGAGGTACGGCACGCCCCGGCCGGAGCCCGCGAGCAGGCGCGGTTCACGGCCCGACGGGAGGTAGCGCAGCGCCCCGCCGGGGCCGGCCGGTTCGAAGCGGCCGCCGCGCCCGGCGGTGAGCAGGGTCAGCTGGTCGAAGAAGTTGAGCGCCAGGCCGCGTACGAGGACCGGCTCGTCCGGCTCCAGCAGGTCGAGCGGTGCCTCGTGCGGATGGCCGGGCGGCAGGTACCGCAGCCCGTACCGCCCGGCGGTCGCGGTCAGCGCCCGTGCCTCGTCCGAGGGGCGCTGGTCGGTGTGGCCGGTGGCGAGGACGGCGGCGTCCACGAGCAGGCTCGTCCCGTCGCCGAGCCGGAGCAGCAGCCGCCCCTCGGCGGCCTCGTCCAGTGCGACGGCGCGCGTCGTGTGCGGGACGATCCGGACGGAGTCCGCGGCGCCCCGCACGATCCGCCCGTGGGCCCAGGAGAGATAGCGGCCCATCAGCGCGCGGGACGGGAACTCCCAGGGCTCGACCCCCGGTTCGTGCTCGCTCGCCCACTCCGCCAGGGAGGGCCCGGTGGTCGCGGGCCCCGCCATCCGCACGGTGTCGTCGGGGAACGCGGTGGCGTGCCCGGAGAGCGTGTTCATGAGCAGGTGCCCGGGCTGCCCCGGGTGCCAGATCCGCCCGGCACCCGGCGGGTGCTCCTCCACGACGTGCACCTCGGCCGCGAGCCCCGCCCAGGGGCCGCCAGGACCGAGGTTGGCGGTGAGGCGCTCCAGTACCGCGGTGCCGCGCGGTCCGGCCCCGACGACGGCGACGCGGAGCGGCGGGACGCTCACGCCGCGGTGTCCCAGATACCGGTCAGCACGCGGTGCATGTTACCGCCGAGGATCTTGGTGATGTCCTCGGCGGTGTAACCGCGGCCGGCCAGCAGCCCGGTGATGACGGGCAGGTCGGCGGGGGTGCCCATGCCCTCGGGGTGGATCCGGTCGAGATCGAGGTCCTCGCCGACGATGGGGATCTCCGGGTAGAGCCTGCGCACCCGCGCCATGCCCTCGCGGGAGTACTTGCGCTCGTCGCCGACGTCCGTGCCGACGATGACGTGGTCGATGCCGATCAGCTCGACCAGGTAGTCGATGTTGTCGGCGAAGACCTCGGCGCCGGGCCGCCGGGTCAGCCCGTCGGGGGTGAGGAACCCGGACTTCGCGGCGAGGCCGAACACCCCGCCGCGCGCGGCGAGTTCACGGGCGACGACATCGCTCTTGTTACGGGGGCTGTCGACGAAGTGGGTCAGGCCCGCGTGGGTGACGAGGACGGGCTTCTCGGAAACCTCGATGGTCTCCAGGGTGGAGCGCTCGCCGGTGTGCGACAGGTCGAGGGCGACGCCCAGCCGGTTGCACTCCCGCACGAGGGCGCGGCCGAAGCGGCTCAGCCCGCCGTTGGCGGTCTCCCCGCTGCCGTCGCCCGCGTAGTTGCGGTTCTGGTACGTCAGCCCCATGAAGCGCAGGCCCAGCTGGTGGAGGGCCTCCAGCCGCCACAGGTCCTCCCCCACCGGCTTGCTGTCCTCGAACCCGGCGAACCAGGCCACGCTGCCCTCGGCCTTGGCGCGGGCGACGTCGTCGAGACCGTACGCCTGGAAGACCCGGCCGCCGGTCTCGGCGAGCCGGTGCCGCCAGCCGACGATGGCGGCCGCGGCGGCGTCGTACCCCTGGGAGATGGAGACCGCGTGGTTGATCGCCGTGACCCCGGAGACGGCGAGCTTGCCGAGGTAGGTCTCGTCGGCCCACGGCAGCGGCGTGCAGTCGAGCGCGTTGAAGACGACGCTGTCGCGGTGGAGCGCGGCGGGGTCGAGGGGGTGCGCCTGGGTGTCGGGCACGGTGTTCTCCTTGCGGCGGGGGCGTTCGGTCGGTACGGGGTGGGGGCGGGGTCCGCTCAGCCGGATCGCAGGGTGCGGCGCAGCCCGAGTCCGCGCTCCACCAGGACGACCACGACGACGGAGAGCAGGACGAGCAGGACGGAGAGGGAGGCGACGGACGGGTCGCTGCGGTACTCGACGTACTGGAGCACGGCCACCGGCAGCGGCACGGTGTTCTGCCCGGAGACGAACAGGGAGATGACGGTCTCGTCGAAGGAGAGCAGGAACGCGATGATCCCGCCGGAGAAGAGACCGGACCTGATGGTCGGCAGGGTGATCCGCCAGAAGGTGACGAGCCCGTTCGCGCCGAGGGTCCGCGCCGCCTCCTCCGCGCTCGGATCGGCGGAGACCAGGGCGGCGGCGACCGTCCGTACGACGTAGGGGATGGTCACCCCGAGGTGGGCCAGGATCAGCCCCCAGTACGTGTCGGTGAGCGGGATCGGCGCCAGGATCAGCAGCAGCGCGAGCCCCAGCACGATGTGCGGCACGAGCAGTGGCGAGAGGAAGACCGCCTCGATCGCGGCGCGTCCCCGGAAGCGCAGCCGGGTCAGCGCGAGCGCGGCCGGTACGCCGGTGACGACGGCGAGCAGCGCGGTCACCGCGGCGGTGATCCCGCTGACCTTGAACCCCTCGCGGAACGCGTCGTTGGCGAAGACCTGCCGGTAGGCGTCGAGGCTGAAGCCCTCGGGCGGGAAGCGGAGATAGGTGGAGGTGTCGAAGGACTCCACGAGCACGATGAGGATGGGCGCGAGGAGGAAGAGGTAGAGGACGGTCAGAAGGACGGCCCACAGGGCACGGGTCGGCCGGCGCGCGTTCATGAGCGGGCCTCCCTGGGGCCGGTGAAGCGGGCTTCGAGGGCCCGCTGGGCCCACAGGTAGACCGCGATGACCACGCCGAACACGGCGAGCAGCAGCATCGACAGCACGGCCGCGACCGGCCAGTCGAGGCTGGTGATGGCCTCGTCGTAGATCTCGGTGGCCAGGACGAAGACCCGGCCGCCGCCGATGAGCCGGGGCGTGACGTAGCCGCTGAGGCTGAGGACGAAGACCAGCAGCGCGGCGGTGAGCACCCCGGGCAGGGTGAGCGGCAGCACGACGCGGCGGAAGACCGTACGGCGCGGGGCGCCCAGGGAGGCGGCGGCGTGCTCCAGCGCCGGGTCGAGCCGGCCGAACCCGCTGATCATCGCCAGGATGGCGAACGGCATGTAGATCTCCGTCGAGGCGATGACCACGCCGGTGAGGTTGTTGGCGAGATGGAGCGGGCTGTCGATCAGTCCGATGCCGGTGAGCGTCTTGTTGACGACGCCCTGGCTGCCGAGGATCGCCATCCAGCCGAAGGTGCGCGCCACGGAGGAGATCAGCAGCGGCGCGATGGCGAGCGCGACGAGCAGGCTGCGCCAGCGGCTGGTGGTACGGGCGAGGAAGAGCGCCACCGGGTAGGAGACGAGGAGGGTGAACACGGTGACGAGTACGCCGAGTTCGACGGTCTGCCCGATGACGTTCCAGTAGTGCGGGCTGGAGAGGACGTCACCGAAGGTGGCGAGGGAGAACGTCTGCCGGATGAGGCCGCCGTCCATCGACTCGTTGAACGACATGCGCACCACCCAGACCAGGGGCAGCGCGTACGTCAGCAGCAGCGCGAGCAGACCGGGCAGCAGCAGCGCGAGGGCGAGCCGGGCGGTGCCGCCGCGGCGGGGGGACGCCTGCGCGGGTGCCGGTGCCTTTTCGGGTGCGGACGGCTTCCCGGGTACGGACGTCGTGGCGGGTACGGACGGCTTCTCCGGTACGGACGACTTCTCGGGTACGGACGACTTCTCGGGTACGGCGCCGGGGTCCGTCGTCATGACGGGCCCTCCGGGCGGTCAGGGTCGTCGGTGGCGCCGGTGCCGTCGGCCCGGCCGTCGTCGGCCACCAGCCGGGGCGCCGCCGGGTCCCAGGACAGCTCCACCGCGGCGCCGGGGCCGAACGGTTCCTGTGTCCCGGTGGGCCGTTCGACGTCCAGGACGGGCCCGTCCGCGCCTACACGTACCCGGTACGCGACGGTCTCGCCCGCGTACCCGGCGGAGAGCACCGTGCCGCGCGCGCCGCCGCCGCTGCCCGGCTCGGCCGGGGCGAGGGCGATCCGGTGCGGGCGCAGCATCACGGTGGCCGTACGGCCGGGTGCCACGGCGTCGCCCGCCGCGGCGACCGTGCCGAGGCCGGGCATTTCGACCGGTGTACGGTCCCCGTCGCGGTCCCGGGCCGTACCGTCGAGCAGGTTGGCGCGGCCGACGAAGCGGGCGACGAAGGCGCGTTCGGGCCGCTCGTAGATGTCCTCCGGGGTGCCGACCTGCTCGATCCGGCCCTGGTTCATGACGGCCACGCGGTCGGCCATGGACAGGGCCTCCTGCTGGTCGTGCGTGACGAAGACGGTGGTGACCCCGGTCTCGCGCTGGATCCGGCAGATCTCGTCGCGCATGGCGGAGCGCAGCTGCGCGTCCAGGTTGGACAGGGGCTCGTCGAGCAGCAGCACGGCCGGCTCGACGACCAGCGCGCGGGCCAGGGCGACGCGCTGCTGCTGGCCGCCGGAGAGCTGGGCGATCCGGCGGCCGGCGAGATGGCCGAGGCGGACGAGCGTGAGCGCGTCGTCGACCCGGCGCTTCAGTTCGGCCTTGGGGATCTTGCGCATCTCCAGGCCGAAGGCGACGTTGCGAGCGACGTCCAGGTGCGGGAAGAGCGCGTACGACTGGAAGACCACCCCCATGTCGCGCCGGTGCACGGGGGCGTCGGTGATGTCGCGGCCGTCGACCCGTACCCGCCCGGAGGTGGGCGGGACCAGCCCCGCGATCATGCGCAGCGTGGTGGACTTGCCGCAGCCGGAGGGACCGAGGACGGCGAGCATCCTCCCGCGTTCCACGGCGAGGTCGACGGAGCGCACGGCGGCGCCGTCCTTGCCGGGGTAGATCTTGGCGAGCCCGTCGAGCACGAGGTGCCCGTCGGCCGCCGCCGGCGCGTCAGCCACCGATGACCTCCTGCTTGATGCGGTCGACCCAGCCGGTGTAGCGCGTGGTGAGCCAGCGCCAGTCGACGGGGATCTGGTTCTTCTGCTGCTCGGCGGAGGCGGTGGTGCGCTCCTTGGTCGCCGCGGCCAGCTCGACGTCCTTGTTGACGGGCGCGTAGAACGCCTCGTCGTCGAACGCCTTCTGGGCCTCGGCACCGATGGCGTAGTTGATGAACTTCTGCGCGGCGGCGCTGTGCCGCGACTTGTTCACCAGGTTGATGGTGTTGATCTGGGTGACCGTGCCCTCCTTGGGGAGGACGGGCTGGACGGCGCCCTTGGACGCGTCCTTGTAGTACTGGCCGCGGGCGTTCCAGCCGACGGCTATGTCCGCGTCACCGGACTGGATCGCGGTGTAGACGTCCGGCGAGGGCTGCCAGGTCTGGACGGCCGGCGACAGCTCCTTCAGCTTGCCGATCGCCGGGTCGATGTCCTTCTGGTAGTCGCCGCCGAGGATCTTCTCCAGGGCGATGATCAGGGCGACCCCGCGGGTGTCGGCGATGGGCATCGCCAGCTTGCCCTTGTACTGGGCGTCCCAGAGGTCGTTCCAGCTCGTCGGCGCCTTCTTGACGTTCTTGGAGTTGTAGAGGATCGAGAGGCTGTCGAAGGTGACGCCGGGGCCGTAGCCGTCCGGGCTCTTCGCGGTGTCGACGAGCCGCGCGACGTTGGGGACCTTCGACTCGTCGAGCGGGGCGAAGAGCTTCTCCTTGTTGGCCGTCGGCGCCACGGAGCTGTCCATGAGGGCGACGTCGGCGACGGGGCGGGCGCTGCTCGCGCGCAGCTTGGCCAGCACCTCGGCGGAGTTCTGGATGGGGACGTACTTGACCGTGATGCCGGGGTTGGCCTTCTCGAAGGGCTTGATCACGGTCTTGGTGAAGGAGTCCTGGAAGGTGCCGTAGAAGCCCATGAAGGTGATGGTCTGCTTGCCCCCGGAGTCCCCGCCGTCGGCCGCGGAGCCGGACGGGGAGGCCGCGTTGGAGGTGCAGGCCGTCGCCAGCAGGGCGGTGGTGGTCAGCGCGACGGCGGCGGTGAGGGTGGTGCGGAGGGTACGGCTCGAACGGCGGGAAGGCATGGCGGTCTCCGGTCGGACGGATCGGGAGATACGGGGGCTACGGGGCTGCGTGGCTATGGGCTACGGGGTGGGCGGCCACCCGGAGCGCGGTGGACACCGGGGAGGGGCGGCGGGCGCCTCGGCGGGGCGACGCCGGGCCGGGGACCACGGGGGCGGCTACGCGCCGCCCGTCCGTGGTGCGGGGACCGACGTCCCACTACAGGACTCCCGTGCGTCGGTGCGCGGGATTCCGGCGTCCTGGAGCGGGGTACCGGGGTGGCGGGCGTCGCCGAGGACGAGCATCAGCCGGTTGGCCCAGCCGAAGAGGGCGGTCGCGTGGACCAGGTCCGTCAGTTCGGCGTCGTCGAGCCCGGCGGCGCGCAGCGCGGCGAGGTGCCGGGCGTCGGCCCGTGGGGGCGTACGGGTCAGGGCCTCGGCGAAGCAGGCGACGGCGGCGGCGCGCGCGTCGGCGATCGCACCTTCCGGCGCGGCGGCGTCCGGCTCCGGGGCGGTGAAGGCTGCGGCGCCGTCGCGCAGGACGCGCAGGGCCCGTGCCTCGTCGCGGGAGAGCTGGGCGTACTTCCGGCCGTGCACGGAGGCGCAGTAGACGCAGCCGTTGACCCGGGAGACCACCAGCGTCGCCAGTTCGCGCTCGGCGCGGGGCAGGCCGCCGCGGCCGTACATGACCGCGTTGTAGACATGCGTGCGGTGGTCGAGCGCGGCCGGGTCGTGGAGCAGGGTGCGGTAGTACGGCGAGGCCGTGGAGAGCGTGGTGTGCGCGTCGATGACGGCGCGCTGCTCCGGCGTGAGCGCGTCCGCCTCGACGGCGGTGATCCGCGGCTGCCAGGTGAGCTGGTCGAGCGTGAAGGGCGCGGCCGGGGCGGCGGGGGCGGCCGTCACGGCCGGAGTGGCCGCGGGCTCCGCCGGGCCGCCGGCCAGGAGCGCGAGTCCCGCGGCGACGCGTGCCTCGTACGAGACGAAGGCGCAGATCTGGGCGAGGGCGACCACGGCCGGCGCGTCGAGTCCCCGCGCGGCGAGGCCGGCCAGGAGATCCGCCCCGGCCAGGTCGGGCGCGAGGGTGACACGGTCGGTGAAGGCGAGGACGGCGGCGGTCAGCGCGGGGTCCTGCTCCTCCCCGGCGGCGTCCGCGGGGACCGGGGCCTGCGCCAGGTCGCGGTAGGCAGCGGCGAGCCCGGACTGTCCGGCGAGCTCGGCGGCGCGGGCGGCGGCGGTGATCCGCAGTCCGGTGGTGAGGGTCCCGGGGGCGGAGGGCAGGAGCAGAACGCGGCGGGCGGCGGCCGTGTGCTCGCCGATTCCGGCGCGGGGCGCGGTACCGGCTCCGGTGGGCCGCCCGGTCTCCTGGCTCATGGTCCGTCCTCCTCACCTGTGGTCCGTAGCTCCGCCGCGGGGCGCCCCGCATCCGGTGGGCCGCGCGTGTGTCCATCGTGCTGTCCGGCTGGTAAGACGCCCTCGTGCGGACAGAACTCGTACGGACAGGAAAGGAAAGTTAGCCCCGGCCAGGGGCACCGCGCAAAGGTCCGCCCGGCCGCGAAGAGCGCTGTTCAGCCCCCTCGGGCGGCGGCACGGGACCGGGCACGGGCGGCCACCTGGTGCATCAGGTGGCAGAGGCGGCGTGGCAGACTGCCCGGGTAAGTGGATTTTCGGCCCCGCCTGATGCATCAGGCCATCGGCGGGCCCTCCGGAAGATCCGTTTCGGGTGGACTCCGGCGGGGCCCGGCCGGGAAAAACTTCTCGCATGTTGAGACGCGGTCCAGAAGGTGAGACAGGGATGGCGGTCGCGGCGTACCGGACCGTGGCGGAGGATCTCCGGCGCCGGATCGACGAGGGCGAGTTCGCCCCGGGTGATCCGCTCCCCTCGCGCGCCGCCCTCGCGCGCCACTACGGCGTCGGTTCGAACGTCGCCGCGGCCGCCGTGCGCGTGCTGACCGTGGAGGGCCTGGTCAAGGGGCGCGCGGGGCGCGGCGTGTTCGTACGGGAGCGGCCCACCTCCGGGACGATGGCCCGCTCGTGGACCCAGGAGCGGCTGCAGGGCCGGCTCGCGGTCACGGCGGGCGGACGCGACACGGGCGCGGACGCGGACGCGGTGCGGGGCGCGGACTCCGGGCACGACGGCCGTACGGTGCGCGGCACGCCTCGCTCCACCACCGGCGAGGCCCCCGAGGAGATCGCCCGGCGCCTGGGGGTCCCCGCCGCCGAGCCGGTGATCCGCAGCGAGTACCTGCTCACCCGGGACGGCCGACCGGCCATGCTCTGCGTGAGCTGGGAGCCGCTCGGCATCACCGGCGGCACCCCCGTGTCCCTGCCCGGCGCCGGTCCGCTGGCGGGGAGCAGTGTGGTGGCGCGGATGTCGTACATCGGCCTCCAGATCACCCACTCCACCGAGACGGTCACCGCGCGGACCGCCACCCGCGCCGAGGCGGACGCCCTCGATCTGACGCCGGGCGCGCCCGTCGCCGCCATCGAGCGCACGTACTTCGCCGGGGAACGCCCCCTGGAGACCGCGGATCTGGTCGTCCCCGGCGAGCGCTTCCGCCTCGCGTACGAGATCCCCGCCGAGCCGGCCGGCGGCTGAGGACCACGGGGCAGCGCGCGGCGGCGACGTACGATCTGATCCGGCCCCGGATCCGCTCCGGCCACCGGTCCGGTCCCGTGCCGGTCCGCACCGGTCCTGTGCCGGTGCGCGGCCGTGCCGGTCCTGTCCGGTGCCGGCCGTACGGATCCCGATCCCCCAGCGAGAAGCGAGCCCGGCGTGAACGACCTGTCGCCCGCGACGACTCCGGGCGCGGCCCCGGATCCCCGCCCCTTCGTCGAACTGCGCGCCGACCCGGAGGGGCACCGGCTGCTGCTGGCCGTCCGGCGGTTCGACGAGCCCTTCCTGCTGACGGCGTCGCTGTCGCACGGCGTGGGCTCCAGCCTGCTCGCCGTGGACCGGGGCAAGGCCGGCAAGGTGAAGGCCGCCGTCTTCCGGCGGATCGCCGGGCGGGTCGTCCTGGTCCAGCGCAACAAGCACCATCTCGCCACCGGTGACGCCGCCGCCGTCCGCGCCGGCGAGGAGTCCTTCGCCACGTCGGTGCTGTGGAGCGCCCCGGCGCTGAGCGAGCGGGACGGCGCCGTGGTGGTGGACGCGACCGGGCTGGCGCTCCTCGATCTCCACGGCGTGGCCGGGCAGTTGGCGGCGCTGGAGCAAGGCGCCCACGAGGTCGACCCGGCCGCCTCCTTCCCGCTGCCCGACGAGGCGCGCCAGGGCGCGCGCGGGGTGCGGCTGCCCGCGCTGCTGACCTTCCGCGGCTCCTCCCCCGGCGCGGCGGTGCGGGCCGTGGTGCCGGCGCCGGGTGCGGTCAGCGTCGTACAGCACCTCCATCTCGTGCCGCTGCCCGACCCGCCGCTGCCGGTGCGCCGCTACCACCCCGGCTCCGGCGGGTACGGCATCGGCCACGACGACCACGGCGCCGGTACGGCGGCCGGTCACCGGGTGCGGTTCCAGCCGCGGTTCCGGCTCGAACCGCTCGACCCGGACGCCCCGTCGGGCCCGGTGCGGCGCCCGATCGTCTTCTCCGTCGACCCGGCCGTCCCCGAGCCGGTACGGAGCGCCGTCGTCGAGGGCGGCAACTGGTGGCGGGAGGCGTTCGAGCGGGCCGGGTTCACCGACGCCTTCCGGGTCGAGGTGGCGGCCGAGGGCACCGACGACAACGATCTCGGCGTCAACTCCGTGCGCTGGGTGCACCGGGACGGCCGCGGCTGGTCGCACGGCCAGGGGCTCACGGACCCCCGTACCGGCGAGATCCTCAGCGGCCGGGTCCGGCTCGGCTCCCAGCGCGTGGAGCAGATCACCGCGCTCGCGGAGGCGCTGCACGCCCCGTACGGGCAGCCGGACGAGCGGGAGCGGCTGGCCGCCGTCGAACGGCTGGTGCTCGGCCGGATGCGGCAGCTCGCGGCCCACGAGATCGGGCACGCGCTGGGCTTCATGCACAACTTCGCCAGTACGCACCACCCCCGCCCCTCCGTGATGGACTATCCGCATCCGCGGGTCACCGTCACCCCCGACGGCCGGGTGGACTCCTCGGAGGCGTACGGCGAAGGGCTCGGCCCGTGGGACCACTTCCTGGTCGCCCACGCCTACGGCCGCTTCCCGAACCGGGCCGGGAGCCAGGTCAGCGGCCGGGAGAACGGCCAGGACAACGGCCCGTCCGATGGACGCGACGACGCCCTGGCCGAAGAGGCCGCCCTCGCCGGACTGCGGCGCGCGGCGGCCGAACAGGGCCTCGTGTACATCACCGACGAGGACGCCCACGCCCCGGACGCCGCGCACGCCGACGCGGTGCTCTGGATCGCGCCCGTCGCGGACCCGTTCGCCGCGCTGGACGAGGCGCTGGCGGTACGGCGGGCCGCGCTGGCGGGATTCTCGCGCGCGGTGCTGCCGCCCGGCCGGCAGACCGGCGAACTGGAGGAGCGCGCGGTGCTCCTCCAGCTCTACCACCGCTCCCAACTCGCCGCCGTGGGGCGCCTGATCGGCGGCACGCGCTACGCGTACGGGCTGGCCGGCGAGGCCGGGGGCGGGGCCGTGCCGGTGGCCGGGGACGTCCAACGCCGGGCCCTGGTGCGCCTGTCGGAGCTGCTGCGCCCCGAACACCTCGCCCTGCCCGCACCGGTGCTCGACGCGCTCACCCCGCCCGCCGTCCGGTACGGGCGGAGCACGGAGTACTTCGACACCCGGGCCGGCCGGGTCTTCGACCCGTTCGGCGCGGTGGAGGCGACGGCCGCGCTCGTCACGCAGGAGCTGCTGGACCCCGCCCGGCTCAACCGGCTGGGCTGGCAGCACGCGGCGGACCCGGCCGTCCCGGGCCCCGGAGAGGTCCTGGACAGCCTGCTGGACATGGTGTGGCGGGACGGATCCCCGGTGCCGGACGGCCTGGTGGCGGGTGCGGCCGTGCGGGAGACCGCGGGGTGGGTGGTGCTGCGCTCCGCCGTCGACGCGGTACGGAGCGACCTGCTGCACGGCGTCGTACGGGCGCGGCTCACCGTCGCGCTGCGGCGGCTGGCGGAGGAACTGGGCCGGGCTGACGGAGCGGCGGAGCGCGAGGCGTCCGCGACGCTGACCGCCTTCCTGGCGGGCGACGGCTCCGCGCGCCTCGGCCCGCCGCCCCGCATCCCGCCCGGCGCGCCCATCTAGGCTCGCTGTTGCTGACGAAGCAGCCCTGACCTGCGGACATAAAAACCCTGTAGATACCTCCCGAAGATCGTTGGCGTCTCGCTGAACAACCGGTGGGCCCCGGCCGTAATAGACAGCACGCTGCTGGGGCCGAGGCTGTCGGGGCCCGCCGAGGAGGTCTGTCAGGGATGTTCCGCCATCGCACCGCCGCCGCCGTTGTCACCGGCGTCTTACCACTGCTGCTCGCGGTGCCGACGGCGCTGACCGCGGCTCCGGCGTACGCGCACGGCGCGCCGACCGACCCGCTGAGCCGTACCGCCGCGTGCGGCCCCGAGGGCGGTGCGGCGGCGTCGACCGCGGCCTGTCAGGCGGCCCTCGCCGCCAACGGCGGCCAGACGTTCGAGGCGTGGGACAACCTCCGTATCGCCGATGTCAACGGCAGGGACCAGGAGTTCGTGCCGGACGGGCGGCTCTGCAGCGGCGGCCTCGACACGTACCGGGGTCTCGACCTCGCCCGCGCCGACTGGCCGGCCACCCGGCTGACCCCCGGCGCCGGGCTTGATCTCACCTACCGCACGACGATCCCGCACACGGGAACGTTCAGCCTCTACCTCACCCGGGAGGGATACGACCCGACCACTCCGCTGCGCTGGTCCGACCTGGCCCCGCAGCCCTTCATGACGGTCACGGACCCGCCGGTCGTGAACGGCGCGTACCGCATGTCGGGCACGCTGCCGTCGAACCGTACCGGCCGGCATGTGATCTACACGGTGTGGCGCAACACGAGCACCCCGGACACGTACTACTCGTGCTCCGACGTCGTCTTCCCCGAGGCGGCCGGCGGCTCCGGCGGCTCCGGCGATTCCGGCGGCTCCGGCGGCTCCGGCACGGACGCCGGGACCGGCGCCTCCTCCGGCCAGGCCGTCCCCGGGCAGCCCGCCGTCCCGACCGCGCCGGCGTCCCCCACCGCCGCCGCGGACCCGGTGCCCGCGACCTCGGCCGCACCGTCCTCCCCCGAGGCGGCCGCCGTACCGTCCCCGGCCGCCTCCGCCACTCCCCCCGCCGACCAGCCCGTGCCCGCGGCCGCCGCTCCCCAGGCCGTCCCCGTGTCCGCCACATCGCCGTCCGAGTACCTGCCGGTGGCAGTGGGCGGGGTCATGGCGGTCGTGGGCATCGGAATCTTCGTGATGCTCAGGCGGCGTGCCCGCTGATCACCGCGCGCCTCCCCCGTAAGCACCGATCGTAAGGAGACCTCCTCCATGTCCCAGCCCCTCGAAACGGGCCTCCTGCGTGCCACCGCGCACAGTCCGTCCTGGGCCATGCTGAGCCGCCTGTCGCCGGACAACGGGCCGGCGGCCCCGTCAGGGCAGGAGCCCTACCGCAGGGCCGAGACGGCACACGAGCAGCGCGTCGACTTCTGCATCCCGTGCAACCCCTACTTCCCCACGCCCGAGATGTTCGGCCGTATGCAGGGGTCCCTGGAGTCGATCCTCAAGTACTACCCGAGCGACGCGGACACCGTCACCGCCGAACTGTGCTCCGTGCTCGGCCTCAACCCGCAGACGGTCGCCATGGGCAACGGCTCGACCGAGCTGATCACCTGGATCGACCATCTGCTGGTCCGCGAGAGCCTGGCCATCCCCATCCCCACCTTCGGGCGCTGGACGGACCAGCCGCTGGAGACCGGCAAGCGCGTGGACATGTTCCCGCTCCAGGAGGAGCAGGACTTCACCCTCGACCTCCAGGAGTACGTACGGTTCATCCGCCAGCGGGGGTCGCGGGTCGCGGTGATCTGCAACCCCAACAACCCCGACGGCGGTTATCTGAAGCGGCACCAAGTGGTGTGGCTGCTCGACGAGTTGTCCGACCTCGATCTGGTGGTGGTCGACGAGTCGTTCATCGACTTCGTCGACGCGGAGCGCGCCCCGTCCGTCGCCGACGAGGCGTCGATCCGCTCCAACGTGATCGTGCTGAAGAGCCTCGGCAAGAACTTCGGGCTGCACGGCATCAGATTCGGCTACCTGGTGGCGAACCCGGCGCTCGCGGCGAAGGTCCGCAAGGCACTGCCCAAGTGGAACCTCAACTCCTTCGCCGAGAGCGTCGTCTTCATGCTCAAGGAGTACGGGGTGGAGTACCACCAGTCCCTGGCGCTGCTCTCCCGCGACCGGGCGAACATGGCGCAGACCCTCGCCGCCGTCCCCGATCTGGTGGTCTTCCTGTCCCAGGGGAACTTCCTGCTGGTCAAGTTGCCCGACGGGGTGGACGGGGCGGCGCTGCGGGACCGGATGCTCACCCAGTACGGCGTCTTCATCCGCGAGTGCGGCAACAAGCTGGGCAGCACCAGCCAGTTCCTGCGGCTGGTGGTCCGGCCGCAGGAGGACGTCCAGCGGCTGGTGGCCGCGCTCCAGGCCTGCCTGCCGTCGGGCCCCACCGGCATGGCCCGCCCCCAGGCGCACGCCGCGCCCGCGTCGGCCCCGTCCCTCCCGGCGCTGGCTCCGGCGCGCTAGTCGCACGGGGGGCACGCACCGTCCCGTACCACCGAGGGGGCCGAACGGGTCAATGGTCTCCGGGGCCGGAATAGGACGGGTGCGGGCCCCCGTTGGGCGTCATATGACTTCCGACACCTCTGACCACACCGCCCGCTTCGGCCCGATCGGCATCTGGAGTTCCGCCCTGCACCGTCCCGCCCCCGGTGACGCCGGGGGCGTCGCGGAGGCCGTGGCCGAGCTGGACGAGCTCGGGTACGGCACGATCTGGGTCGGCGGCAGCCCCTCCGTCGAGGAGGCCGGGACCGTGGTCGCGGCGACCCGCCGGATCACCGTGGCGACCGGCATCCTCAGCGTCTGGCAGCACGAGGCGTCCGCGGTCGCGGAGCAGGTCGCCGCGGTCGAGCGGGCCTCGCCGGGACGCTTCGTCCTCGGGCTCGGGGTGAGCCACGACGCGCTGACCCCGCGGTACGCGCGCCCGTACTCGACGATGGTGGCGTATCTCGACGCGCTGGACGCCGCCCCCGAGCCGGTGCCCGCCCGGAGCCGGGTGCTCGCCGCGCTGGGCCCGAGGATGCTGGCGCTGGCGAGCGACCGTTCGGTGGGCGCGCACCCGTACCTCGTCACGCCGGAGCACACCGCTCAGGCGAGGGCGGCGCTCGGTCCCGACGCCCTGCTGGCGCCCGAACTGGGCGTGGTCCTGGACACCGATGCCGACCGGGCCAGGACCACCGCGCGCGCCATGCTCTCCTTCTACCTCAAGCTGCCCAACTACACGGGCAATCTCGTGCGTCTGGGCTTCACCGACGACGACTTCACGGACGGCGGCAGCGCCCGGCTGCTGGACGCGCTGTTCGCGCTCGGCGACGCCGACGCGGTCCGCGCCCGCGTCGACGCCCATCGCGCGGCGGGCGCGGACCATGTCGCACTCCAGGTGCTGACGCACGACCCGGCCGGCGGCCTGCCGCGCGCCGAGTGGCGCGAACTGGCCGCCGCCCTCGCCCTTCCGGGCGCCGCGTAGGAACCGCGCGGACGGCACGGGGCCGGCGCGCCCGCCGCCCCGTGCGGGGACGGCTGTCCGCCGGGGCGCCCCGCCCCGCCGGCTACTCCGGCGGGGTGGGCGTCTCGTCGCAGCGGAACATCACCTGGATGTCCAGTTCGAGCTGGATGGTCGGCCCCACGATCGCGATACCCCTGGCCAGCATGGAACTCCAGTTGAGGGTGTAATCCTCGCGGTGGAGTTCCGTCCTCGCCTTGGCGGCGCAGCGGAGTTCTTCCCCGTAACCGCCATTCACGGATCCGAGATAGTCGGTCTCCAGACTGACCGTGCGGCTGATTCCGTGCAGCGTGAGGCTGCCGTGCACGGTCCACCTGTTGCCCGCATGGCGCTGGAAGCGTTCGCTGACGAACTGGATGTACGGATAGTTCTCCACATCCAGGAAGTCCGCGGAGCGGAGATGGGTGTCCCGCGTATTGTTTCCGGTCGTAATGCTCGCCGCGTCGATGGTGCACTCGGCGTAGGAGTCCTCCGGCCGTTCACCGACTCGTACCCCGCCGTCGAACCGGGTGAACCGGCCGTGCACATTGGCCATCCCGACATGGCGCGCGATGAACCGGACGGCCGTGTGCGGCGGGTCGAAGAGCCAGATGCCCGGCTGCGGCGGCTCCAGAGGGCGCGAGTGCTCCAGCGTGACCCGGAAGTGGCTCTGCCGGCCCGCGTCGACGTCCACCGTGAGCTGCGTGGGGAGCAGCCCGTCCGCCATGACCAGCACGGAGTACCGTCCGGTGGGCAGACCTACGGTGAAGGTGCCGTACGGATCGGTGCGGCCCTTCATCACCACGTGCCCGGTGTGGTTCGCCTTCACCTGGATTTCGGCGCCGTCCAACGGGTGACCGTTGGGCTGGCCGACCTCCAGGGCGAGCGCCCCGGCCGTCAGCGGTATCCGGGACAGCACATCCTTTGCTTTGCCGCCCGCTTTCGACTTCCCCCGTCGCAGGAGCGAGAGGCCCATGATGACACCCTTCTTCCAGACACTGATATGGAGAGTCGACAAAACTCTCCAGAGAAGCGGTGGGCTCCCTTTTCCGAGAATATCGGCCGCTTTTCGCCGAGCGACCACGCCGCCGCTGCCCCGCCGAGTGTCCGGTCGCACGGGGGAAGAGGTGGCCCCGAGATAGTAGACCAGATCATCCGCCCTTCAACGACCGGACTCCCGCACATCCCGCCTGTGCTTGTCGGGTGAAGATTTCCGCGTTCCCGAAACAATTTCCTCACATTGTGACGGTCCCCGGGCAATGTATCTACGCGATGAATTCACCGCGCCGGAACATTCCGGAGCATTGCCGGAACACCCTCGCCCCGCCATCCCGGGAGCACTTCCGCGTCTACGGGAGGGCCCTCGGCCCCGGAGGCGGGGCGCGGGCCGCGTCCCGGGGTGTGACAGGGCCCCTCACCCTGCTGTCTCGCAGGTCACGGGGCTGACACACTGAAGGTATGGCACGTGAGCGGCACAGCGGCGGCGGTGGGAGCGGCGACGGCACCCGGGGCGGCCGTGGCGGTACGGAGCTGGGGCGCTTCCTGCGCGCGCGCCGCGCCCAGGTGCTCCCGGCCGACGTCGGGCTCCCGGCCGGCCCGGGAATCCGCCGTACGCCCGGACTGCGCCGCGAGGAACTGGCCACGCTCTCCGGGGTCAGCATCGACTACTACACGCGTCTGGAGCGTGGCCGGGAGTCCAATCCCAGCCCCTCCGTGGTGGACGCCCTGGCCGCCGCCCTGCTGCTGACGGGGGGCGAGCGGGAACACCTGCGCGGTCTCGCCGCACGCGCCGCGCGCACCACGCACGAGCCCGCGACCGCGCCGAGCCCGTCCGTCGCCCCGGGCATCGAGCTGCTGCTGGAGCGCATGCAGCCGTATCCCGCCTATCTGACCAGCCGCACCCTGGGCATCCTCGCCGCGAACACCAGCGGGGTGCGGCTGCTCGCCGGGATCTCCGACTGGCCGGTCGCGCAGCGCAACATCGCGCGCTACGTCTTCCTCCATCCCACGGCCCGCGGCCTCTTCGAGGACTGGGACAACCAGATCCGCGGCTGCGTGGCCCGCCTGCGGGCCTTGGCCGGCACCGAGCCGGACGCCCCGGACCTCACCGGCCTCGTCGAGGAACTCCTGCTGAAGAGCCCGGAGTTCGCCCGTCTCTGGGAGCGTTACGACGTCGTGGGGCACACCTCGGGGCGCAAGACCTTCCATCATCCCGACGCCGGTACCTTCACCCTCGGTTACCACGCCATGCAGGTGGAGGGCACCCGCGGCCAGCGTCTCACCACCTACCACGCGGAGCCCGGGACCCAGGACCACGCGGCGATGCTGCTGCTCGACTCCGCCGAACGTGTCGGTACCACTCCGTAGGGTGACCGGCGGCGCCGCGGATGATGCCGGGTGAGCCCGAAGCTGCGAGGCTTGAGGTACGGACCCTCAGGTGCCCCGTTCCTCCAGGAGGCTTCCGATGACCGGCGAAGCGGTGACGAACATCCAGGGCGGGCCATGGCTCTCTCCCCGGGAGAGTGCGGCTCTGGGCAGAGCGGCACGGGCCCGGGCGCCCCGCTCCTCCCATGAAGCGTTCGAGCCGGCCCCGCGCCGCACGGACCCGGTGAGCGTCGTCGAGGCGCAGTCGGCGACGCGCGTGCCCGAACTCGTACCGATCCGCTACGGCCGGATGACGGAGTCCCCGTTCCGCTTCTACCGCGGCGCCGCCGCGATCATGGCGAAGGACCTGGCCCGCACCCCCACCTCCGGGCTGCGGGCGCAGTTGTGCGGCGACGCGCATCTGCTCAATTTCCGCCTGCTGGCGTCGCCGGAGCGCAATCTCCTCTTCGACATCAACGACTTCGACGAGACGCTGCCCGGCCCCTGGGAGTGGGACGTCAAGAGGCTGGCCACCAGTCTGGTGATCGCGGGGCGGGAGAACGGCTACACGGACGCGGAGCGCGCCGCGATCGTACGGAGTACGGTCCGGTCGTACCGCGAGGAGATGCGCCGCCTCGCGGAGCTGCCCCATCTCGCCGTCTGGTACGCGAAGGCCGACGCGGCGCAGCTGGAGGCCCTGGCCTCCGTCCGGTTGCGGCAGCGTGGCCGCAAGCAGGTGTCCAAGGCCCTGGCGAAGGCGCGCACCCGGGACAGTCTCCAGGCCTTCGGGAAGCTGACCCGGGTGGTGGACGGGCGGCGGCGGATCGTCGCCGTACCCCCGGTCGTCATGCCGGCGACCGACCTGCTGCCGGACCTCCAGCGGGCCGAGATCGAGGAGATGCTCCGGGACCTCGTCGCGCGGTACGGGAGGACCCTGCGGCAGGACCACCGGCATCTGCTCCAGCAGTTCGCCCTGGTCGACGTGGCGCGGAAGGTGGTCGGGGTCGGCAGCGTCGGCACCCGGTGCTGGATCATCCTGCTGGTGGGCCGGGACAGCGGGGACCCGCTGTTCCTCCAGGCGAAGGAGGCCGACGAGTCGGTGCTCGCCGCCTATGCCGGGCAGAGCGAGTTCGGCACACAGGGCGAACGGGTCGTCACCGGCCAGCGCCTGATGCAGGCGGCCAGTGACATCTTCCTCGGCTGGGAGCACGTGCACGCGCCCGACGGCAAGGAACGGGACTTCTACGTACGGCAGTTGCGCGACTGGAAGGGCATCGCGGAGCCGTCGATCATGGTGCCGCGGGGCATGCGCGTCTTCGGCGAACTGTGCGGCGCCACGCTCGCCCGCGCCCACGCCCGCTCCGGCGACCGGATCGCCATCGCCGCCTATCTGGGACGCGGGGACGTGCTCGACCAGGCGCTCGTGCGCTTCGCCGAGAGCTACGCCGACCAGAACGAGCGTGATCACCGCGCGCTCGTCGACGCCGTCGCCTCGGGCCGGGTCGCGGCCCAGGCCGCCTGATCCGGCGGCCGGCGCGCGGGCCCGGCGGCGGCCTCGTCCGGCGAGCGCGCCGGGCGCTGCGGGTGTGTCTCACGCACCGGGGCGCGGGGCTCTCCCCGCCAGTCCCCTGACCGGCAGTTCGTCCGCGGGCGATCGCCGGCCCGCCCCGGTGTCCGGGCGTACCGCCGATCCGTACCACCGGGCGAGCGGACCCGAGGTGAGGCCGTGTGCCAGGACACTGAGCAGAACGGTACAGACCACCACCGGCACCACCACCCGGGCGGCGGCGGGCGCGAGCCCCTCGACGGCCAGCAGCCCGAAGATGACGGACGCGAGCCCGCGTGGCCCGAACCAGCCGACGAACAGCACGGTCCTGCGGTCCAGCCCGCTGCCCAGCAGGGCCAGCGCCACCGGCACCATCCGGATCACCGTCAGGCTCAGTACCGCGTAGCAGACGGCCTGCCAGGTCAGATGCTCCAGCGCCGCCGGGAGCATGACGGCCCCGAACATGAGCCAGACCAGCAGGGACAGCACCGACGCCGACTGCTCGACGAACGCGAGCTGCCACTCCGGAGCGCCTTCTCCGTACGCCGTTCCGAACGCCAGCCCGGCGATGAAGGCCGCGACGAACCCGTTGCCGCCGAGCGCGATCGCCGAGGTGTAACAGAGCAGGGCGAGGGCCAGCACGGCGGCTCCCGCGGAACTCTCCACCGTCCAGGACCGGCGCAGCGCGGAGCGCACCAGCAGGCCCGAGACCAGACCGATCGCCGCCCCGTACACCAGGCCGATGAGCAGTTCCACGAGGGCGCCACCCACCCCCTCATGCCCCGCGCCTCCCCCGGCGGCGGCCAGACCGGTGAGTGACAGGACGACGACCGGGGTGGCGATGCCGTCGTTGAGACCGCTCTCCACATTGATCGTCCGGCGGATCCGGGCGGGAACCACCGGGTTGTTCATCATCGAGGCGCCGAGCGCCGCGTCCGTGGGAGCCAGCGCGGTTCCCAGGTAGAGCGCGGCCCAGCCGGACACACCGGGAACAAGACCGAGCGCCACCAGGGTGCCGAGTCCGATGCACAGCGGCAGCCCGATCAGCAGGAGGCGCGCGTACAGACCGAGGTCCGGGCGCAGCGACCGGAGGGAGAGCCGCGCCGCGTCGGTGAAGAGCACCCAGGTGAGGGTGGTTTCCACCAGTGTCCTGACCGTCGCCGGTGACGGCACGAGCTCCTCCGTGCCGAACCCGTGGTGCAGCAGGAAACCCGCGGCCACGAACACGACGGGGGCGGTGAGTTCGACGCGCGCCACCTTCTGTGCACACAGGCCCCACGCGAACAGCAGGAGCAGGATGAGGGAGAACACGGCGTCCACCCGGCCGAGCGTACGGAGCCACGCGCGCGTCGGGTGGGGGCCGCGCCGGGGGCCTCCGAGTGTTCACCCCACGTCCGGCCCGCCGCGCGGCGTTCGGGGACGGGCGCGGGTCGCCACCCGGACGGGTTGTTCCGAGGCCCCGTCCGGGTGGGAGGCGCGGCCGCGGAACGACTCGGTCAGGCCGAGGCCCGTACCACCAGTTCCGGGCGCACCCAGGCGTCCGCGCCGCTCAGTGGCTCCTCGCCCGCGCGCAGCCGGGCCACCTGCTCGACGGCGAGCCGGCCGAGCTGCCGCTTGTCGAGGTGCAGGGTGGTCAGGGCGGGTTCCACCAGTTCGCCCAGGGAGAGCCCGTCGAACCCCATGACGGCGAGGTCGTCGGGGACACGCCGGCCGTGCCGCCGGGCGGCGCGCATCGCTCCGACCGCGATCAGATCGTTGAAGCCGAAGACCGCGGTGACCTCGGGCCGTACCTTCAGCAGCCGTTCAAGACCCGCCTCGCCGCCCGCGACGCTGTGCTCGGGGCACAGCACGACCCAGCTCCCGTCGAGCGCCAGGCCGTGCCGGCGCGCCTCGGCCAGAAAGGCCTCCCGCCGGGGGCCGGGAGCGTCCGGCCGGTCGCCGTCCAGCATGCCGATCCTGCGGTGCCCCGCGCGGACCAGGTGGGCGACGCCCTGCGCCAGTCCGGCGGCCGCGTCGATGCCCACGGCGGCGAACCGGGTCTGCTGGGGGCCGCGCTCCAGCAGGACGAGGGGTACGCCGCCGAGGTGCCGGGCGAGGGCGTCGTCCTCGTTCTTGAAGTAGCCCACGACCGCGTCCGTCTGGTGTGACAGTACGTCGAGGGCCTCGCGCTCCCGGGCGTCGTCGGTGCGGGTGTCCCACACCACCACCTGCCAGCCGCGCTGCTCCGCGGCCTCCAGCACACCGGCGGCCACCTCGGGGAAGAACGGGTTCATCAGGTCCGGGATCACCAGACCCGCGGTCACCGCCCCTTTGCGGACGAGGCCCCGCGCGAACCGGCTCGGCCGGTAGTCCAGCAGACGGGCCGTCTCCAGCACCCGTTCCTTCGTGGCCGGGTCGATTTCTCCCTTGTTGTTGACCGCCCGGGAGACCGTCTGTCGTGATACCCCGGCCAGTCGCGCGACATCGTGGATCGTGGCCCGGTGGTGAGGGCCGTCAGGCTCGTCGATCGTGGCTCCCGTTGCTGGTTGTCGGCCCACACGCTGCGCACTGTAGCCGGTCACGACGGCTCCGGCGCCAGGTGATTTACGGAGTTCGCGGAGGGGGAACGGGAGCGATTCCACGTCACCGCCGTCCGGTTCCACGCGCACTCACATCTTCGTCGCCCCCGCGGCCAGGTCCCGCAGGAAGTGCCGCGCCCCGATCAGGAAGACGACGATCAGCGGGACGACGCTCATCAACGCCCCCGCCATCACCAGGGCGTAGTCGGTGTTGTAGGCCACGTTGAGGTTGGCGAGGGCGACCTGGAGGGTGAGCCGGTCGGGGTTGACCAGGACGACCAGCGGCCAGATGTAGTCGTTCCAGATCTGGATGAAGGTGAAGATACCGAGGAACGCCAGGGCGGGCCGGAAGAGGGGCAGCGCGATCCGCGCGTACAGCCGGAAGAAGCCCGCGCCGTCGATCCGTCCGGCGTCGAGGAGTTCGTCGGGCAGCGAGTTCTGCGCGTACTGGCGCATCCAGAAGATGCCGAACGCGTTGGCGGCGCCGGGAATGATCAGCGCCTTCAGCGTGCCGGCCCACCCGAACTCGGCCATGGTGACGAACTGCGGCACCAGGGAGAGCTGCGCGGGGATCATGTACGTCGCCATGAGGGCGCCGAAGAGGAACTTCTTGGCCGGGAAGTCGTACTTGGCGAAGGCGAAGGCGGCCAGGGAGTCGAAGAACAGCACCAGGACCGTGCCCGTCACGGCGACCACCACGGTGTTGAACAGCGAGGTGAAGAAGTCGATGCGGTGGATCACCTCCTGCATGTTGTGCAGCAGTTGGGTGCCCGGCACAAGTGTGGGCGGATAGCTCAGGATGTCCTGACTGGTGACCGAGGCCATCACCACCAGCCAGTAGAAGGGGAACATCGAGACCAGTACCCCGAGGAGCAGGGCCGCACGGACCCAGATCCGGGCCGCCCTGCTGCCGGCGCCGATGGCGAGCCCCGCGTGCGAGGCCGAGGGGTCAGCGGCCATTGCGGGCCCCCTTGCGCAGGGTGAAGCCACGCCGGTCGTCGCGGTCGGAGCCCGAGACCAGCCGCCAGTTGATGACGGCGAAGAGCGCGATGATCGCGAACAGGAGCCAGCCCATCGCGGCCCCGTAACCGAACTGGAGGTCGTTGAACGACCTCTGCCACAGATAGAGCACGATGGTCATACCTTCCTGGCCGGGACCACCGGTGGATCCCGGGTCGTCCGAGTAGAAGAGCACTTGGGGCTCGGTGAAGATCTGCAGGCCGTTGATGGTGGACGTGATGACGGCGAACAGGATCACCGGACGCAACTGCGGGACCACGACCCGGAAGAGGACCTGCCGGCTGTTCGCCCCGTCGACCCGGGCGGCCTCGAAGAGCTCCGTGGGAATGGCCTGGATACCGGCGAGGAAGATCAGGGCGTTGTAGCCGACCCATCGCCAGATGATCATGATCGAGACGGCCGCCTTGATGCCGAGGTCCGAGTCCAGCCACCCGACGCCGTCCACCCCGACCGCCTTGAGCAGCGAGTTGGCCAGGCCGGTCTGGGCGAAGACCGAGCCGAAGACGATGGTCATGGCGACCATCGAGGTGACGTTGGGGATGAAGTACGCGACCCGGTAGGCGGCGGAGAAGCGCACCTGCGAATGGAGCAGGAAGGCGAGCCCCAGGGCCAGGAAGAGCATCGGCACCGTGGAGAAGAGCCAGATCTCGAAGGTGTTGAGGATCGCGTGCCAGAACACCGGGTCGTGGAGCAGCCATTCGTACTGCCGCAGCCCGACGAAGCGCATGTCACCGATGCCGTCCCAGTCCTGGAAGGACAGGTAGAGCGAGAAGAACACGGGGAAGGCCCCGAAGACGGCGAAGAGCAGGTAGTACGGGGAGATGGCGAGGTACGAGGGCAGGTGGCGCCGCCACCGCCCGGGCGGCCCCCCGGCGCGGGCGGGCCGGCCGGCCGCCCCCTTGCCGCTGGGGGCGGCCGGGGCCTCGGGGGCTTCCGCTACGGTCGCCATGTCAGCTCACCCCCCGCTGGGACAGCGCGGTCTCGGCGGCGTTCATGGCGTCCCGCCAGGCCTTGTCGGGGTTCTTGCCGAGCGTTTCCACGTTGGTCAGCTCCTGGAAGACGGGGGTGTTGGCGGTCGCCTCGTAGGGGCTGGAGTAGATGACCGGGGCTTTCTCGGCGGCCGGGCCGAAGACGTCCACAGGGATCTGACCGCCGAAGAAGGGGTCGGGTTCACGCATCGGCGGCGTGGTGTACACGGACGGCGTCGTGGGGAACAGCGCCATCTCCTGATAGCTCTTCAGCTGGTTCTCGGGCCCGAGCATCCACCTGAGGAAGGCGAACGCCCCTTCCGGGTCGCGGCAGTAGCGCGTGACGCCCACGTACGAGCCGCCGTAGTTGGTCGGCCCGCCCGGCATCGCGGTCAGCCGCCAGGAACCGGAGGTCCTCGGTGCCACGTTCTTGAGGCCGTTGATCCCCCACACCGCGTTGAGGAGGGAGGCGACCCGGCCGCCGCTGACGGCCGCGTTGTAGTCGGGCTGGTTGTCCAGGAACCCGGCGCTGAGTCCCTGACGGTGGGCTTCCACGGCCACGTCCCAGGCGTGTTTGACGTGCTCCTGGTCGCCGATGAAGCGGTCGTCGGCGTCGACGAACTGCCGCGGGCTCTGGTAGAGGACCATCCGGAAGACGTAACTGATCTGCGAGACCAGGTAGGGCTTGCCGGGCGCCCTGGCCTTGAGGGTCCGGCCCACCGAGAGGTACTTCTCCCAGGTGGAGGTGGCCTCGGCGACCTCTCCCGGCTCGGTGGGCAGTCCCGCCTTCCCGAAGAGGTCCGGGCGGTAGTAGAGCGCTGTCGGCCCCGCGTCGAGAGGGAAGCCGATCAGCCGGCCCGTCGGGCTGATGCCGCTCTTCCACTTCCATTCCAGGTACTGGTCCTCGACGGCCTCCGCTCCGAGGTCCCGCAGGTCCAGGAACTCCTGTTCGTCCGGGAAGAACTCGGAGATGCCGGAGTTCACACAGGCCAGGTCCGGCACGTAGGCCTGCGCGGCCATGCTGGTGCGCAGCTTCGACTTGTACTCGCCGGCGATCGGCGCGCCCTTCACCTTCAGTCCGGGCGCTCCGGGCACCGACCGCGCGGAGGCGGCGAGGAGTTCCTCGCTCAGCGCCCCCTTCCAGTACCAGATGCTGAGATGGTCGGTGCCCGCGGAGGCCGAGCCGTTGCCCGCCCCGCATCCCGGCAGACCCAACAGGGCGGCGCCCGCGCCCCCCAGGGAGGCCCCCAGCAGACGCCTGCGGGACATCGTTCGGTGTTCCATGGGCTCGCACTCGCTTTCCGGGCACGGCTCGGCCGGGGCATGCGCCGGCTCGGCCCGCTGACGGGGTGGGGAAGATCGTGAACAGCGTCGACAACCGACTACGCCGACCACGCCGACATTGACGCTGACACCGACAAATCTGACAACGATGTCAGCCGGTGATTCCAGGGCTCTGGCCGACATCGTCGCAACTCCGTGAACGTTCACGTGAACGTTGCCGTCGAGTATCGGCGCGGCCGAAAACCAGTGTCAAGAGACGTGCGTCGGCTAGATGACGACGTGTTTCCCGGTGGTGCGCTCCTCGCCGCGGCACGGCCCCGGCGGCGCCGCCGGAACCGGGCGGGCAGCCACGGGGGCAACGGGGGCAACCGTGCGGGCTGCCACACGAGCCGTCGTGCGGGCGGTCGTGCGGGCCGTCGCGCGGCCACCGCGCGGGAGCAACTTCCCACCGCTTCTTTGAGGTTAGGGTGACGCCAGCGACCGACGAGGCGCGTGCGCGCTTCGCCGCCCGCCGCTCCCGCCGCGCGGCCCCACCCGGCCGGAACGCCGGGTTCGCACGGTTGTCGACCATTCGAGAGGACCCAGCATGGCCCATCCGTTCTCCTTGACGCGCCGCACCGTCTTCAGAGCGGCCGCCGTCGCGGCGGGCGTTGCCGCCGTGCCGACGCTCCTCCCGGCCGTGTCCGCCAAGGCCGCCCGTACGGTCCGGGTACCCGGCACCCGCGCGAAGGCCGTCGCCGGAGCCGCCGCGCGGGCCGTGGAAGCGGACTTCCCCATCGGGTACGTGGGCGTCACCTGGAGCGGACCCCAGCGGGGCGCCGGCATCAGGCTGCTGGGACAGGACGGCAACCGCGGGGCGTGGACGGCGCTCCGGCCGACGTGCGTGGCCGGCGCCGACGCGGACGGCCCCGCGTCGTCGGGGCGCGTCAGCGTGCTCGTCCCGGCCGACGGGGCGGCGGGGTACGAGCTGCGGTTCCCGGACGGGGCCACCGACACGCGCTCCACCGCCATCGACACGGTCAACGGCCCGGCCGTCGAACGCGCCGTCACCACCACGACGGGGGAGTTCCTCGGCATCGACTACATCACCCGGGCGGGGTGGGGCGCCGACGAGTCCCTTCGCTTCAAGGCCGACGGCAGCGAGAACTCGCCACAGACCTACTACCCGGCCCAGACCCTGACGGTGCACCACACGGCGGGCGCCAACGGCGACGCGGATCCGGCGGCCACCATCCGGGCGTACTACCACCTGCACGCGATCGAGAACGACTGGGGCGACATCGGCTACCACTTCCTGATCGACGGAGCGGGCCGTGTCTACGAAGGCCGTTACTCGGGCACGGACGGCATGCCCGCCCATGACGCCGACGGAAAGATGGTGACCGCCTTCCACGCCGCCGGCTTCAACTCCGGCAATCTCGGCATCGCGCTGCTGGGTACGTTCACCGACCAGTCGCCGACGCCCGAGACCCGGCAGTCGCTCACCAGGCTGCTGGCGGCGCTCTCCACGTATCACGGCTTCGATCCGCAGGCCGCCGTGACCTTCGTCAACCCGGTCAACGGCGTGACGAAGGACGTCCAGATGATCAGCGGTCACCGTGACTGGCTCGTCACCGACTGCCCCGGCGCCACGCTGTACGACGGACTGCCCGCCCTGCGCGCGGACGTCGCCGCGGCGCGGTCGCAGAACCGGGCTCGCAGCCTCTGAGACCGGCAGCGCCGGCCGGTGCCTCCCACCGGTGAGGGAGGCACCGGCCGGCGGCGGCCGGTTCCGGCCGGCGTCGCGGCGGCCGGTCCCCGGCCGCGCCGCGGTGCGGTGCGGTGCGGGACTCGCGCTGTCTAGGGTGGGGCCATGCCCATCTCAACTCCCGCTCCGCCGCCCTTCCTTGATCCCGAGCTGACCGCCGGGCTGACCACCGATCCGTACTCCGCGTACGCACGGCTCCGCGAGGCGGGGCCCGTCCACCGCGTCGCGGGGACGGACGGGCTGCCGGCCTGGCTGGTCACGCGCTACGACGACGTACGCCAGGCCCTCGCCGATCCGCGGCTCTCCCTGGACAAGCGCAACGCGGCGCCGGGCGGCTACCAGGGGATGGCGCTGCCGCCGGCGCTGGACGCCAACCTGCTGAACATGGATCCGCCCGACCACACCCGCATCCGGCGCCTCGTGTCCCAGGCGTTCACCCCGCGGCGTATCGCCGTCCTGCGCGAACCCGTCAGGAAGACGGCCGACCTGCTGCTGGACGCCATCGCACCGCACGGCCACGCCGATCTGATCGCCTCCTACGCCGCGCCGCTGCCGATCACCGTGATCTGCGATCTGCTGGGCGTGGCCCCGCACGACCGGCAGGACTTCAGGTCCTGGACCGACGCCCTGGTGGCCCCGGACCCCACGCGGCCGGACCGCGCCAAGGAAGCCGTCCGGTCCATGCTGGCCTTCTTCACCCGGCTCATCGCCGACAAGCGGGCCGCCCCCGCCGACGACCTGGTCTCCGACCTGATCGCCGTACGCGACCACGAGGACCGGCTGAGCGAGGACGAGCTCATGTCCCTGGTCTTCCTCATCCTGTTCGCCGGGTACGAGAACACGGTCCATCTGATCGGCAACGCCACCCTGGCCCTGCTCAGCCACCCCGCCCAACTCGCCGCGCTCCGCGCCGACCCCGGCCGGCTGAGCGGCGCGGTCGAGGAGCTGGCCCGCTACGACGGGCCCGCGCCCCTGGCCATCCGCCGGTTCCCCACCGAGGACATCACCATCGGCGGGGTCGGCATTCCGGCCGGTGAGACCGTCCTGCTGTCGCTGGCCTCCGCGCACCGCGACCCGCACCGCTACGCCGAACCCGACCGCCTCGACATCGGCCGCGACGCCACCGGTCACCTCGCCCTCGGTCACGGCATCCACTACTGCCTCGGCGCGCCCCTGGCCCGTATGGAGACCGAGGTCGCCCTCGCCGCCCTCCTCGACCGCTTCCCCGGGCTCGCCCTCGACACCCCGCCGGAGGGCCTGAAGTGGCGGCCGTCGCTGCGCGCCCGCGGCCTGCTCGCGCTGCCGGTCAGCTACTGACGGGCGAGCAGAGGCTCGTCAGCGCTGCGCCGCCGGACCCCGTGGTTCCAGGCGGACCACGATGCCTTTGGAGGTCGGCGTGTTGCTGGTGTCGGCCACGCTGTCCAGCGGTACGAGGACGTTGGCCTCGGGGTAGTAGGCGGCGGCGCAGCCGGGGGCCGTGGGGTAGGAGACGAGCCGGAAGTCCTCGGCACGCCGCTCGGTGCCGTCCTGCCCGACACCGACCACGTCCACCTGGGCACCGTCCTTCAGCCCGAGGGCGCGCAGGTCGGCGGGGTGGACGAGCACGATCCGGCGGGATCCGTGGATGCCGCGGTACCGGTCATCGGTCGTGTAGGGCACGGTGTTCCACTGGTCGTGGGAGCGCAGCGTCTGGAGCAGGAGATGCCCTTCCGGGGCGCTCAGCGCCTCGAACGCGTTGCGGGTGAACAGTGCTTTGCCGCTGGGGGTGGGGAAGACGCCCTCGTTCACGGGGTTCGGCAGCGCGAAGCCGCCCGGCTTGCGCACCCGTGTGTTGAAGTTCTCGAAGCCGGGCACGACGCGCGCGATGCGGTCCCTGATGTTGCCGTAGTCCGCCTCGAAGTCTTCCCAGGGGACGGGCACCTTGTCGCCGAGTGTGCGCCGGGCCAGCCTGCTGAGGATCGCGACCTCGCTGAGCAGGTGGCTCGACGCCGGGTCCAGGCGCCCGGACGAGGCGTGCACCTGGCTCATGGAGTCCTCGACGGTGATGAACTGCTCTTCGCCGTTCCGACAGTCCCGCTCGCTGCGGCCGAGGGTGGGGAGGATCAGGGCCGTGTCGCCGCAGACGGTGTGGGAGCGGTTCAGTTTGGTGGAGATGTGCGCGGTGAGGCGGCAGCCGCGCATCGCCTTCTCGGTGAGGCCGCTGTCGGGGGCGGCCCGTACGAAGTTGCCCGCGAGACCGAGAAAGACCCTGGCCCGGCCCTCCAGCATCGCCCGGATGGAGGCGACCGTGTCCAGCCCGTGGTGGGTGGGCGGGGTGAAGCCGAACTCGCGTGCCAGCGCGTCCAGGAACTCCTTGGGCATCTGCTCCCAGATCCCCATGGTCCGGTCGCCCTGGACGTTGCTGTGTCCGCGTACGGGGCAGACGCCGGCGCCGGGCCGGCCGATGTTCCCGCGCAGGAGCTGGAAGTTCACCAGCTCGCGGATGGTGGGCACCCCGTGCTTCTGCTGGGTGAGCCCCATGGCCCAGCAGACGACGATCCGCTCGCTGGCCAGGACGCGGTCCCGCAGTTCCTCGATCTGGTCCCGCGTCAGACCGGTGGCCGCCAGGACCTCCGGCCAGGAGACGGTGGCACGGAGGTGGGCGGCGAACTCCTCGAACCCGCTGGTGTGCCGGTCGATGAACTCCCGGTTCAGCACCGTCCCCGGCGCGGTGTCCTCGGCCTCCAGCAGGAGCAGGTTCAGCGCCTGGAAGAGGGCCAGGTCGCCACCCAGCCGGATCTGGAGGAACTGGTCGGCGATGGTGGTACCCCGGCCGACCACCCCACGCGGCTTCTGCGGGTTCTTGAAGCGCATGAGGCCCGCTTCGGGGAGTGGGTTGACAGCGACGATCCGCCCGCCCCGGCGCTTGGTCTCCTCCAGTGCGGAGAGCATCCGCGGGTGGTTGCTTCCCGGGTTCTGCCCCACGGTGAGCACCAGGTCGGCCTGGTGGATGTCCAGCAGGCTCACATCGCCCTTGCCGATGCCCAGCGTCTCGTGCAGGGCCGCGCCGCTCGACTCGTGGCACATGTTGGAGCAGTCGGGGAGGTTGTTGGTCCCCAGGGCCCGGGCGAAGAGCTGGAGAACGAAGGCGGGCTCGTTGCCGGCCCGGCCCGAGGTGTAGAAGATCGCCTCGTCCGGGGAGTCCAGGGCCCGCAGTTCGTCGGCGATCAGGCCCAGGGCGTCGTGCCAGTTGATCGGCTCGTAGTGATCCGCGCCCGGCCGCTTCACCATGGGCCGGGTGAGCCGGCCCTGCTGGTTCAGCCACCGGTCCGAGGCTCGTCCCAGTTCGGAGACCGAATGCCGCCGGAAGAACTCCGGAGTGACGCGCCGCGTGGTGGCTTCGTCGTTGGCGTGCTTGGCGCCGTTCTCGCAGTACTCGTTCCGGTGGCGTTCGCCCGGCGCGGGGTCCGGCCAGGCGCAGCCCGGGCAGTCGAAGCCCTTGGTCTGGTTGATGTCGAGCAGGTTCAGTGCCGTACGGCGGGCCGTCGTCTCCCCCAGGGAGTACTCGACCGCGTGCGCCACCGCCGGGACTCCGGCCGCCCACTTCTTCGGCGGAGTGATCTTCGCCTGCTCGCCGCCCGGGTCACCGTTCGATGATGCTCGCACCGCCACAACCTTCCGCTTCGGGTCTTCACGTCGTACGGGCTGCTTCAGCCGGTCGGCCAGTTCGGCACGTGCGGCGGCGGACGGTCCGAGTCCGGTTCCACCTGCCCACCGCTGATCGTTCCCCGCCACTGCCCGGTCTCCCGGCCCTGGCCCTCGATGTACTCCTTGAACCGCCGGAGATCCGCGCGCACCTGTCTGCGGACCAGGCCCAGGGCGTCGGCGGCGCGCTCGGCGGCGCCGCGCGGCGTGAAACCGATACGGAGGGTGACCCGGCAGCGGGTGTCGCCCAGCGACCGGAACCGCACCGATCCGGTCAGTCGGGGCGTGCCCACCGTGCGCCACTCCACCCGGTCGTCGGGGCGCTGCTCGGTGATCTCCGCGTCGAACTCACGGGACACGCCGCCGAATCCGGTCACCCAGTGCGTCATGGAGGAGCGCGGCCGGTCCACTCGGCGCACTCCGCTCATGAACTGGGGAAAACACTCGAACTGGGTCCACTGGTTGTAGGCCGTACGGACCGGCACGTCGACGTCGACCGCGCCTTCGATGACGCTCATGGTTGCCCTGCCTCTCCGCGACGCCACAGGTGCACGCCGCACCCGGCCGTGGTGCCATGTCACGGGGTGCCCGTCCCGCGCGATTTCAATCCCGGCGATGTCGTACGAAAACCACTGTGGCCCGAGTGGGAGGCCGCCGCCTGTCGGAGGCCGGGGCCGGAGGCGGTGGGCGGGGCGGACGGTGTGACGACGAGGCCCCGCCGGTCTCCGGCGGGGCCTCGTCGTCACACGTGCTCTCACCCAGCTCTCACGAACTGCGCGTACTCCCCCGGACAGGGCCTGCCTCGCCGGCCGGCGAGGCTGAGCGGTCCCCGCACTCCGGCATTTCCCCGTCCGGATGATCACCAACGGCGCCGTCGACCGCACCGTCCACAGCCGTGTTCCAGGTAGCGGGTGCGTCTTGGGCGATGCATAGTTCTAAGGCCAGTTCCATACAGCGCAGGCGGGCCGGGGAGAAGTCGTAGGGCATCTTGCCGATGGCTTCGAACGCGCTCATGGAGCCGGCCTCCCGCCTGCCGACGCCGAGGTCGGCCTCGTCCTCGCTGTCATCGGCGGCAGGAGGGTGCAACGTGTCCCAGGCGTCGAAGAGGGCGTCTTCGTCCTTGTCCAGGCCGGACTCCTCGACGGCGGCGTGCAGGGCGCTTTCGAAGGCGTGCCGCTCGGCGGCCACGTGAGCCACCCGTGGATCATCGACGGCGACGCTGTCATCGAGTGCCTCCTCGGCGTCGTCGATGCGGTCGGATTCCTCCCGCAGAGTGGGATGCGTGGCCAGGACGATGAAGCGGGTGGCCTGGACGGCCGCGCCGAGCGGGCCGAAGATCCGCTCGGTGACCAGCAGAGTGTCCAGGTCCGCCTGACGCAGGGAGCCCTCGGGCAGGCCCTTGAAGCGGTCGGTGACGAAGTCGGAGAGCAGGCCCATCCGGCTGCCTTCGGTGCGCATCCGCTGCACGGCGGTCCGCTGCCGCCGCAACTCCGCCTCCTGCTCGGCGAGGGTTTCCTCCAACCGCTCCAGGATGCCCGCGATATCTTCTCCGCTGTCCGCACCGATGGAAGCCGTGCCGGTGGTAAAGGCGTCACGGATGTCGTCCAGGGCGATCCCGGCGTCGGCCATCTTGCGGATCCACAGCAAGCGGATCATGTCCTCGTACCCGTAGCGGCGGCGGTCATCGCCGCCCCGCTCTGGCTCGGGGAGCAGGCCGATCTCGTGGTAGTGGCGAATCGCCCGTGGCGTGCTGCCGGCGAAGGCCGCCGCGTCACCGATCTTGACCTGGCGGGGTGGCATGAAGGACGAATGCATGAGCCGGGACCTTTGCTCAAGGGATCAGGACGTACGTCCACGGGACCACATGCCGCTACGGAAGGTGCAACCCCCTGCCCCCGTGGTCCCCAACTGGTCTCCAACTGGTCCCCAGGAACAACGGAAAGGCGGTACCGGATTTCTCCGATACCGCCTGCGACCTGCGAAAACACAAGTCGGGACGACAGGATTTGAACCTGCGACCCCTTGACCCCCAGTCAAGTGCGCTACCAAGCTGCGCCACGTCCCGATGCCCGTCTGACCTGCGGTTTCCCCGGCCCGATCGCGCATGAGAACAATACCGCACTCGGGCCGGTGGTCACGAATCGCTTTCCGGGCGGACCGGACGGGGACGCCTTGACCTCAAGTGCGCTTGACGTTGCACCGTGGCTCGTATGACGACGACAGAGACGACCCGCGCGAACGGTACGGAAGGCAACAACGGCACCGACGGCACCGACGGCACGCTCACCGGCTCGGCGCGGGAGCTGAACCGGCTCATGGCCCTGATGACCGGCGACGAGAAGCACGGGCCCGCCGCGACCTCCACCCTCGACGCCCTCTGGGTGCTCTACGACCGGGTGCTGCGCGTGACGCCGGGGAGCGTCGACGACGCCGGGCGGGACCGGTTCCTGCTCTCCAAGGGGCACGGGCCGATGGCGTACTACGCGGTCCTCGCCGCCAAGGGGTTCCTCGCCGAGGAGCTGCTGCCCGGCTTCGGCTCGTACGGCTCACCGCTCGGCCACCACCCCGACCGGACCCTGCTGCCGGGGGTCGAGATCGGCAGCGGCTCCCTGGGGCACGGGCTGCCCCTCGCCGTGGGCAGCGTGCTCGGGCTGCGGGCGCGGGGGCTCACGGAGCCGCACGTGTGGGTGCTGATCGGTGACGCGGAGCTGGACGAGGGCAGCAACCACGAGGCGCTCGCCTTCGCCGGTCCCGCCGGGCTCGAACAGCTCCACACCCTCGTGATCGACAACAGCTCCGCGACCCACGGCTGGCCCGGCGGTATCGCCTCCCGGTTCGAGGCGGCCGGCTGGTCGGCCGAGACCGTCGACGGCCGCGACCACGAGGCGCTGTACGCCGCCTTCACCGCGCCGCACGCCGGGCGGCCCCGCGCCGTCGTGGCCCGGGTCGAGCCCAAGAACTGACCACGCCCCCCATCGCCCCCCGTACGACGCACGGGACACGGGAACCGAGAGAGGTACAGCTCCATGGACACCATGCGTGACCGTTTCATCTCCACCACCTCCCGGCTGCTGGACGAGGACCCGCGTCTCGCGGTCGTCCTCGCCGAGATCAGCGGCGACGGCTTCACGGCGGCACAGCGCCGCCATCCGGACCGGGTGATCAATGTCGGGATCCGCGAGCAGCTCCTGGTCGGCGTGGGCGGCGGCCTCGCGCTCGCCGGGCTGCGCCCGATCGTGCACACCTTCGCCAGCTTCCTGATCGAGCGCCCCTTCGAGCAGGTCAAGCTGGACTTCGGCCATCAGGGAGTGGGCGGGGTGCTGGTGAGCGCCGGGGCGTCGTACGACTTCCCCTCGGCCGGCTTCACCCATATGTCGCCGGGGGATGTCGCCCTGCTGGACACGCTCGACGGCTGGACGGTGCATGTGCCCGGCCACCCCGACGAGGCCGAGGCCCTGCTGCGGCACGCCGCCGCCGGGGACGACCGGGTCTACGTACGGCTGTCGCTCCAGAGCAACAGCCGGGCGCGTGAGGTGGCCGGGACCGGCTTCAGCACCGTACGCGAGGGAAGGGGCGGCGTCGTGGTCGCCGTCGGGCCGCTGCTGGACAACGTGCTGGCGGCGACGGAGGGCCTCGACGTGACGGTGCTGTACGCCGCGACCGTGCGGCCCTTCGACGGCGCGGCGCTGCGCCGGGCGGTGGCGGGCGCGGACCGGGCCGATGTGGTGATCGTGGAGCCGTATCTCGCCGGGACCTCCACGGCCGCCGCCAGCGACGCGCTGGAGGCGGTACCGCACCGGGTGCTGGGGCTCGGGGTGGCCCGCCGTGAGCTGCGCCGGTACGGCTCGCTCGACGAGCAGGTCGCGGCGCACGGGCTGGACCCGGCCGCGCTGCGCGAGCGCGTCTCGGCGTTCCTGGCGCGCTGACCTCTCCGGCGGGAGCGATCCTGGAGTCCGCACGGGGCCGCCGCGGCGCGGCCGAGAATTTCGGAGCACCGAGGGAGCCCGCCATGACCGTGACCCCGACCAGCGCGAGCGCGGAACTGCTCGTCGACGCCTTCGGCCGTATCCGGGAGACGGTCCACGACGCGGTCGACGGGCTCTCCCCCGACGAGTTGGAGGTGCGGATCGACGACGGGGCCAACTCCATCGCCTGGCTGGTCTGGCACCTCACCCGGATCCAGGACGACCACCTCGCGGATGCCGCCGGTACGGAGCAGGTGTGGACGGCGCAGGGCTGGCACGGGCGGTTCGGGCTGCCGTTCCGGCCGGGCGCCACCGGTTACGGGCACTCCGCCAAGGACGTGGCGAGGCTCGGCGGGGTCACGGCCGAGCTGCTGGCCGGGTACCACGACGCCGTCCATGACCGGACCGTCGCGTATCTCGGGACGCTGGCGGACGCGGATCTCGGGCGGATCGTCGACGAGGCGTGGACCCCGGCCGTCACCCTGGGGGTGCGGCTGGTCAGCGTCATCTCCGACGATCTCCAGCACGCCGGCCAGGCGGCCTTCGTCCGGGGCTGGCTGGAGCGGCCCTGAGCCGGGAACCTGGCCGATCTCCGGGTGAGATGACGCGCCCTCGTGATGTTTCGGAGCATTTCAACGTGTTCCGAAGCGTTTCGGTGTGTTCCGGCATGTTCCGACGAGGAATTGTCGTCTTCTGTTGGACGCGTAGCCGATCAACAGCGAGGCTGGGGCAGGAACCGGCAGCACGTCCCCAGCAGGAAAGGTGTGCCCCCACCATGAAGACTCGCCGCATCGGAACCGTCGACGTCAGCGCGATCGGGCTCGGAGGTATGCCCATGTCCATCGAGGGCCGGCCCGACGAGGCCCGCTCCCTCGCGACTCTGCACGCCGCGCTGGACGCCGGTGTGACACTGATCGACACGGCCGACGCCTACCACCTTCTCGCCACCGATGTCGGTCACAACGAGACCCTGATCGCCAAGGCGCTCGCCTCCCACCCGCGCGGGCCGGAGGTTCTCGTGGCCACGAAGGGCGGCCATCTGCGCCCCGGCGACGGTTCGTGGACCTTGGACGGCTCCCCCGAGCACCTGAGGCGCGCCTGCGAGGCGTCGCTGGGACGGCTCGGGGTGGAGTCGATCGGGCTGTACCAGTTCCACCGCCCGGACCCGAAGGTGCCGTACGAGGAGTCGATCGGCGCCCTGCGTGATCTGCTCGACGAGGGCAAGATACGGCAGGCGGGCATCTCCAACGCGAACCCGGCACAGATCCGTTCGGCGAACGAGATCCTCGGCGGGCGACTGGTCTCCGTGCAGAACCAGTTCTCGCCCGCCTTCCGTTCCAGCGAGCCGGAGCTGGAACTCTGCGCGGAGCTGGGGATCGCGTTCCTGCCGTGGAGCCCGTTCGGCGGCATCAAGAACGCCGGTGAACTCGGCTCCTCGTACGCCCCGTTCGCCCGGATCGCGGAGGCGCACGGGGTCAGCCCGCAGCGGGTCTGCCTGGCCTGGATGCTGGCCAAGTCGCCCACGGTGGTGCCGATCCCCGGCTCCAGCCGGCCCGAGACGATCGTCGACTCGGTGGCGGCGGCGGAGCTCGTCCTCACCCCGGCCGAGGTGGCGGAGCTGGACGCCGCCTGACGCGGTGGGACGGGTCCGGGCGGCGTCGTACGCCCGCGGCGGCGCCCGGTCCGTCCCGACACCCCTGTCGCAGAAGGCCCTTCCGACCCATTGCCTCTCCGTGATACGGGGACCTACGCTGTGCGACGTACTCCTGAAAGCGCTTTCTAACCCGCCGGCCCAACCAGCACCGGGAGCGCCTATGAGAGCCAAGTCGCCCTTTCTCGTGATCATCGCGTTGCTCGCGCTCGTCCTCGGTGCCGGGGTGGCCGCCCCGCCCCCGGCCGAGGCGGCGCCGTTCCGCGTTCTGGTCTTCTCCAAGGTCACCAACTTCGAGCACGACTCGATTCCCGCCGGTATCAAGGCTGTTGAGCGACTCGGCAGCGAGAACGGCTTCGACGTGGAGGCCACGTCCGACGCCGCCGCCTTCACCGAGGAGAATCTGTCCCGCTTCCAGGCGATCGTCTTCAACAACACCAACTCCACACCGGAGAGCGGTGATCTGCTCGACGCCGCCCAGCGCACCGCCCTCCAGGGGTTCGTGCGCGGGGGCGGCGGCTGGGTCGGGCTGCACTCCGCGTCCGCCAGCGAGCGCGACTGGAGCTGGTACGAGGGGCTGGTCGGCGCGGTCTTCGACAAGCACCCGGCCGTCCAGACGGGCCGGGTGAAGGTACTCGACCGTACGCACCCCTCCACCCGTGACCTGCCGCAGCTCTGGGAGCGTACGGAGGAGTGGTACAACTGGCGCACCAACCCGACGGGGAAGGTGCACACCCTCGCCCAGATCAAGGTGAACGACGGGATCGACGGCCTGGACGAGGGCGTCGACCATCCGTGGTCCTGGTGCCAGAACTACGACGGCGGACGCTCCTGGTTCACCGCCGGCGGGCATGACGCGGCCTCCTTCGAGGAGGACGCCTTCCTCTCGCACCTGCTCGGCGGCATCCAGTGGGCGGCGGGCAACAAGCCCGGCGACTGCACCGCCAACCGTACGAGCGCCTACCAGCGCACCCCGCTGGTCACCAGCGACCTCGCCGACCCCTTCGAGCTGGCCGTGGCCCCCGACCGCCGGGTCTTCTTCATCGAGCGCACCGGCAAGCTCAAGGTGATCGACCAGGAGTCGCTCCAGGTCTCGACCGCGCTGGACTTCGCGTACACGCCGGAGATGACGAGCCAGTCCGACGGACTCCTCGGCCTCGCGCTCGACCCGGACTTCGCGGCGAACCAATGGCTCTACCTGCTGCACTCCGACAAGAACGAGAAACAGATCAACCTGTCGCGCTTCACGGTCACGGGCGACACCGTCGATCCCGCCTCCGAGAAACGCCTGCTCACGTTCCCGACGCTGCGCGGCGAGGGCCGGGCGAACTCGCACATGGCCGGGTCGATCGCCTTCGACAAGAACGGTGACCTGTACGTCGCGACCGGCGACAACACCGATCCGTTCGCCTCCGACGGCTTCACCCCGATCGACGAGCGCGCGGGGCGCCGCGCCTGGGACGCCCAGGGGACGGCCGGCAACACCAACGACCTGCGCGGCAAGGTCCTGCGGATCACACCGCGGGACGACGGCACGTACACCGTTCCCGAGGGCAATCTCTTCGCCCCGGGTACGGAACTCACCCGTCCCGAGATCTACGCGATGGGCCTGCGCAACCCGTTCCGCATCACCACCGATCCGCGGAGCGGAGCAGTACTGGTGGGCGACTACGGGCCCGACGCGCGCGCCGCCGTCGCCGACCGGGGGCCCGAGGGAACGGTCGAGTACAACCGGATCACCAAGGCCGGGAACTACGGCTGGCCGTACTGTGTCGGCGCCAACACCCCGTTCAACGACTACGACTTCGCGACCGGCACCCCCGGCGCCAAGTTCGACTGCGCGAACCTGGTCAACGACTCGCCGAACAACACCGGCCTGCGCGAACTGCCGCCCGCCGCACCGGCGACGGTCTGGTACGCCTACTCGGCCTCGGCCGAATTCCCCGAACTGGGCACGGGCGGCGGCGCGCCGATGAGCGGCCCGGTCTACGACTACGACCCGGACAACACCTACCCGTCCAAGTTCCCCGAGTACTTCGAGGGGAAGTGGCTGGTCTACGAGCTGACCCGGACCTGGTTCAAGACCTTCTCGTTCCAGGAGAAGGACCAGACGTTCACCGATCCGCGGTTCCCCCCGGTGAAGGCCGGTGACCTCCAGTCGATCAACGGCGTGTTCGGCGACATGAAATGGAACCAGCCCTTCGACGCGGACTTCGGCCCCGACGGCGCCCTGTACGTCATCGACTTCGGGCTCGGCAGCGGCACGGGCCGCGGCGGCAGCAACGAGGGCTCCGGCATCTACCGGATCGACCATGTCGGGGACGACCGGCTGCCCGAGGCCAAGACCGCGGCGACCCCGGACACCGGGGCGGCGCCGCTCACCGTCGCGTTCTCCAGCGCGGGCTCCGGACTGCCCGACGGCCAGCCGCTCCGCTACGCATGGGACTTCGACGGTGACGGGACCACCGACTCGACGGAGCCCAACCCGTCCCATGTCTACCGGGAGAAGGGCCGGTTCACCGCCCGGCTCACCGTCACCGGACCGACCGGGCTGACCGGGCTCTCGGTCCAGGAGATCACCGTCGGCAACACCCGTCCGGTGGTGACGATCCAACAGCCCCCGGACGGCGGGGTCTTCCGCTTCGGCGACACCATCCCGTTCACCGTGAAGGTGCAGGACCGGGAGGACGGGAAGACCGGACCGGGCGGCAGGATCGACTGCTCCCGGGTGGTCGTCCAGTCCCAGCTCGGCCATGACAGCCACCTCCACCCGCTGGACAACTACACCGGCTGCACGGGGGAGATCGTCACCGACGCCGGGGACAGTCACGGCCCCGGGCAGAACCTGTACTACGGGATCACCGCGCGCTACGAGGACAAGGGCGGCGCGGGCGGCGTGCCCGCCCTCACCGGCTCGGCCTCGCTGACCCTGCGCACCGCCTTCCGCGAGGCGGAGCACCGCACGTCGACCGGCGGCGCGCACGGCGGGGCGGAGACCGTGGACCGCGCCGACTCCTCCGGCGGCAAGCGGCTCGGTGAGATCGAGGACGGCGACTGGATCGCCTTCGACCCGGTATCGCTGAAGGGCATCGGTTCGGTGACGGTCGGGGCCTCCTCGGGCGGCATCGGCGGGGACATCGAGTTCCGCGCGGACTCCCCCACCGGCCCGCTGCTGGGCAAGGTGACCGTGCCCGTCACCGGCGGCTACGGCAACATCGTCTCCCCCACCACCGATCTCGTCGACCCCGGGCGCACGGTGAAGCTGTACGCCGTCTTCACCAACCCCGCCTGGACCGCGCAGGGTCCGGATCTGCTCGCGGTGGACTGGCTGCACTTCAACGGCACCGGTGTCGAGAAGAAACCGGCCACGAAGGTGACGGTCGGGGCGACGGCGGACGGCTCGGCGCCGCGCGCCTTCCAACTCACCTCGAAGGTCAAGCCGTTGGCCGGGCGCACCATCACCTCGTACCACTGGGACTACGGCGACAACACCAAGCCGACCGGTACGGAGGGCCCGAGCGCGACGCACACCTACGCCCGGGCGGGCACGTACACGGCGCGGCTGACCGTCACCGACGACCGGGGCGACACGACGACGGGCGCGGTCCGTGTCGACGCACGCTGAGAGGGGAAGTGGGATGAGCCACGAGAGCCACGGAAGCCGCGCGAGCGATGAAAACCATGGGAGCCATGGGAGCCGTATAAGCCTCAACGGCGCCATCGGCAGGGCGGTCACCGGCAGACGGGCGTTCCTCGGCGCGGCGGCGGGGACGGCCGTCGCGCTGAGCGGCGCGGGGAGCGCGAGCGCCACCGATCGCGGACGGCGGCACCGGCGGATCCCGCCGTCCGCGATCGGCATGCACCTGTACACCATGCGCACCCCGCTGGCCTCGGACTTCGGCGGCACACTGGAGCGGCTGGCCCGGATCGGCTACGCGACGGTCGGGGTCAGCGGCCGGCACGGGCACAGCGCGGCGGCCATCCGCGCGATGCTGGACGCCACCGGGCTGCGGGCGGTGCTCGAACATGTCGCCTACCCCACGGTCACCGGGAGCGGCCTGCCGCAGGCGATCGAGGACGTCCGGGTGCTCGGCGGCCGGTGGATCGTGGTGCCGAGCCTGCCCACCACGATGCACTCACCGGCCGGATACCGCGAGGCGGCACGGCAGTTCAACGCGGCGGGGCTGCTCGCGCGCCGCTCCGGGCTCCGGGTGCTCTTCCACAACCACGACGGCGACCACGCCACCGTCGACGGGGAGAGCCTGTACGGCATCCTGCTCAAGGAGACCGATCCGGAGCTGGTGGGTTTCGAGCTGGATGTGTACTGGGCGTCGAAGGGCGGTGACGATCCACGCCGGCTGTTCGTGACCCACCCCGGCCGGTTCCCGGCGCTGCACGTCAAGGACATGACGCCGGAGGGCGGGTTCGAGGACGTCGGCTCCGGTGTGCTGGACTTCCCGGCGATGTTCGACACGGCGCGGTCCGGGGGCGTACGGCAGTGGCTGGTGGAGCACGACACACCGGCCGACCCGTTCCTGACGGCGCTGCGCAGCTACCGGTATCTGGCGCGGCTGCGCTACTGAGCCGCGTACGGGCGAGCCGCGCGCCGGTCGGGGCGCGCGGCTCACCCATGCGCGGGCCGGTAGGGGCGCGGCTCGCCCATGCGTGGGCCGGTCGACGTGGGGCTCAACCGTACGCGGGCCGGTCGACGTAGGGCCGGTCAGCGGGACGAGGGCCCGAACGGGCCGCCGCTCGACATGGCAGGAGCCGGGTGCGGGGCACGGCCCGGACCCCGCCCCACCCCGCCCGCCCCGGGCCCCCCACGCGGAGGCCCCCCCCCGCACCCACCCGAA
>NZ_JBHURV010000046.1:0-74259 GCF_042673865.1 Streptomyces sp. NPDC056987
TTTCCCTTTCCGGCGGTTCCGACTCTATCAGATCCTTTCGGGCCTGATTCCCAGTCAGTGGGGCTTGTCCTCCCGGCCCTGCGGCCGTTCCGACGTTCCGACGTTCCAAACCTTAGCGGATTCCGCAGGCGACTCATAATCGAGCCCTCGAAATGAATTTCGGCATGCCGAAATTCGTCCCGGCCAGGGGATCGTGCTGTGTTTGGGTGCCGCTGCTGCGGCGTGAGTGGTTGCTACCGGGCCGTACCGACCCCGTGACAACTCGGAGCACTTTACGGACCGGCCCGGGGCGTGTCAAACCGGTTGTCGCTCGCCCCGCTCGGCCCTCATCGGCCGTCATCGGCCCCCGTCAGTCCAGGTCGGTCAGGCGTCCGCCGGCGTCCGGCTGGGCGTCCTCCACGCGGCGCAGGAGGCGGATCAACAGCTCTCCGAGTACTCCGCGTTCGTCGCCCGTGAGGTCCTGGAGCAGTTCCTCCTCGAAGTCCGAGGCCATCCGCATCGCCGCCAGCCACTTCGTGCGGCCCTCGTCCGTCAGCTCGACGATCACGCGGACCCGGTTCGTCTCGTCGCGGTCGCGGGTCACCAGGCCCTCGCCCGCCATGCGGTCGATGCGGTGCGTCATCGCCGCCGGGGTGAGGCCGAGGCGCTTCGCGAGTTCGCCGGGGCCCAGGCGGTAGGGGGCTCCCGCGACCACCAGGGTCTTGAGGACCTCCCACTCGGCGTTGCTGATGCCGAGGTCGGCGACGTGTCTGCCGTACGCGACGTTCATCCGGCGGTTCAGCCGGCCGAGGGCCGAAACGATCTGCTCCACCTGAGGGTCGAGGTCGCGGAACTCTCGCTGGTAGGCGGCGATCTGCTCGTCGAGGCTCGGCTCCTGGAGATCCGGCGGGCCGGCTTTCGCGGGGGTGTCGGACATCGGGGCAGTATGCCACGCATCTCTGTTGGCGTTGAAGTCCTTCTCTGTGTACTGTTTAGCTTCTAAGTTTACTTTTGAAGTCTTCAGACTTCGACCCTTGATCTTTGAGGTAGGTGAGTGTGACCAGGGCGATGGGCGCATCCTCGGCGATGCGCCGGATCCAGGCGGGGAACGCGCTGAGCGCGTTCGGGCTGGGATTCACGGTTCCGTATCTCTATGTGTACGTGGCTCAGGTGCGGGAGCTGGGTGCGAGTACGGCCGGTGCCGTGCTGGCGGTCTTCGCGCTGGCCGCGCTCGTCGTGCTGCCCTTCACCGGGCGGGTGATCGACCGGCGCGGGCCGCTGCCCGTCCTGGTGGGCGGCGCGCTCGTCGCCTCCGTCGGGGCGCTCGCCATGGGGCTCGCCGGCACCGTGCCGGCCGCCGTGGCCGCCGCCGCGCTGCTGGGGGCCGGGACCGCCGTCATGCAGCCCGCGCTGGCCACGATGATCGTGCGGTCGTCGACGCCCTCGACCCGTACGCGCGCCTTCGCCACCCAGTTCTTCCTGGCGAACCTCGGGCTCGGCGTCGGCGGGCTGATCGGCGGCCAGCTCGTCGACGAGGACCGGCCCGGCAGCTTCCTCCTGCTCTTCTCCGTCGAGGCCGTGATGTTCCTCGTGCTCGCGGCGATCGCCCTCACCGTCCGGCTGCCCCGGCCCGCCGCCCTCCCCGTCCCTGAACCACCCGGGCGGTCCGCCGCTCCGGAGCGGGGGATGCGGGATCTGCTGAGCCACCGGGCCATGGTGCACCTGTGCCTGCTGGGGTTCGTGCTCTTCTTCGCCTGTTACGGGCAGTTCGAGTCGGGGCTCGCCGCGTACGGCACCGAGGCCGCCGGGATCGGTCCGTCGACCCTCGGGATCGCGCTGGCCGCCAACACCGCGGTGATCGTGGTCGCGCAGTTCGTCGTCCTGCGGCTGGTCGAGCGGCGCAGGCGCAGCCGGGTGATCGCCGCGGTCGGGCTGATCTGGGCGTTCGCCTGGGTCGTGGCAGGGTTCGCGGGGCTGGGGCACGGCGGCCAGGCGGTGGCGACGGCCGCGTTCGTCTCGACGTACGCGCTCTTCGGGCTCGGCGAGGCGATGCTGTCCCCGACCGTCGCGCCGCTGGTGGCAGATCTCGCGCCCGCCGAGTCGGTCGGCCGGTACAACTCCGCCTTCGCGCTGGTCAAGCAGGTCGCCCTGGCGGTGGGGCCGGCGGTGGGCGGGCCGATGGGCGCGGCCCTGCACGGCCCGTACATCGTGACGTTCGTCCTGTTCTCGCTCGGCATCACGGTCCTGGCCCTGCGGCTGGGGCGGCGGCTCACGCCCGTACAGGACCAGCCGTCGCTCGTGACGGCCTCGCGGGTCGTGGCTCAGGGGCTGCCCGAGCCGACCGCCGCCGCCCCTGCTCCTGTCACCGCTCCCGTCGCCGCGTCCGCGCCGGTGACCGGGGCCGTCGGCTGAGCGGACGCCCCGCACGAGGGCCCGTGGTCAGTGCGGCAGGGCGAACTCGCACCAGACGGCCTTGCCGCCCCCGGGGGTGCGGCGTGAGCCCCAGGACGAGGCGATCGTCGCGATGATCGAGATGCCGCGGCCCGCCTCGTCCGCCGGTTCGGCGCGGCGGCGGCGGGGGAGGTGGTCGTCCCCGTCCGTGACCTCGATGATCAGCCGGCGGTCGGTGCGGCGGAGTCTGAGGCGCATGGGCGGGGTGCCGTGCTGGAGGGAGTTCGCGACCAGTTCGCTCGTGGCGAGCACCCCCAGATCGCACAGCTCGACCGGGAAGCGCCAGGAGGCGAGCACGCCCGTCGCGAAGGCCCGGGCGCGCGGGGCGGCCTCGACCCCGCCGAGCAGGTCGAGTGCCGCGTTGTGGAACAGCTCCGCGTCCGCGCCCGTACGGGCAGGGTGCTGGAGGACGAGGACCGCGACGTCGTCGTCGTGGTCGTCGGTCACGCCGAGGGAGCGGATCAGCCGGTCGCAGACGACCTGGGGCGAACCCTGCGCGCCGGACAGGGCGCGCTCCAGGGAGGCGACGCCCTCGTCGATGTCCTCGCCGCGCCGCTCGACCAGTCCGTCGGTGTAGAGGACGGCGGTGGAGCCGGGCGGGAGGGCGATCGAGCCGGAGGTGTGGAGCCAGCCGCCGGTGCCGAGCGGCGGGCCCGTCGGGTCCTCGGCGCGCTCGACCGAGCCGTCCTCGGCGCGGACCAGGATGGGCAGATGGCCGGCCGAGGCGTAGACGAGGCGGCCCTCGTTGGGGTCGTGGACGGCGTAGACGCAGGTGGCGATCTGGCTGGCGTCGATCTCGGCGGCGAGTCCGTCGAGGAGTTGGAGCACCTCGTGCGGCGGCAGATCGAGGCGGGCGTAGGCGCGGACGGCGGTGCGCAACTGCCCCATGACGGCGGCGGCGCGCACCCCGCGGCCCATCACATCGCCGATGACCAGGGCCGTACGGCCGGCGCCGAGCGTGATCACGTCGTACCAGTCGCCGCCGACCGCCGCGTCCTCGCCGCCGGGCCGGTACGTGGCGGCGACGCGCAGGTCGTCGGGCTGCTCCAGCTCCTGCGGGAGCAGCGAGCGCTGGAGGGTGACGACGGTACGGCGGTGGCGGCGCTCGCTGGTGCGCAGCCGCTCGGCCGCCTCGGCGTGGTCGGTGACGTCGGCGGCGTAGATGAGGATGCCCGCCGTGCCCTGGCAGGCGATGGGAGTGCAGGTGACCGTGTAGGAGCCCTCCGCGCCGTCCTGGTGGCGGCGCGCCTTGCGGGACTTGACGGTGCGTGACGTGCCGCTGCGCAGGACCTGGTCGAGCAGGGGGAACAGGCCCAGCTCGGCGAGCTCCGGGCAGCTCTCGGCCGCGGTGGCGCCGAGGGGCCGCGGGCCGAATGTCGTGGCGTACGCGCCGTTCACGTACGCCACGCGGTGGTCGGGGCCGTACACCAGGGCGACCAGGGCGGGCAGTTCGCCGAGGACCTCCCGTACGGACAGCTCCTCGACGGAGGGGAGGGAGGGGACGTCTGCCGGGGGCTCGGGCTTCTGTTCGTACTCACCACGGGCCGCCGGTACCGTGCCGCGGTCCGTCCGCGCGGCGGAGCGGCGCTGTGTACCGGGGAGACGGGCGCTCCAACGCGTGAAGTTCACGGATTCTCTGGCCTCATGGTGTTGTGTGTCGTGCCGTGCGTCTGGGTCGGGTGGCTGGGGCGGGGGCCCGGGGTCCGTGCCGCCGGGTGGCGGCGCGGCGGAGCGGTCGGTCCGGATCACTCTGTGCAGATGTGAGCCCACCTATGGTCACACGTCCAGTGTGACCGATCGCACTGACAGGGGCACCGGGGTCACGGAGGAACCGGGGGCGCGGGGTCGCCGCGTCCCGCGTTCGCCGAGGTCACGGGGGTTTCCGGGGTCAGGAGGGGGCTGCCGGGGTCTGCCGGGGTCAATCGGTCGCAGGGATGGGACGGTCTCAGAGGTCATGCGGTCATGCGGTCGCGGGGTCGCGGGGAGCGATCGGACGGTCTCAGGGATCACGCGGTCGCCGGGGTCGCCGGCCTCACGCCTCCTCGGTCCCCTCGGAACGCTCACCATCCTTGGAACGCCCGGTCCCCCGGGATCGTTCGCCTCCCGCGGCGAGTTCGAACTCGGCGCGCGGGTGCTCCAGCGAGCCGAGGGAGACGATCTCCCGTTTGAAGAGCCCGGACAGGGTCCATTCCGCGAGAACGCGGGCCTTCCTGTTGAAGGTGGGAACACGGCTGAGGTGGTACACGCGGTGCATCAGCCAGGCCGGGTAGCCCTTGATCTTCCGGCCGTAGACGTGCCCCACGCCCTTGTGAAGACCGAGCGACGCGACCGAGCCCGCATAGGCGTGACGGTAGTCCCGGAGGGGTGCGCCGCGCAGGGAAGCGAGGATGTTCTCCGCGAGAACTCTGGCCTGCCGTACGGCGTGCTGCGCGTTGGGCGCGCACTCCTTTCCCGGTTCGTCCGAGGTCAGATCGGGTACGGCGGCGGCGTCACCGGCCGCCCAGGCGTGCTCGGTGTCGGCGACCGCGAGGTGCGCGGTGCAGCGCAGCCGGCCGTGGTCGTTCCGCGGCAGGTCGGTGGCGGCGAGGACGGGGTGCGGTTTGACGCCCGCGGTCCACACGAGCGTACGGGTGGGGAAGCGGGCGCCGTCGCTGAGGACGGCGACGCGGTCCTCGCAGGAGTCCAGGCGGGTGTCGAGCCGTACGTCGATGTTGCGGGCGCGCAGTTCCCGTACGGCGTACTTGCCCATGACGTCGCCGACCTCGGGGAGGATCCGGCCGGTGGCCTCGACGAGGATCCACTTCATGTCCTCGGCCTTGATGTTGTGGTAGTACCGCGAGGCGTAGCGGGCCATGTCCTCCAGTTCGGCGAGCGCCTCGACGCCCGCGTATCCGCCGCCGACAAAGACGAAGGTGAGGGCGGCGTCGCGGATCGCGGGGTCGCGGGTGGAGGAGGCGATGTCCATCTGTTCGATGACGTGGTTGCGCAGCCCGATGGCCTCCTCGACGGTCTTGAAACCGATGCCGTGTTCGGCGAGACCGGGGACGGGGAGCGTACGGGAGATGGAGCCCGGGGCGAGGACGAGTTCGTCGTACGCGAGGTCGACGGTGCCGGTGCCCTCCTCCTCGGAGGCGAGGGTGCGCAGGGTGGCGGTGCGTTTGGCGTGGTCGATGGCGGTGGCCTCGCCGATGAGGATCTGGCACCGGTCGAGTACGCGGCGGAGGGGGACGACGACATGGCGGGGGGAGATGTTGCCCGCGGCGGCCTCGGGGAGGAACGGCTGGTAGGTCATGTACGGGTCGGGTGACACCACGACGATCTCGGCCTCACCGCTCTTCAGCTGCTGCTTCAGTCTGCGCTGGAGCAGGAGCGCGGTGTACATGCCGACGTAGCCGCCGCCGACCACCAGGACACGGACCCTGGGCGGGCGCGCCTCGGGCAGGTCTGCCCCGGGCGGCGTTGCCTCGGGCTCGGATGCGGGGCTCGTTCCCCGGGAGATCTCAGCCGTCACCTTCCCATGACGCACCCGGCTTCGTTGTTTGTCCACAGGCGCGACGCATTGTATGACCGGAGAACGTCCGCGGGTACGGACGGCCGCAGGGCCGGCGGGCGTACGGCGCCGGGGGAGGCGCGCAGGTCAGCGGGGGCGGGGTGGGTGCGGGACGGGGGGTGAATCAGGCACGTTCCGGTCCTTGCTCCGATCGGGGGGCGCTCCGTGCGGAACTACCCTCTTCTGAATTGCCCCGGGCTCAACTATGTTCGTAGTTCGTCGGGGTGTCCGGCCGGTTACCGGACCGGGAACCCGGCAGCCAGGCGGGGAGTCTCCGGGGGGAGACATCATTACCGGGGGAACGCTTATGCACATTCAGGATTCTCATTGGCAGGCCGCCGTCGTCACGGAGGGTGACGGACGTGTGGCCGACGAGGGACGTCTGGGTACGGTGGGGGCCGGCGGGTCAGGCCGTGCCGCGCCCCTCCGTGTGGACGCACAGCGCAATCTGGAGCACGTACTGCGCGCGGCTCGCGAGGTCTTCGGCGAGCTGGGGTACGGGGCTCCGATGGAGGACGTGGCGCGGCGCGCCCGGGTCGGGGTCGGCACGGTGTACCGGCGCTTCCCGAGCAAGGACGTACTGGTCAGGCGAATAGCCGAGGAGGAGACCTCCCGGCTGACGGACCAGGCGCGTTCGGCGCTGGGCCAGGAGGAGGAGCCGTGGTCGGCACTCTCCCGCTTCCTGCGCACGTCGGTGGCGTCGGGCGCGGGACGGCTGCTGCCTCCGCAGGTGCTGCGGGTCGGGGTCGATTCCGACGACGTGGTGGTCGGGCGGAACGGGACGGCGGACGAGGCGCGGGTGCCGCAGCAGCGGCAGGCGGGCCAGCCGGACCTGCGGGTGGTCGGATCGCGGATATCGGCCTCGGCCGACGATCTGGACGACCCGGGCGCGGTCGAACTGCTCGACGTCGTAGGGCAGTTGGTGGACCGGGCGCGGGCGGCGGGTGAGCTGCGCGGTGATGTGACCGTGGCGGACGTCCTGCTGGTGATCGCGACGGCGGCGCCCACGCTGCCGGACGCGGTGCAGCAGGCGGCGGCTTCGGCGCGGCTGCTGGACATCCTGCTGGAGGGGCTGCGGTCCCGGCCGGTGTAGCCGGTGCGGCCTGCGTAGTTCGAGGCGTGTAGTTCGACGGCTGTAGTTCGACGGCTGTAGTTCGACGGCTGTAGTTCGACGCGTGTACTTCGGCATGTGGAGTGCGATGTCCGTACTTCCGTGCCTGTGGTTCCGTGTCTGTGGTTCAGCCTGGAGTTGGGCACCGTGAGGTTCTCGCGGGTGGGGCCGGTGCGTGGATGCGTACCGGCCCTTTCCGGGTGCGAGTCCGGGTCCGGGTGGGGCCGCGCCTCGGGGCGGGCTGCTTTCCCACCGAACTGCTTCCGAACTCACCTGATTTCGAACTGGTTTGCTCATGAACGGCGTTGATCTTTCCCCGAACGGGTGAAGGTTAAAGCCCACTGCGGGGAAAGCCCCCCGGACGAGTGGTGCGGGGCGCCAAGCCCTGGGTCGGCGCGTCGCGCTGTGGCACGCTGGCCCGGTGTTTGGGACAGAAGGGGCGCGCACGGGGCACGTAACAGAGCGCCTGCGGGGACTTCCGCGATGAACGGCAACGGGCGGGACGAGCCGCTGGACGAGCCGCTGGACGGCCGTGACGCCGACCCCGCCGACCGTACCGACGGTACCGCCGGTGGTACTGGCGGCGGTACGGGATCCGGCGATGTGGCGTCCTCTCGCCAACTGCCGCATCAGGTACCGGGGCAGGTGCCGGAACACGGGCCGGAACAGGGGCCGCATCACGGGCCGGGCCAGGTCCCGAACCAGGGCGGGCCCCGGGAGCCCTCCGGCACCCCCGGTGTTCCCGGCCAGGGCGGCCCGGTGGGGCCGATCGGGCCGGTCGGGCCCGTGGTGTCCGTCGGGCCGGTCGTACCGCATCCCGCGTCGGGTACGGGCGGGCCGGACGGCAGCGTCCCGCCGCAGCGCGAACGCGCCGAACGCACCGCAGGGGCCGAACGGGCCGAACGGGAGCCGGCCGCACCGGTCCCGGGAGAGCCGCCTCCCTCGGACGCCGACCTGATCCAGCGGATGCGGGACGGCGACGACAGCGCGTACGAGGAGCTGTTCCGCCGCCACTCGGAGCCGGTGCGCCGGTACGCCCGTAGCTGCTGCCGCGACGCGCACACCGCGGACGACCTGACGGCCGAGGTGTTCGCCCGTACGCTCCAGGCGGTGCGGGGCGGCGCCGGGCCCGAACAGGCGGTGCGCGCCTATCTGCTGACGACCGTACGGCGGGTGGCCGCGTCCTGGACGAAGTCCGCGAAGCGCGAGCAACTGGTCGACGACTTCGCGGTGTTCGCCGCGCAGGCGACCCGTACCTCCGAGGTCTCGGCCGAAGACACCCTCGACCTGGGCGCGGACGTCCTGGCGATGCACGAGGCCGACCGGTCCATGGCCATGCAGGCGTTCCGGAGCCTGCCGGAACGCTGGCAGGCCGTCCTGTGGCACACCACGGTCGAGGAGGAGTCGCCGAGCGAGGTCGCGCCGCTCTTCGGGCTGACCGCCAACGCCACCGCCGTACTGGCCAGCCGGGCGCGCGAGGGACTCAAGCAGGCGTATCTCCAGGCACATGTCAACTCGGCGCTCACCTCGGAGGGCGACTGCTCGCGGTACGCGGACCGGCTCGGCGCCTACGCCCGCGGCGGGCTGCGCATGCGTGCCGAGCGCGGGCTGCGCAAGCATCTGGCGGAGTGCGCGAAGTGCCGCCTCGCGGCAGGTGAGCTGGCGCAGGTCAACGCGGCGATCCCGGCGGTGCTGCCGATCGCGGTGATCGGCTGGTTCGCGGCGGGGTACTCGCTCAAGGCGGCCGGGGTCGTGGCGGGCGGCGCCGTGGGAGCGGCCGGCGCGGGCGCCGCGGCGGCGGCGACGGGCGGGGCAGCGGGGGGCGCCACAGGCGGGGCCGGTGGCGCTTCCGGCGGGTCGGCCGGCGCGGGGGCCGGTGGCGCGGGCGCCGCGTCCGAGGGGCTCGGCGCCCCGGCGAAGGCGGGGATCGCGGGGCTGCTGGTGGTCGCCGCCGCCGGTCTGGTGTACGCGCTGTCGGGCAACAGCCCGGAGCCCGACGCCAAGCCCCGGGAGAAACCGCCGGTCGCACAGCCGCTCGTACCGCGGGTACCGGTCCCGTCGTCCGCGCCGGCCGACCTTCCGGAGCCTCCCCCGGCGCCGTCCGCTCCGGCCCCGACGCCGGCTCCTTCGAAGAAGCCCGTACCGGCGCCGCCCACCCCCACGAAGCCCACGCCGGAACCCGAGCCGAGCCCGAGCCGTACCACCCCCAGCCCCAGCCCCACCCCGTCGCCGACCCCCGAGCCGTCGCCGCCGCCCCTGCCGGAGCCGACCTCCCGCCCGAAACCGCCACCGCCACCCGTCCCGGCCGACTACCAGGTCAACGAGTTGGCGTACGGCGTCCTCGGGGACGGCTCCGAGCCCGAGGTGCGGCTCGTCGGGAGCGGCTGGCTCTGGCAGCGGTCGAACGTGTCGATCGGCGGCACCCGGCACGGCCACGGCGTCACCATGCGCGCCTCGTCCTCGGTGACCATCGACCTCAACCGGAGCTGTTCGTCGTACGCGGCGCTGGTCGGTGTGGACGACCTGACGCTCGGCCAGGGCTCCGTGCGCTTCTCCCTCTACGGCGACGGCACCCGCCTCTGGCACTCCCCCGTACTGCACGGCGGCGACGCGGCCGTGCCCGTCCAGGTGGGCATCTCCGGCCGCGACTCCATCCGCCTGGTCGTGGAACCGCACACCCCGAACGATGTCGTCGCGCTCGCGGACTGGGCGCGGTCCCGCATCAGTTGCCCCTGAGCCCCGGGGCGAGGAGCGCGCGTACACCGGCCCGTACGGCGTCCCAGTCGGTACCCGGTTCGCGGTCCCGCGCCCGTGGCAGCCAGGTCGCCCGGTCCCGGTGCTCACGGCGCAACTGCTCCGTGTCCACCTCGGCGCCGGGTGGCGGACCCGACGCCTCCAGCGCGCCGATGCGCCGGTCCATCGCGGCCAGCAGCTCCCGGTCGAATGCGGTCACCGCCGCGAGGAACTCGCTCGTGGGCATGGTCACCCGTCCCGTCGGCGGGCCGGCGAACTCGATCACCCCCTCCGGGTCCGGCCGGTGCTCCCAGGCCACGGTCACGGTGTCGCCCGCGTCGGTGACATTGTCGGTGACGGTGCGCCAGCAGCGGATGTGCGGGGCGACGCGCAGATAGTCGGTGTACAGGAAACCGGCGCTGTGCCAGTTCAACGCGGCCTCGGCCTCCGGTGTGTCACGCCAGGTCCACTCCGGCGAGAACTCGGCCGCCACGTCCAGCAGGTCCGGCGGCACCGGTTCCATCGCCCCCGACACGAGCGCGATCATGTCCTCCCACAGGCGGACGACGTAGTAGTCCACGTACGGGTGCTGTGGCCTGCCCTCCTCTCCGTTCCGCAGCCGCCGGACGCTGCGCTCGGAGTAGCGCAGCACCTCGTGGCCGCCGAGGTCGACGCAGTACCAGCCGTCGGTCAGGCCGAACCAGTGCAGTACGGGACGCTCGCCGCCCCACGGTCCGACCTGCTCCAACGGGGTCAGACCGAAGCGGATGCGCATCGCGGGGTCGGTGGTCGTCACGGATTCAGTTTCGGATACGGCCGGGCCCTGTTGCACTCTCCGGGGTCACGGACACGTAGGGGCAGACGCCAGGAGAGGAAGTCATGCCCATCCAAACCGAAGCCCAGTTCACCGAGGTGTACCGGGCCCACTACGAGGACCTGCTGCGCTTCGTACGCCGTCGGGCCCACCCGATGAACGTCGACGACATCGTCGGGGAGACGTTCCTCGCCGCGTGGCGCCGCCGGAGCGAGCTGCCCGAGGATCCACGGCCCTGGCTGTTCCGCACGGCACGCAACGCCATGCTGAACGCGAACCGCGGGATGCGCCGCCGGTCGGCGCTGGTGGTGCACATCCAGCAGTCCTCCGAGCCCGGCGCCCGGCACGCCACGCCCGACATGACGGACCAGGTGGAGAACCGGCTGGAACTCGGCGCCGCCTGGCAGCAACTCGCCCCGGCGGACCAGGAAGTCCTCGCCCTGCATGTCTGGGAAGAACTCTCCGCCCGGGACGCCGCACGGGTCCTCGGCTGCACCCGCGCCGCCTATGCCATGCGGCTCACACGGGCGAAGCGCCGCCTGGCGGCACGGCTCACCGCGGGCACCGCCGTATCGCCCGCCCTCGCCATGACGCGCTGACGCTCTGCCCGCAGCCCCTTACCTCTGCTCCCTGACTGGAGACACCATGACCCACGACCTTCTCTCCCGCCTGGCCAAGCTGGACGCCGCCCCCCGCACCGAGCCGACCGCCGCCGAGATCGACCGCGAGGAGACCCTCCTGCGCACCGTGCTGAGCGACACCGAGCGCCCCGCCCGGTCGGTCGGCACCACCTTCCGCCGCCCCCTCGTCCGACGTACGGCGTTCACGCTGGCCGGCGGCCTCGCCGCGGGCCTGGCCTTCGTCGCGGTGACGGGCGGCCTGCCCGGCCTCGGCGGCGGCGGACCGCTGCCGTCGTCCGAACTGGCGAGCTGGACACCCACCCCGAACGCCCTCGACATCTCCGCAGGCAAGGGCTCCGCCGCCGAGAAGGCGTGCCTGGAGGTGGCGGGGCACAGCCCCGACAAGCCGTCCCCCACGATCGCCAACGCCGACGTGCGCGGCAAGGTCGCCTCCATGGTCGTCATCTGGGGGAAGGACGAGGCGTCGTACTGCCTGGCGGCCTCGGACGGCACCGGCCTCATGATGGCCATCGACCCGACGGTCGAGGTCGACGCCGACGCCCTCACCCTGGACACGCTGGGCGCCCGCGGCAGCGACGACGGAGAGTTCAACTACGCGCTCGGCTCGGTGGGCTCCGACGTCAAGGACGTCACCGTGCGCGACTCCGGGAAGACCATCCACGCCACGGTGCAGGACGGCCGGTGGACGGCGTGGTGGCCGGACGGCGACCCGAACGGCCTGATCACCGGCACCGTCACGGTCACCCTCAAGGACGGTACGACCCGGAGCGTCACGGGCGACGAGCTGATGGCCCAGCGCCCCGAGTGATCCGGGCGGTCGGCTCCGGCGTCGACGCACCGCGTGATCGCGTCCGGCGACATGCCGGGCGACCGTGTCGACGCCGGGGCGGTCCGCCCGCTCCGGGGCCGACCATGACCCGGTCGCCGGAGAGGTCGTCCAGACCCGTCGGCACCCGGAGAATCCGCTTGCCCAGGGCATCGACCCCGCCCATGAACAACTGGCCGACGGCCAGGGCGGGTTCCCGGACGCGACGGAGCCTTGCCGAACCGGGTCAGCCGCCCGCTTCGACGTACGACGCCAGGTTGGCCAGCGAGGAGGCGATCCCGGCCTCGTGGGCCGCCTGGTCGATGCCGGGCGGCACGTCCGTGGCGATGACGGTCACCTCGGTCCCCTCACCGGCGGCCGTGAAGTGCCAGGTCATCGTCATGGTGCCCGCGAAGGACGGATCGTCCGCCTCAAATACCCCCCGCTGCACCACGCGCTCCGGTGGCACCAGCTCGGCGAACTCAACCTCGACGACATCCGTCGCGTCCGTCGTCTTGCCGGGGCTGTCGGCGGGATCGAGGTAGGTGAGCGTCATCCGGTACCCGCCACCCGGCCGGGGGTCCCACCCCTCGACGCGCCCACGCATGCCGTCCGGCGGCATCCATGCCTCCAGCGCAGCCCGGTCGAGGAGGGCGCCGTAGACGGCCGCCGGGGGTGCCGCGATCATCCGGGCGGCGCGGTCGGTTCTTCCCATGGCCCGATCCTAGAACCGGGGCTCCGCCGTGCCCGAACCGTCGTCGGTCTTGAGCGCCGCGACGAACGACACCCAGGCACTGGCGCCGAAGGCGAGGCGGGGGCCGCCGGGGGTCTTGCTGTCGCGTACGGGGACGGTGCCGGGCCAAGTATCGGAAACTTCGACGCAGTTACTGTCGGCTCCGCTGTGGCTGGACTTGCGCCACACGGCATCCAACCCGGCGTCTCCGAAGACGTACGACCTCATTGGAGTGCATCCTTCTTGGCGGCAATCAGTGACAGTGACGTGTCGAACGGCAGAGCAGAGGCGGTGAGCCGCTCATACGCTTCGACATACCGCTCCACCCCTGCGAACTGTTCGATATAGAGACTACTTTCAAGGTGCTCCAGCAGCACCACATCAAGCCCTGGCTGACCGAAGCCGAGCACGGTGAAGCCTCCCGCCGTTCCGGGGTGCAATTCGGCGTCGAGTGGCAGCACCTGAATCCTGACGTGCGGATAGACAGCCAGATCCAGGAGCCTCTGCAACTGATCCCGCATGACACCCACGTCCGGGGTGCGCGCCGACAGCGCGGCTTCGTGGATGATCGCCCTGAGCTTCAGAGGTTCGGGGCGGCTGAGTACGGATTGCCGTGCCATACGCACCTCGACCCGTGGCGTGACCTCCTCTGGAGTCGCGTTCATCATGATCGCCCCGACAACAGCCCGCGCGTAGGCGGCGGTTTGCAGCAGACCGGGAATGAGCAACGGCTCGAAGGTGCTCACCGAAGCCGCGTCAGCCTCCAGGCTGATCAAGTCGGCGTACACGGGCGAAAGATCGTACGTCTGCCACCAGCCGCGCTTTCCTCCGTCCTTCGCCAGTATCAGCAGGAACGCGACGACGTCGGAGTCTGCCACCTCATAGATGCCGAGGAGTCGTTCCACATCCGCCGGCCGGGCGCCTCGTGTGGCGCTCTCGATGCGAGAGATCTTCGACGAGCTGAAGCCGGAGCGGGCCACCACATCGTCGAGCGTCAACTTGGCGTTCTCACGCAGGCGCTTCAGTTCCAGACCTAGCCTTCGGCGTCGCACGGTGGGTGCCGTCATGCCCCTGCGCCCCTTCATTGTCCTGGTCAACTGCGGTTTCTCTGCGTCCGCCACGGATCCCTCCATGCTCGCACAGAGGCACTCCCAACCCACCCTCAGTAACTGGCAATATTGCCAATTCACTATCACCTCTTGCCGAGCAACAGGCAATGGCGCATCCTGGGCGTGACGGAGTGCACGCGATCAAGCGCTGTGCGTGATGTCGAGTTGCTGGCTTGCGCATCCGTGCGCGCAGAGCAGCAAGAACCCTCGCGACCGAAGCACCGGTCCGAGGGCATGGTCAACGCTTTGAAGGAGCGTCAACGCATGGACTCTATCGTCCGTTTCGTCGAGCCGCTGCTGCGGCTTTTACTTCCCGGTGCGGGGCGCCATCGCGTGGCCTTGGTGCCGCCGTCGGCGTCCTCGGGACCGTGTCGGCCCTCGGGGCATCGCTCGGCCGTGGTCTTCGTCCACGCCTGCCGCTCGGAGCCGAGTGCCGGGTGCAGCGCGCTGCTACAGCCCCATCCCCGCGTCGAGTTCGAGCGGTGGAGGCGTGCCGAGCGGCGGTTGCGGTACCGGGAGCTGCGGCTCGCCGTTTCCGGTGGGGAGGTGGCCTGATGGGGTGTGCACAGGATCCTGGCGGCGGGGCTGTGGTGCTGCGGTGGAACCGGCATCCCTCGTCGGTGGGGATGGCCCGGCTGGAGTTGCGTAAGGCTCTGGCGGGTTGGGGGTTGAGCGGGCTGGAGGACTCGGCGGTGCTGATCCTCTCGGAGCTGCTGACCAACGCGGCGCGGCATGCCCGTGTCTCGCCGGGGCGGGAGATCGAGACCCGGTATCTCGCCGGGCCGCACGGGCTGCGGATCGAGGTGCACGACGCCTCCCGCGAGCAGCCGCAGCCGAGAACGCCGGACCTGGACGCGTGCGACGGGCGCGGACTCGCCATCGTCGAGGCCCTCGCCGACCAGTGGGGCGTCCACGAACGCGAGCGCGGCGGCGTCGGAAAAGTCGTCTGGGCCACCTTGTCGGAGTAGGGACCGGAGCCGGGCCGCCCGGGCGATGGTTCGGGCGGCCCATCAGCCCACCGGGACGCCGTTCTCCAGGCAGACCGTCACCCCGAGGTGGCGCGCCTCGACACAGGCCCGCACCCGGCGGGCCAGCACCGGGGTCAGGCGCTCGGGCACCCGATCCGGGGCCACGAACGCGAACGCCCGGAGTTCCGCAGCCTGGAGGCGGATCGCCGTGACCTCCTCGGCCGGCAGGACGCCGCCGTCGAAGATGACCGCCATCGCCTCGCTGCGGCCGGGGCGCGGTGGCGTCCAGTCGATGCCGAGCAGCCGGCCCGGCTCCAGGGTGAGCCCGAGTTCCTCCTCGACCTCGCGTGCCGCGCCTCGGCGGGGGGACTCGTCCCGCTCCACCGCGCCGCCGGGGATCTCCCACGGTTCCTTGTACACCGGGTCCACCAACAGCACCCGGCCTTCGAGGTCGAAGAACAGCACCCCGGCCGAGACGCGTTTACGTGCCAGCGAGCGGTCGTAGGCGGTCAGATCGTCGGCAACGGTGTCCATACGCCGAGCCTAGGCGCTTCCACGGACCCCGCGTCCAGACGCCACCACCGGTACCGGTGACGTGAGTTCTGCCGTTGTGAGGGGCGCGCCTCGGCGGCCCCGGCCCTGGTCTTGCCGTCTACGACCGGAGTGTCGGGCGGGGGGCCACGCCGCCTGCTACCGCGCGTTGGCGGGGGGCCGCCGTGCCGGTCCAGCAGGTGCCTCGGCGGGAGAGGAGGCGGCGGAGCCAGAGTTCCGTGGAGACCAGGTCCGCTATGCCGTCCAGCGGGACCGGCTCGCCCTCGGCGGCCGCGCGCAGGGCCTTGCGGACGACGCGGGCCTCGACCAGGCCCGCGTCGGCGAGGAGCGGGGCGTCGAAGAGGGTGATCAGGTCGCCGATGGAGGCGCGCAGGCCGACCCGGGTGGCCGCCGCCGAGCCCGCGCGGGAGGTGGCGCCCCAGCCCGGGGGGAGGTCGTGGATGCCCGTGCCGGCCAGGACCGTACGGAGGATGTCGGCGCGGGCGCCCGGCTGGACCCGTAGCGCCTCGGGGAGTTCGCGGCAGGCCCGTACGACCTGGTTGTCCAGGAACGGCGCGTGCAGCCGCTGGCTGCGGATCTCGCTCGCCTGCTCGAAGACCCGGTGGTCGGCCGCGAAGCGGGCGAGGGCGGCGCGGGCGCGGGCCTCGCCGGGGCGCTGGACGGAGGTGGGGCGGGTCGCGCCCGAGAGAAGGCGAACCGATACTTCGGCCAGCGCCTCGCCGGTCAGCCAGCGGGCCGCCGGGCCCGGCCGTGACCAGGTGAGCGCGGCGAGCGAGGCGCCCAGCGGGCCGTTCGACGCGGCGGACAGGAGCGCCCGGTTCGCCTCGGGGAGCCGGGCCGCGGCCTCTTCGAGTCCGGCGCGGTAGGGCGTACGGGCCAGTCTTCGCGCCGCCCGGTAGACGGTCACCGGGATGAAGAGGGAGGCCGGGGACGGGCCTTCGGCCTTCGCCAGCGCGGTGACCGGCTGGAGCAGGTGGCGTCTGCGGCGGTCGAGCAGCAGGTCGGCCAGGCGCGCCGGATGCGCGTCGAGGACCTCGCGCGCGCCCGCCCCGGTGAGGTGGTCCGCGCTGCCCGCGGCGAGGCGCCGCCGGTGGCGTTCCGCCGCGATCAGGGAGGGGCCCGGCTCGTCGGTGAGCGGGCCCTCCAACTCGGCGTACGGCAGCGCCTCCTCGCCCGCCGCGACGACCACGTGGTGCAGCCGGGGATTGTCGGCGATCGCCCGGGCCCGCTCCAGCTCCGCCTCGTCCCGGCCCGCCGCGGACAGGTCGTTGAAGGTGACGGCGAGCAGCCGCTCCCCCGCGCCCGTGCCGTGCCCGAGGATCGTGCCCGGCGCGCCGGGCAGCCCCGCGGCGAGCAGTGCGAGGGTCCCGGACGCGCTGCCGCCGGAGAGGTCGGCGCCGATGCCGGGGACGGGGCCGCCGCCCCCGCGCGCGGCGCGCCGGTCGGCGGGTCCCATGCCGGGGACGGGCCCGGGGTCGGGCGCCACCACCTCGGGGGCGTGGCGCGGCGCGAGGAGCCGGGCGCGTACGGAGTCGACGAGGGCGTCCCGTACGCCTTCGACGGCGAGCTCCGGGTCGCGCTGGGGGCCGGCCACGGCGAGGGAGGCGACCGGTTCGTACCCGGTGATCTCGCGGGACCCCTCGCGCAGCACGAGCGCGTGCCCGGGCGGGATGCGCTTGACGCCCTCGTACGGGGTGGAGTCGCGCAGCGCCTCCGGGGTTTCGGGGCAGGCGAGCAGCGCGGCCAGGTGCCCGATGTCGAGCTGCGCCTCGATGAGGTCGGCGAGCGGCAGCGCGGCGGTGGCGTACGCCGTACCGCTCGCCCAGGGCGTGTAGAAGACGGGGCGCGCCCCGGCCAGGTCGCCGGCGATGGTGATCCGGCGGCCGATCTGGGCGACGGCGGTGTAACTGCCCGACCAGGCGGTGAGATGGCGCAGCGCGCCGCCGCGCGCGGCGAACAGGCCGACGCGCAGCTCCTCGTCGGTGGCCCCGCAGCAGCCGAGTACGGCGAGCCGGGTGAAGGGGTCGACCGTGACGACTCTCACCTCGTCGGGGCGCCAGTCGCCGACTGCCCAGAGGGGATCGGGGTCGCCCCACAGGAGTTGGGAGCCGACCGGGTGGACGCTGCCGCCCTCGGAGTCGCCGACGGGGCCGACCGCGCCGGCCGTGCCGAAGCGCGCGGCGATACTGCTCCATCCCACCAACCAGCGCATCGCCGCCTCCACGCTTCCACAGCCTGTGGATCAATCGGGCCCGGACCCGGGCACCTTCGGAACCAGGATCGTGCGGTCCCGGGGCCATGATCCCGCGTCGAAGCTCAAGCTGAGAAGCTCGAACCGAAGCCGTTCGGGACCATGCTGCCATGACAACAGCGCACGGGAGGGCCTACGGAAGCGTGTGCGCGAAGGGGAATGCGCCCCTGGCATTGGCCATGTGGCGGAGATACGGCCCCCTGCCCATGGGCAGCATTCAGCCAATCTCCGAACGCGGCGCGGCGCGACGCCTCGGGCCCCGGCGCCGGCAAACGTTCGGTCCGGGAGGCGGGACTCGCCTCCCGGACCGGTCCACCGCCCGCGGGGATTGGGGCGGCGGGATCCCCCAGCCCACTCGTTCCAGTACGCAGTGGGCCGACCCACGCAGGTCTCATGGAAGCGCTCCCCCTCCCCCGGGGCCAAGAGCGCACGGCCGGGCGCACGCTACACAACCGGAGCACGGGACGCCTCTCCGGGGCCCGTTCGGCGGCTTGCGGACGGACAACAATCCCGCCATCCGGAAGTCCGCCCCTTAACGGTCGGGATGTGGCGAACTACGCTGGGTTTACGAATGCCGCGCGCCTATGCCGCAAGTGCGGCGGCCGTCTGTGTGTCGAGGGGTGACGCATGTCCAGGGAGCTACGCGGGCCGAACGAGAAGCTCGGCACCGTTCTCGCCCTCGCGGGAATCAGCAACGCCGGCCTCGCCCGGCGGGTCAACGACCTCGGGGCGCAGCGCGGTCTGACACTTCGCTACGACAAGACCTCCGTGGCGCGATGGGTGTCCAAGGGGATGGTTCCGCAGGGTGCGGCGCCCCATCTCATCGCAGCGGCCATCGGAGCCAAGCTGGGACGTCCTGTCCCGCTCCACGAGATAGGGCTCGCGGACGCGGACCCGGCCCCCGAGGTCGGGCTCGCCTTCCCGCGGGACGTCGGGGAGGCGGTGCGCTCGGCGACGGAGCTGTACCGGCTGGACCTGGCGGGCCGGCGCGCGGGCAGCGGGGGCATCTGGCAGTCGCTGGCCGGATCTTTCGCAGTGAGCGCTTACGCCACACCCGCTTCCCGGTGGCTGATAACACCCGCCGACTCCTCGGTCGCCCGCGATCCGGCGGTCGCGGAGGCGGCGCAGGGAGCGCACGGCGGGGGCGGACCCGCCGCGCAGGGGGCCGCGCAAGGAGCCTCCCAGGGGGCCGACGGGGCCGGGCCGGCCGGGGGCTCCGGCGAGCTGTCGCCGCTGCGTGTGGGCCACAGCGATGTCGCCAAGCTGCGTGAGGCCGCGTCCGACGCGCGCCGCTGGGACTCCAAGTACGGGGGCGGCGACTGGCGTTCCTCCATGGTGCCGGAGTGCCTGCGGGTCGACGCGGCGCCGCTGCTCCTCGGGGCGTACAGCGACGAGGTCGGCCGGGGGCTCTTCGGCGCCACGGCCGAACTGACCAGGCTGGCCGGGTGGATGGCCTTCGACACGGGCCAGCAGGAGGCCGCGCAGCGCTACTACATCCAGGCGCTGCGGCTGGCGCGCGCGGCGGCCGACGTGCCGCTGGGGGGTTATGTCCTGGCGTCCATGTCGCTCCAGGCGACCTACCGGGGCTTCGCCGACGAGGGCGTCGACCTCGCCCAGGCGGCGCTGGAGCGCAATCGGGGGCTGGCCACGGCGCGCACGATGAGCTTCTTCCGGCTGGTGGAGGCGCGCGCGCACGCGAAGGCGGGCGACGCGGTCGCGGCCGGGGCGTCGCTGAAGGCGGCCGAGGGGTGGCTGGAGCGCTCCCGGGACGGTGACGCGGATCCGGGGTGGCTGGGCTTCTACTCGTACGACCGGTTCGCGGCCGACGCCGCCGAGTGCTACCGCGACCTGAAGGCGCCGCGCCAGGTACGGCAGTTCACGGAGCAGGCGCTCTCCCGGCCGACGGAGGAGTTCGTACGCTCGCACGGCCTGCGGCTGGTGGTGAGCGCGGTCGCCGAGCTGGAGTCGGGCAATCTGGACGCGGCGTGCGCGGCCGGTACGCGGGCGGTGGAGGTCGCGGGACGGATCTCGTCGGCCCGTACGACCGAGTACGTACGGGACCTGCTGCACCGCCTGGAGCCGTACGGGGACGAGCCCCGCGTGGTCGAGCTGCGGGAGCGGGCCCGGCCGCTGCTGGTGGCACCCGCGTAGGCCGCTCGGCGCCGGCCGCCGGATCGGGTGCGTTGATCACCTCGCGCGGGTTTAAGCGGACCGCGGGCGGGCCAGTGCACTATCGGGGTGGGAGGTGACGCGCGCGATGGGCGGGCACGTGGGGTTCGACTGCGAGGTGCTGGTGATCGGCGGCGGGATCGTCGGCCTGTCGACGGCGTACGCGATCACGCGCGCGGCGCCGGGGACCCGCGTCGTCGTGCTGGAGAAGGAGTCCGGTCCCGCGCGCCATCAGACGGGCCACAACAGCGGGGTGATCCACAGCGGGGTCTACTACCGTCCGGGATCGCTCAAGGCGCGGTACGCGGTGCGCGGCTCCGCCGAGATGGTCAAGTTCTGCGCGGAGTACGGCATTGCGCACCAGGTCACGGGCAAGCTGATCGTCGCCACCCGCCGCGACGAGCTGCCCCGGCTGCACGCCCTGGTCCAGCGCGGCCGGGAGAACGGCCTGCCGGTCCGGGAGCTGGGCCCGGCCCAGATCATGGAGTACGAGCCGCAGGTGCGCGGCCTCGCGGCGATCCAGGTCGGCACGACGGGCATCTGCGACTTCGCGGCGGTCGCCCGGCAGCTCGCCGCCTCGGCGGAGGCCGCGGGCGCCTGCGTACGGTACGGATCCGAGGTCACCGCCGTCGACCGGCGCCCCTGGGGCGTCGCGGTCCGCACGGCGACGGGGAACGTGGTCAGGGCGCGGGCCCTGGTCAACTGCGCGGGGCTGCAGTGCGACCGGCTGGCCCGGCTCACGGGCGACGAACCGGGGATGCGGATCGTGCCGTTCCGGGGCGAGTACTACGAGCTGGCCAGGCCGGAGCTGGTCCGGGGGCTGGTCTATCCGGTGCCGGACCCGGCGTTCCCGTTCCTCGGGGTGCATCTGACGCGGGCCGTCGACGGCAGCGTGCACGTCGGACCGAACGCGGTCCCCGCGCTGGCCCGCGAGGGGTACACCTGGACCGCCGTACGCCCGGCCGAGCTGGCCGCGACGCTGGCCTGGCCCGGCTCCTGGCACACGGCGCGCAGGCACTGGCGGTACGGCGCGGGCGAGCTGCGCCGCTCGCTCTCGAAGCGGGCCTTCGCGGCGGCCGTACGGCGGCTGCTCCCCGCGGTCAGGGACGCCGACCTGCGCCCGGCGGCGGCGGGCGTACGGGCCCAGGCGATCCTGCGGGACGGCACCCTGGCGGACGACTTCCTGATCCGGCGGGCGCGGCGCACGGTCCACGTCCTGAACGCCCCGTCCCCGGCGGCGACCGCGTCGCTGCCCATCGGGCGCGAGGTGGCACGCCGGGCGCTCGCAGTGCTGGCGGAGGGGTAGGGCCTTCCCCCTTCCCCTCTCCCCTCCCCCTTGGCGCCCTTCGTCCGTCGGCCCCGGAGCGCCGGGAGCGGTCCGTAGAATTGGGGCATCACGGCCGGATCCCGGCCGCACCCCGCCCCGCCTCCGCCCCCACCAGCCCGGATTGCCGAGATGACCGAGAACCCCACAGCGAGCCGCCCCGCGCAGCGCCCCGCGATCCGCCCCGCCGGCCGGATGTTCCCCGACGGCACCGGCCCCGCGGCCGACCCCGCCGGGTCGCACTTCGAGCGGCGGATCCGGAGCTTCCAGCCGCGCCGCAGCCGGGTGACCACCGGGCAGGCCGACGCGCTGCGGCGGCTCTGGCCGGTGTGGGGCATGGACATCGACGGCCGGCGGGTCCTCGATCCGGGCGCGCTCTTCGACGGGCTGCCGGTCGTCCTGGAGATCGGCTTCGGGATGGGCGAGGCGACGGCGCGGATGGCCGCCGCCGATCCCGGGACCGGCATCCTCGCCGTCGACGTGCACACGCCGGGCCAGGGCAATCTGCTCCGGCTCGCCGAGGAGAACGGGCTCTCCAACATACGGGTGGCCAACGGCGACGCGATCATCCTGCTCCGCGAGATGCTGCCCGCCGCGTCGCTCGACGGGATGCGCGTCTACTTCCCGGACCCCTGGCCCAAGAAGCGGCACCACAAGCGCCGGCTGATCCAGCAGGAGTTCCTCACCCTGGCCGCGCCCCGGCTGAAGCCCGGGGCCGTACTGCACTGCGCGACCGACTGGGAACCGTACGCCGAGCAGATGCTCGCCGAGCTCACCGCGCATCCGGACTTCGAGAACACGGCGCCGGACGGCGGCTACGCACCCCGGCCCGCCTTCCGGCCGCTGACCCGGTTCGAGGGCCAGGGGCTCGACAAGGGGCACGTGGTGCACGACCTGCTGTTCCGCCGTACCGGAAGCCGTACCGAGGCTCCCGCCGAGGCTTCCACCGGGACTCCTGCCGGAACTCCCCCCGAGGCTCCTGCCGGAGATCGCGTCTGACATCGGCGTTCGGGCACGGGCCCTCGCCGGGTGTCAGTGCCCCTCGTTAGGGTCATCAGGTGTCAGAACCGTTCCAGCGGAGCCCCGGTCCGTCGCGTCTCGACCCCGAGCGCCCCGATCCGGGGCCGGCCATCCCCGTCTACGAGCAGCAGGAGCTGCGCGGCGACCTGTGGAGCGCCGTGCCCGAGCCCGCCCGCAGGCGTTACCGGCCGACGCGCGCGTTCTGGCGCAGGAGGGCGGTCAGGGCCTGGGCGGTGATCACGGTCCTGGCGCTCTGCGCGCTGGTGATCCTCGCGCTCGTCCGGGAGCAGACCGGGCCGCAGGGCTTCCTGGTGGGCCTCGGGCTCGCCGTCCTGCCCGTACCGCTGCTGGCGGCCGCCTTCCGCTGGCTGGACCGGGTCGAGCCGGGACCATGGCGGAATCTGCTGTTCGCCTTCGCCTGGGGCGCCTTCGCGGCGGCGCTCGTCGCGATCATCGCGAACTCCTTCGCGACGGAGTGGATCGCCACCGCCACCGCGGATCCGGCGGGCGCGGAGTCGCTCGGCGCCACGGTGATAGCGCCGGTCGTCGAGGAGAGCGCGAAGGCGACGGCGATCCTGCTGATCTTCCTCTTCCGCAGACGCAGCTTCACGGGGCTGGTCGACGGCGTCGTGATCGCGGGATTCAGCGCCACCGGATTCGCGTTCACGGAGAACATCCTCTATCTGGGCAACGCGTTCGGCGAGGACCAGAGCCAGGGGTACTCCGGGCTGAACTCGGTCACGGCGGCGACCTTCTTCGTACGGGTCGTGATGTCGCCGTTCGCGCACCCGCTCTTCACCGCGGCGGCGGGCATCGGCTTCGGCCTGGCGGCGGTGGCGGCCCGGCGGCAGAAGATCCGCCGCGTGGCTTTTCCGCTGCTCGGGCTGGTCCTCGCGATGGGCATGCACGCCCTGTGGAACGGCTCGGGGTCGCTCTTCGGCCCCTTCGGCTTCTACGCCGTGTACGGGGCCTTCATGGTCCCGGTCTTCGGGCTGCTGACCTGGCTGGTGATCTGGAGCCGGCAGCGCGAGCTGCGGACGCTCGCGGCCGAGCTGCCCGCGTACGCCGCCGCGGGGTGGCTGGCCGCGGCCGCGCCCCCCGCGCTCTCCTCGATGCGGGCGCGCTCCATGGCGCGCGGGTTCGCGGGGCGCCACCACGGGCCCGCGGCGGCGCGTACGGTCGCGGAGTACGAGGCGTTCGCGACGTCCCTGGCGTTTCTGCGCCACCGGGCCGGACGGGACCCGGTCGGCCCGGACTTCGTGGAGCGCGAGCAGGAGCTGCTGCACCACCTGTGGGAGCGCAAGGAGATAGCCGGGCCCGCGCTGACCTACGCGGCGCGGGCCACGGGCCGGGTACGGGTGCCGCCGCCGTACATCGACTACGACGGCTACAACCCGTACCGCCAGTACTGACACCCGCCAGTACGGACACCCGCCGGTGCCGACGGGTGTCCCGGTGCCTCCTCCGTCAGGCGGAGGCGGCGGTCAGCTCCGCCAGCTCCTCCGCCGTCAGCTCCAGCTCCGTGGCCGCGAGCAGCGTCGGGAGCTGCTCGACCGTGCGCGCGGAGGCGAGGGGCGCGACGACGGTCGGCTGCGCCGCCAGCCAGGCGAGCGCGACGGTGGCGACCTCGGCGCCGCGCGCGGCGGCGATCCGGTCCAGCGCGGCGAGCACCCCGACGCCCCGCTCGGACTCCAGGTACTTGCCCGCGCTCCCGGCCCGCGCGCTCTCCACCTGGGCGCCGGGGCGGTACTTACCGGTCAGGAAGCCGGAGGCGAGGGCGAAGTACGGCACGACGGAGAGGCCGTGACGGACCGCGGCGTCCCGCAGGGGGCCCTCGTACGTGTCGCGCGAGACCAGGTTGTAGTGCGGCTGAAGGGCGACGTACCGGGCCAGCCCCTCGCGCTCCGCGAAGGCGATCGACGCGTCCAGCCGCTCCGCGCTGATGTTGGAGGCGGCGACGGCACGCACCTTGCCCTCCGTGACGAGCTGGTCGAGGGCGGTGACGATCTCCTCGACCGGGACGTCCGGGTCGTCGAAGTGCGTGTAGTACAGGTCGATGTAGTCCGTACGGAGCCGCCGCAGCGACTCCTCGGCCCCGGCCTTGATGGTGGCCGCCTTCAGCCCCTTGAACTCCGGGTGCGCGCCCACCTTCGTCGCGAGGAGCACGTCGGAGCGGTTGCCGCGCGCGGCGAACCACTCGCCGAGGACGGTCTCGGACTCACCACCGGAATGGCCGTCCACCCAGGCCGTGTAGACGTCCGCGGTGTCCACGAAGTTGCCGCCCGCGGCGGCGTACGCGTCGAGGACGGCGAAGGACTCCGTACGGTCCGCGGTCCAGCCGAAGACGTTGCCGCCGAGGGCGAGCGGGAAGACCTTGAGGTCGGAGGAGCCGAGTGTGCGCAAAGTCGTCATGCGTCACTTCAACCCCACCGCAGAGCGCCTTATTCCGTTTCGGGGCGCTCCGCGTGCTCCTGCCGCACCCGTGACCGGGGCGTCGGCCTCAGGGGTTGATTCCCTTGCCGTTCAGCCACGCCATCGGGTCGATGCCCGTGCCGCCCGCCGTGTGGACCTCCAGGTGGAGGTGGGGCCCGGTCACGTTGCCGGTCGCGCCGACGCGGCCGATGACCTCACCGGTGGAGACCTTCTGCCCGGCGCTGACGGAGAGCGAGGACTGGTGCGCGTACCAGACCTCCGTGCCGTCCTCCAGCTCCAGGACCGTGCGGTAGCCGTACGAACCCGACCAGCCGGCCGACTTGACGGTGCCGCTGTGCACGGCCTTGACCGGGGTGCCCGTCGGCGCCGCGAAGTCCAGGCCGGTGTGGTAGCCGGAGGACCAGAGGGAGCCGGACTGGCCGAAGGAGGAGGTGAGGGTGTACGAGGAGGTGGGGAGGGAGAAGCTGGCCGCCAGCTTGGCGAGACGCTCCGCCTCGGCCTTGGCCTTGGCCTCCGCCTCGGCCTTCTTCTTGGCCGCCTCGATCTTCTTCTCCGCGTCGCTCTGCCGCGCCTTGGCCTGGCTCGCGGCCTTCTCGGCGGCCGCGTCCTCCGCCGCCGCCTTCTGCGTCGCGTCGGCCTTCGCCTGCTGCCGCTCGGCCTGCTGGAGGATGCGGGCGCGCAGCGCCTCGCCGGCGTCGGTGGCGCCCTGCTCGCTGTCCGCGGCGGTCAGGCCGGCGGTGCTCAGGGGCGCGCGGGCCAGCACGTCCGACGCGGAGTCCGCGTCGTCCGACCCCAGGGAGCCCATCCCCGGCAGGGACTTGGCGTCGGGAAGGTTGTCCGCGATGGCGTCGGGCAGGGATATGGAGACCGCGGGCTTGTCCTGCGCGGTGGCGATGCCGCCCGCGCCGACGGCGGCGATGACGCCGACACCGAGGACCGTGGAGCTACGGGCGAGCCCGTTGCGCTGCTTGGCGACGCGGTGCCTGCCGCGTACGGGGCGGATGGACTCCTCGGTGGGATTCCACTCCCCCCAGGTCCCGGGAGCCTCGTTCTCACTGCCGCTGCCGAAGGAGTGGGTTTCGAAAGTGGCCGTGGGGGCAGGCTTGTTGGACGCCACTGAGGCGTGCTCCTTTCCTTCCTTCTCGCCTACCGGGTTAGCTGACGGGTTCGGAGCAGGAAGGTCTCCTACGGGTGTCCCCTGCCGCACAAGGCGGCAAGTAACTCCCGATTCACCCCAATTGGTGGTTCCCCGGTTCCCTCGCGGGATTCGGCGCACGCGCACGGTGCCATCTCTGGCGACGGCTGGGACAACCGCGCTGCGTTATCGAACGTTAATAGAGACCAGGGCCTTATTCCAAGCTGTTCCCGATGATCGTTAACGACTTCGCAACGGACGTACCGGGACACAAGAACGCGCATCCGGGCGAGTCGATCGGCGCTCGGAGCATATTGGTCCGCCTCGCATACTTGACGGTATGTCAAACCTTATGCGGAGGGACACTTATCGGTCACCATGAGTGACGCCGCCGGCTCACAACACGATCGGCATCGTCCTGCGCCGCTCCGGCTCCCCCTCCGAGGGCCGGCTGACCGCCAGCAGCGCCATGTCGTCCTGGCTGCCGCCGCCCGTGTGCCGCCGTACGTCGTCGATCAGCGCCTGGAGCATCTCGTCGGGCCCCTGGAAGATCCGCCCGTCGAGCCGCTCGCGCGGAACGTAGAAGATCCCGTGCGCGTCGCGCGCCTCGGTGAGCCCGTCCGTGTAGAAGAGCAGCGTCGCGCCGTCGGGGTACGCGGACTGCTCGGCCCGGTCGGGCCACGCGCCCAGTTCGCTCATGCCGAGCGGCAGCGCGGGGTCGTGCGCCGCCAGCATCCGTACGGCGCCGTCGTGACAGATCAGCGGCTCGGGATGGCCGCGGTTGACGAGCCGTACGACGCCCTCGCCGTGCGGGATCTCCGCCAGGACGGCCGTGGTGAACCCCTCGAAGACGTCGAGCCCGTCCCGCCGCGTCCCCTCGCGCAGGAGTGAGCGCTCCAGCCGCTGCGCGACGCCCTCCAGCGAGCTCTCCTGCTCCGCCGCCTCCCGGAACGACCCGATGATGACGGCGACCGCCTCGACCGCCTCCAGCCCCTTCCCCCGTACGTCGCCGACGACCAGCCGCACCCCGTACGGCGTGTCCTGCACCGCGAACAGGTCGCCGCCGATGAACGCGCCCTCCTGCGCCGCCTCGTACCGCGCCGCGATCCGCAGCCCGCCGATTCGCTCCGCGGGTCTGGGCAGCACGGCGCGCTGGGCGGTCTCGGCGATGACGCGGGCGGAGGCGAGCCGTTCGCCGCTGCGTCTGACGACGCCGTTGATGTAGAGCGCGAGGGCGGAGACGACGAGCACCGTCAGCAGTTCGCTGATCGACACCACCGTGGTGAGCGTGTCCGTGTGGATACGGAGCGCGATCTCGGCGAGGAGCGAGGCCACGGCCACCAGCAGGGTGCCGAGCAGCGGGAAGAACGGGGCGGCGATCAGCGGGGCGGCGGCGAAGAACGGCGCCCCGGTCACACGGGCCGGAGTCGACAGGTCGAGCGCCAACCCGCCGATGATCACCAGGGCCGGCAGGAACCGGACGAGCCGCCGCCCGGCCAGGCGCCGCGCGTACGGTCCGCCCGGCCCGCCCGGCCCGAAGGGCGCCCGGTCCGCCACCCTGCCCAGGCCGTGGCCGGGGTTCCGGCGATGGTCGCGCCCGTACGTGCCGGTCACCCAGAAACCCGCGGCGTCGGCGCCCAGAAGCCCGGCACCGTCGGCGTCCTGTCTGCTTCTGCCGCCGAGGCGTTCCCGGATTCTCCTGAGCTTCCCCACCAGTCGTCTCCTGCCCGTTCCGCCGACGGCTGCGGGCGGCACCGCGCTCCACCCAGGCTGGCCGCCGCCACGGTGGGCGGCGACCCGCGGTCGGCCGACTGGGCTACGGAGACCGATGGCACGGAGGCCGGTGTGGAGACTCAGTCGGTCAGGTGGCGCTCGGCGTACACCTTCATGGCGTCCCGCACGAGCACAGCCGTACCTTTACCGTACTTGTCATACGTCGCGGTGAAACGTGGATCATCGACGTACATGGCCGTGACGCCGATGACATAAGACCTGGTCGGCTCCATGGTCACCGCCAGCCAGTCGCAGTGACGCCGGGCGATCGCCTGCGCCTCCTCACCGGACGCTTCGTGCCCGGCCGCCGCCGCGCGCCCCCAGTCGCGGGCGATCGACTCGTGCCGCTCCTGGAACGCCCGGCGCTCCTCCTCGCCGAGCGAGCGCCACCAGCGGTCGCCCTTCTCGTAGGCGGGTCGGCCCCACCTCTCGGTCACCTCCTGCTCGTACCGTGTGTACGCGAAGCCGTCGAGCACTTCGTCCGCCATGAGTTCCTCTCCCCTCTCGGTCTTGTGGAGAGTGGTCCGCACCGATGCGATGAGCCGTCCGATGCGCTCGCGTTCCTGCTCCAGCAGCCCCAGATGGCCGCGTAGGGCGGCCGCCGTGTCCTGCTGGCCGTCGAGGATCCGGGCGATGTCCGGCAGCCCGAGGCCCAGCCCCCGCAGCAGCAGGATCCGCTGCAGCCGGACCAGGGCCGCCTGGTCGTAGTACCGGTATCCGTTGACGCCGGTCCTGCTGGGCTCCAGCAGCCCCAGCTCGCCGTAGTGCCGGAGCGTACGGCTCGTCGTACCGGCCTTCTTCGCGATGTCCTGGATCGACCACTCCATGACGTTCACGGTAGAAGTTGACGTTACGTAAAGGTCAAGCGCGAGCCGGGAAACGCGAGCCCGGAAATACGACGAAGGCCCGGATTCACCAGGAATCCGGGCCTTCGTTTTCTTCGTAGTAGCGGGGACAGGATTTGAACCTGCGACCTCTGGGTTATGAGCCCAGCGAGCTACCGAGCTGCTCCACCCCGCGCCGCTGAACAAGACTCTACGCCATCCGGAGCAAGATCATTACCAATTCCCGCGGCGGCGTCTGCGGGGGGCGGCCGGAAGGCCGCTAGGCGGCCTCGACGACATCCGCCCGTACGGCGGCGGCCCACTCCACCAGCAGCCGCTGGTAACGCTCCTGCTCGGCCGAGGACAGCGAGCTGCCCGCACGCGCCCACAGCGCGCGGATCTCCGCGTTCACCACAGCGGCGGATCTGACAGGGAACGGGGACGCGGACACGGACGCGGACTCCGGGGTGGCAGAAGAAGCGAACATGAGAGCAAGGCTACGGCCGGCCACTGACAATCGGCGGAGCGTGGCCCCTGCGCCGGACCCGGCACCCGATTCCCGGGCACACGGACACCCGTTGCCCGTTGCCCGGCACCCGTTACCCGGCGCACCGTCCGCCTCACACCACCACGGTGTACTCATGGGCGGGGCCGCCCTGCCACTCCACCCAGGCCGGGTCGTCCAGCAGCTCCCAGGCGTCGGGCAGCCCGGCCAGCCGCAGGAATTCGACCAGGTGGGCGTCGGAGTGGGCGAGTCCCATGATCTGCCCGCGGACCGTGACCCGCCGCCCGCCCGTCCCTGACGCCCGGTGGACGACGATCGGTGCATCACTCATACGGCCAAGAGTGCGACGATCTCGCCCGCTCCGCAGCATCTGGGGCGCGCTATCTTCCGTACCGGCCTGTAGCGTGCGTCACATTCGCCCCTGGAGCCCCTCAGGGCTCCAGGACACCCCAGCCCCCTCGGGCCCCTCGGGCCCCATGGACGCCTCACCCCAGAACGGCGAAAACCTCGTCGATCGCGGCGCAGGTCCGGTCGGTGTCGTCCTCCGTCACGGCGGCCGACACGAACCAGCAGGCCAGGCCGTGCGCGTTGATGTGGATGCCGCGGCGCAGCAACTCGTGGCGGAAGAGGTCGTACCGCCGCTGGTCCAGGTGGAGCGTGTCGCGGTAGTGGCGGGTGGGGGCGCCGCCCGGCGAGAACACCACCTGGAACATCGCGCCGACGCCCTGCACCGCGCACTCCACCCGGTGGTCGGTGGCGGCCCTGCGGATGGTCTCCATGATCCGCTGGCCGGTGTCGTCGATCTTCTTGACGACGGCGGGGTCGGCGAGCGCGGTGAGCGTGACGAGGGCGGCGGTGGCGCAGAGCGGTGAGGCGTTGTACGTACCGCCGTGCTTGACCCGGCCGTTGGCGAGCGCGGCCATCACCTCGCGGCGGCCCGCGAAGGCGGCGATGGGCAGCCCGCCGCCGAGGGCCTTGGAGTAGACGGCCAGGTCGGGCACGACGTCGTACAGGGCCTGCGCGCCGCCCGGCCCGGTCCGGAAGCCGGTGCAGACCTCGTCGAAGACGAGCAGGATGCCGCGGGCCGTGCACTCGTCGCGCAGGAAGCGCAGATAGCCGGGGCCGGGCATGGTGCAGGCGTTGTTGGCGACGATGGGTTCGCAGATGACGGCGGCGAGTTCGCCGCGGTGGGCGTCGAGTACGGCGACGAGGGCGTCCGGGTCGTTCCACGGGCAGACGACGACATCGCCGCTGACGCCGGACGGGATGCCCGGGGAGTGCGGCACGGAGTGCGGGGCGCCGTAGGGTCCCGCCGCCGCCTCGGGGGGCCGGTTGGAGATCGCGAGGGTGTCCGTCCAGCCGTGGTAGTGGCCCTCGAACTTGAGCACCTTCGAGAGCCCGCTGTGGCCGCGCGCGGCCCGTATCGCTCCCTGGACCGCCTCCGAGCCGGAGTTGGCGAAGCGGACGAGATCGGCGCAGGGGACCATCGCGCGGATGAGTTCGGCGAGTTCGACCTCGGGCACGTTGCAGGTGCCGAACATGGTCCCGCCGGCGAGGACCCCGGTGAGGGCGTCGGTGAGCGCCGGGTCGGCGTGCCCGAGGACCGCGCTGCCGTACGCGGCGAGATAGTCGATGTACTCGTTTCCGTCCGCGTCCCGGATGCGGGCGCCGGAGCCGCTGGTGATGTACAGCGGATACGGATGGGGCCCGGTGGAGGTGAGTCGCGCGGAAGAACTGATTCCGCCCGCGAGGGATTTCTTGGCCCGCTCGAACAGTGCGCTGCTGTTCGCGGTTCCGCCGAGCGCGGGAACGCCGGAAACAGGTAAGCCGGATGGATTCATCGGGTTCATGTGTCACTCCTGCCCGGGAGTTTGTTCGAAATTGTCGACGGTCCTGACGGTCCCGACGGCCCGGCCGGCCATGACGAACACGGCAGCCATGACCGTCCCGACGATTCATGATTCGCCTTTCGGAGCCCCGTCTTGACGTCTTGACGAGGATCACGGCCGGTCCCCAGACTCGTCGACTCTCGTCTCCGTCTTCGCGGAGATCCAGAATGCGGTGAAAGGAAGTCGGGCATGACTGAATCCGCTGAATTGGCCGAAAAGATCGCGATCGCCGTCGTCACCGGCGCCGGGAGCGGTATCGGCCGCGCCTGTTCGCTGGGACTGCTGGCGGACGGCTGGACGGTGGTGCTGACCGGGCGGCGCGAGGAGGCCCTGAGGGAGACGGCTGCGCTCGCGGGCCCGGCGGCGGAGCGCGCGATTCCGGTGCCGGCGGACATCACGGACGCCGATGCCGTGGCCCGGCTGTTCCACGAGGTGGACACGCGTTTCGGACGGCTGGACCTGTTGTTCAACAACGCGGCGGACACCATGCCGTACACCCCGACGGAGGATGTCTCCGTCGGGGACTGGCACCGCGTCATGGACTCCATCGCCACCGGCACCTTCCTCTGCGCGCGGGCGGCGTACCGGATGATGAAGGACCAGACGCCGCGCGGTGGCCGGATCATCAACAACGGCGCCCCCTCCGCCCAGGTGCCGCGACCGGATTCGATCGCTTTCACCGCGGCGAAGCACGCCGTGGCCGGGCTGACGCGCTCGCTGTCGCTGGACGGCCGCCGTTACGACATCGCGTGCGGGCAGATCGACATCGGCAATGTGACCCCGGTGGGCCGGGAGCAGCCGGCGGTCCGGCAGGCGGACGGCACGCTGCGCGTGGAACCGACGATGGACATCCGCCATGTGGTGGAGATGGTGCTCTTCATGGCGAATCTGCCGAGGGGCGTGAACGTCCAGTCAGTCGCCGTCCTGCCCAGCGCTATGCCGTACGTCGGCCGCGGCTGACGCGGCCGGGACCGCGAGGAACGCCTCGATCCGGGTGCCGGGGGTGAGCCGGCCCGCGCGCTCCCACGCGAGCGCGCGGTGCAGCCCGTCGAGGTGGATCAGCCCCTCCCGTACCACCAGTCCCGCGTAGTCGACCCCGGGCACCGCGCGGGCGCTGAGGAAGAGCGCGGAGAAGGGCGCGGTGGTCATCCGGTCGAGTTTGCGGGCGCAGACCGGGTTCGTACGGGCGTAGGTGTCGCCCAACTCCCGTAACCGTGCAGCCGCTTGCCCGACGGTCAGCCCCGACGCGGGGACGAGTTCCCGCTCGCCGCCCTCGCCCAGGTGCCACGGCAGCACGATCCGCAGCAGATCGTCCCGGTCGAGCACCACACGCTGCCACGCCCCGAGCGTGCGCTGGGCGTGCAGGATGTGCTCCTCGGCCTCGTCATTGGTGTTGGCCTCATGGGTGAGTTCGAGCGGATGCGCCCGCGCGAACCGGCGCCGAACGGTCTCGAACGGAACGGAGGCGACCACTCTCATCCGACGGACCACCCCCCTCCGGCTTCCGCGCCCACGCCGGCTCCCCGCCCACCGCTCGGCTGCCCTTTCACCCCGCGTACTCGCTGAAGTGGCGCTCGTCGAACAGATCGGGCCACCGCCCCCGGTCGAGCCCCAGCTCCCGTGCGGTGGCGAGCACATGACGCCAGTACGGCTTGACGGGCGGCCAGCGCGTACCGGTCTGGCAGTACGACGCGTCGATCATGTAGCGGGGCCCGCCGGTGGCACCGGGGGCCGAGCGGCGGGCGTGGAACAGCGCGGAGTGCAGCACCACCGTCGACCCGGCGGGCAGGTCGTCGATCAGCGCCTCGGAGGGCAGCCTCCGGGTCCCGAGATGGGCCCGGGCGGTCTTCTCGGCGACCTCCCGGTGCGACCCGGGCAGTACGGCGAGCCCGCCCATCTCCGGCCGCAGCCCCCGTAAGTAGTGCAGCGCGTGCACCATCACCCGGTCCCGCCCGCGCTGCGGGATCTGCTCGTAGTCGTGGTGCCACGCCTTGCCGGGAGCACCGGGCGGGCGCCGGTCGCAGTGCAGATGGTGAAAGACGAACGAGGGCCCCATCACCTCGGAGAGCAGCGCCAGCAGCGGCGGATGCACGGCCAGTTCGCCATGGGCCGCCAGTTGTATCTCCACCATGTCCGGCGTCCCGTACACCTCGGGCTCCCGGCACGCGTCGATGGAGCGCTGCCGTAATCCGCTGTCCACCCAGAGATCGACTTCCCGCTCCAGCGATTCCAGCGAACCGGACGGAATGAATCCGGGAAGAACGAGATACCCCCGTTCCTCGAATTGCTCCAGCAGACTCCCGTCGAGTTCCGGTACCGGGGGAAGCTGTTCACGCATGGTGCGACACCCCTCTCTTCCGATCTCCACGAATTCCGTCGGCAACCAGTCATGGCATATGCACGGACGCGTGCGCCGAGGGATCCCAGGCGACTGCAATGTTCCGGACTTCCCCGGAACAGCGCTCAAAGGTAGCCAACAATTCATCGGGGCAGACCGGAAGCGGAGGACAATGGCCGAAGCGCGCCACGCTGGCAAGAACCGCACGAATGCCGGGACATCACCCCGCCCATGCGTTCCACGCGCACCGCGCCACGTTCCGCGGGGCGCCCCGAGCCGATGCCCTTTTCCGGGCCGTCGGCGGGGCTCTTCGCGCATCCGGCGGCGGCCGGACACCGGAGGCCGCCCCCGCCCTGTGAGACGTCAGGGGCACGCGAGGGATCACGTCACGGAGGCCGCGCCCCGCCCGCGGGTGCCGCGCGGCGGCAAGCGGCATACAACAGCCCTGGTCATGTGGTGCATGACCAGGGCTTTCGCGGTAGGCCGTGTGGGACTCGAACCCACAACCAACGGATTAAAAGTCCGCTGCTCTGCCAATTGAGCTAACGGCCCTCGACACAACACACACGAGCATAGCCCGCCCGGGAGCGTGCGCCGATCGGGTATCCCCTGTGGGGATGTCGCGCGGCGCGGAGCAGGCGCGGGGAGAGGGTGCCGGGGCAGGGTGCCGGGGCAGCGGTCGGAGAACGGGCCAGGGCCCGTGCCGGCCACCCTGAGGGTGGGGCGCGGGCCCTGGTGGAGGGTCAGGAGCGGCGGCGGTCAGCCGTTGCGCTTCCAGCGGGGCTTTTCGTCGCGGCGGCCGAAGGAGCCGGTGCCGGTGCCCGTCGTGCCGCCGCGGTGGTCGTCGCGGCGGGTGGCCGGGCGGTCGTGGCCGCCGGAGCGGAAGCCGCCGGAGGGGCGGTCGTCGCGGCGGTCGCGGTTGAACGGGCGGTCGCTGCCGCCCCGGTGGTCACGGCGCTCGAAGGGACGGGCGCCGCGGTCGTCCCGGCGGTCACCGCCCCGGTCGTCGCGCCGGTCGCGGTTGAAGCCGCCGCGCTGCTCGCCGCCCCGGTCGTCCCGGCGGAAGCCTCCACGGTCGTCGCGGCGGTCGCCGCCCCGGTCGTCACGGCGCTGGAAGCCACCGCGGTCGCCGCCCCGCTCGTCCCGGCGGTCGTCGCGGCGGAAGCCGCCCGCGGGACGGTCGTCACGGCGCTGGAAGCCACCGCGGTCACCACCCCGGTCACGGTCGCCACCGCGGTCGTCGCGCGGCGTGTAGCCCCGCGCGCCGCCCCGGCCGCTGCGCTCGCCCCGGTCGTCCCGGCGGCCGAAGTTGCCGCGCTCGTCGCGCGGCGTCGCCTGCTGCGGTACGGACGCCGCCGCGGCGGCCTCCTCGACCGCGCGCTCGGCCTCGGCCGTCACCGCGGCGACCGCGGCCTCCGGGTCCTCGCCCCGCTCGCGCGCGGCGCGGGCGACCAGCCGGCCGGCCTCCTCGCGCAGCTCGACGGCGCGCCGCTGGGCGCGCTCCAGCTGCTTGGTCAGGTCGGCGGCCTCGCGCTCGGCCTGCTTGGCCGCGTTGTTCGCGGAGTCCGCCTGGACCTCGGTGAGCGAACGGGCGCCGGTGATCTCGGCGACCTCCGGGTCGAACGCGCCGGCGCCGCCGACCATGTGGCGCGAGGCGTCGACGCCCGCGTCCTCCATCAGCCGGAAGATCTGCCGGCGCTGGTGCGGCAGCGCCAGCGAGACGACGACACCGGACTTGCCGGCCCGCGCCGTACGGCCCGAGCGGTGCAGGTAGTCCTTGTGGTCCCCGGCCGGGTCCACGTTGAGCACCAGGTCGATGCCGTCCACGTGGATACCGCGGGCGGCGACGTCGGTGGCGACGAGGGCGTTGACGTAACCGTCCTTGAAGTCGGCCAGTGTCCGCGTCCGCGCGCCCTGCGTCATGCCGCCGTGCAGCGCGTCGGCCTTCACGCCCGAGTCGCGGAGCTGCTCGGCGATCCGGTCCGCGCCGAGCTGCGTCCGTACGAAGATGATCGTGCGGCCCTTGCGGGCGGCGATCGCCGCGGTGACCGGGGCCTTGTCCTTCGGCTTCACGACGAGGACGTGGTGCGTCATCGTCGTGACGTTGCCCTGGGCGCTGTCGACCTCGTGGCTGACCGGGTCGGTCAGGTAGCGCTTGACCAGCGCGCTGATCTCGTTCTCCATCGTGGCGGAGAAGAGCATGCGCTGGCCGCCGGCCGGCACCAGGTCGAGCAGCTCGGTGACCTCGGGCATGAAGCCCAGGTCCGACATCTGGTCTGCCTCGTCGAGGATCGCGATCTGGATCTGCTCCAGCGAGCAGGCGCGGCGGTTGATCAGGTCGCGCAGCCGGCCCGGGGTGGCGACGAGGATGTCGACGCCTCGCTCCAGGGCGTAGATCTGGTTGCTCATCGACGTACCGCCGCAGACGACCTTCATCTTGAGGCCGAGCACGTCGCCGTACGGCTGGAGCGCGTCCGCGACCTGCATCGCCAGCTCACGCGTCGGCGTGAGGATGACGCCGCGGGGCTTCTTCTTCTCGGTGTGGCCGCCCGCCAGCGTGGCGAGCAGCGGCAGGCCGAAGGAGAGGGTCTTGCCGGAGCCGGTACGGCCGCGGCCCAGGATGTCCTTGCCGGCCAGGGCGTCCGGGATGGTCGCGGCCTGGATCGGGAAGGGGGCGGTGACACCGTTCTGCGCGAGCTTGCGGACGATGCCGTCGGGCAGGCCCAGGTCGCCGAAGGTGATGCCGGGAGCCTTCTCCGACGCCTCGTCAGACTCGGTCGTCCCGGGGGCCTCTGCGGCCTCGATCGCCTCTGCGGCCTCGGCCGCCTCGGGCGTCTCGGTGAGCTCCGCCGCATCGGCGGAGACAGCGGCCTCTTCGGCCTCGGCGCTCTCGGGCATGACAGCGCGGTCAGTACTGGAAATGGACATGCGAAATGCGAAACCTTCCGGAGTCTCGGCACGCGCCCAAACTCCGTGAAATTCGCAAATCGACCGCCTCAATGCGGTCAGCCACGGCAAGGGAGAGTACGCGCCACGCGGCGCTCTTCTGTGTCGGCGCCGGGCAATGATCAAACGATCTACTACCATACGCACCCACCCCCCACTTAGGCAAACCAGGTCCCCGCCGCCGAGGTGCGCAAACGTGGAAAGAGACGCGCCTCACACCGGCCCCGGCCGGGCCGACGCCGACGGCTCCTTCAGCATCCCCGCCCCGTCCGCCGGCGACAGCGCACCCGTCCGCATGCCCGCCGCCGGCGAGGCAGACGGCGGCTCCTGCGGTTTCGTCGGCTCCGGCTCGGGGTCCGGGTCCTCCGGCACGGGGGACGGCGTGGGCTGCTGTACGGGCGGCGGCGCGGAGCGCGTGGGCTCCCTGGTCGGTACGGGCTCGTTCCCCGGCGCGGTCGGCTTCCCCTCCCCCGGCTCAGGACCGGGCCCGGTGGACGGCCTCGGCGAGGGGGCGTCCGACGAACCGGCCGCGGGCGAGGCCCCCTTGCCCGGCTCGGCCGCCGGGGCCCCGTCCCCCGCACCGCCCTTGCCGTCCGGCCCCGCGTCGCCGCCCGCCTCGGCGTGCCCCGTACCGCCGCCGCTCTTCTCCGTATGGCCCGGCCAGGCGTCGGACCCGCCGGCTCCGGCGGCGGCTCCCGTACCGCCGTCGGGTTCCGCGGCGGCGGCGCCGGTACGGTCCGGCGAGCGCGACGGGGCCGGGCTCCCGCCGTCCTCGCCGACGCTCATACAGCCCGCGGAGGACAGGGCCGCCAGGGACGTGACGATCCAGACGGCGAGACGGCCAGGGGCGGACAACTGGCGCACGGGCGGCACCTCCGGGGCACGGGAACGGCTCTCCCCGCCGTCGGCGGGGGAAAGGTCGACCTGCCCAACTCCCTTTTCGCCGCCAGGGACACGCCCGGGCCGCACGGAGCCGCCGACGATCTTGCCGGGGCGCGGATCTGCCGGACAATGGCCCTGTGCTGGAGATGACACGCGAGACCTTCGAAGAACTGGTGAGCCAGGCCCTCGACCGGATCCCCCCGGAGCTGACCAGGGTCATGGACAACGTCGCCGTCTTCGTCGAGGACGAGCCCGACCCCTCCGACCCCGAACTCCTCGGGCTGTACGAGGGGACGCCCCTCACCGACCGGGGCGAGTGGTACGCCGGTGTCCTGCCCGACCGCATCTCCATCTACATGGGCCCCACCCTGCGGTACTGCGAGAGCACCGAGGACGTCGTCCACGAGGTCTCGGTGACCGTCGTCCACGAGATCGCCCACCACTTCGGCATCGACGACGAGCGGCTCCACGAACTCGGCTGGGGCTGAGCCCGTACGGGGCCCACGCCTCGGCCCGTACGGGGCGCGCGCCCGATCCCGTACGGGCCGGAGCGCGGGCCCCGGCCCGCCCCCGTAAGCGGACTACTCCTGTTGGCGGCGGCCAGGCATGCCGGACCGGCGCTCCGGGCATACGCGCCCAATGGACCGTGATGTCCCGCGCCTCCCTTCGCGCATCCTCCGAGCCCTCCGCACCCTGCGCTCCGCACTCCCCGCGCTCCCGCGCATCACGGGCCGTCTCCGTCCCCGCCGCCCCGCCGGCCTCACCACTTCCCTCGTCGAGGTCCACCCGCCGCGCCCCCTCGCCCGCGCGCTCGGCATGGTCGCCGTCGTCCTGTTCGGCGCCTGGCTCGGGCTGCTGATCGTCGGCAGCGTGCTGACGCCGGTCGGCCCCATGGACACCCGGATGACGCTCCGCCCCTCCCTCACCGGCGGCACGAAGATCAATGTCTCACCACTGGGCGCGCTGGAGCTGGCCACGCACACCGGGCCCGTCCGGCTGGACGTGGACGTGGACCAGCTCGACCCGGTCCGCTCCACCGCCCTCGTGGAGCACCCCGAGCGGCTCTCCGGGCTGCAGAGCGAGATCAGCCGCGACGTCAAGAGCGGCACCACCGAACTGGCCGTACGCTCCGTCGTCGCCGTCGTCTCGGGCGCGACCGCCCTCGGTCTCGCCGTCTACCGCCGGCCCCGCCGCGCCCTCGCCGCCGGCGGCCTCGCGTTCACACTGCTGGGCGCCTCCGCCGCCGGCGCGTACGCCACCTGGAACCCGCAGTCGGTGCTGGAGCCGAAGTTCTCCGGGCTGCTCTCCTCCGCGCCCCAGGTCGTCGGCAACGCCCGCTCGATCGTCTCCGACTTCGACGTCTACCAGAAGGAGCTGGCCCGGCTGGTCACCAACGTGACCAAGCTGTACGACGCCACGTCCTCGCTCCCCACCTTCCAGCCCGACCCGGCCACCCTCCGCGTCCTGCACGTCTCCGACATCCATCTCAACCCGGCGGCGTGGCACATCATCGGCTCGCTCGTGGAGCAGTACGGGATCGACGTGATCATCGACTCGGGCGACACGATGGACCACGGCACCTCGGCCGAGAACACCTTCCTCGACCCGATCGAGGACCTCGGTGTCCCCTATGTCTGGGTACGCGGCAACCACGACTCGGACCGTACGCAGGAGTACCTGGAGCGCACCCGGAACGTGCATGTCCTGGACGACGGCCGGGCCGTCTCCGTCGGCGGGATCCGGATCGCCGGCACGGGCGACCCGCAGTTCACCCCGGACCGCTCCAGGGAGGTCCAGGGCGATCCGGCCGAGCGCATGGCGGGCATCCGGCTCGCGTCGGCCCTGCGCGACCAGGAGCGGGCCGGCACCCCGGTGGACATCGCGGTCGCCCACGACCCGCTGGCCGCGGAGCAGACGGACGGGGTGGTCCCGCTCGCCCTGGCCGGACACGTGCACCACCGCGAGACGCGGATACTGCCGTACGGCACCCGGCTGAAGATCGAGGGCTCGACGGGCGGCGGCGGACTGCGCGCGCTGCAGAACCAGAAGCCGGAGAAGGTCCGCGCCTCCGTGCTCTACCTGGACCGGACGAGCAAGCGGCTCCAGGCGTGGGACGAGATCACGCTCGGCGGCCTCGGGCTGACGACGGCCGAGGTCAGCCGTCACCTCCCGGAGGAGGCGGGGAAACCCGGCGCGGAGTCCGGTACGGACCCCGGCACCGACGCGAGCACGGGTCCCGGCGGGGGCCCCGGTACGGGGCAGGCCACGGGGCGCGGCACCGGCACCCCTTCCGGCCCTCCCGGCACCGGCACCCCTTCCGGTCCTCCCGGCACCGGCACCCCTTCCGGTCCTCCCGGCACCGGCACCCCTTCCGGTCCTCCCGGCACCGGCACCCCTTCCGGTCCTCCCGGTACCGGCGCCCCTTCCGGTCCTCCCGGCAGCGCGTCGCCCTCGCGCTCCGGGCCGGGTCTCCCCGTCCCCGAGCCGTGACCGGGCTCGCCCCCGGCCCGGGGAACTCCCCGCGCAAACGCCCTGCGAGAGGGCCCCGTAAACCGTTTTGGCGATAGCTCCCCGCATCACATATGCTTCGGACGTCCCCGACGCGCTGGAAAGCGCCCAGGCGGGCCCTTAGCCCTCATCGTCTAGTGGCCCAGGACGCCGCCCTTTCAAGGCGGTAGCACGGGTTCGAATCCCGTTGGGGGCACGCAACACCATGTGCGAGACTGGTGCTCGCACATTGCTTGGTCCTGTGGAGCAGTTTGGAGTGCTCGCCACCCTGTCAAGGTGGAGGCCGCGGGTTCAAATCCCGTCAGGACCGCTTGCAGCCGCGAGGCTGCGTGGCTGGGTAGCTCAGTTGGTACGAGCGATCGCCTGAAAAGCGATAGGTCGCCGGTTCGATCCCGGCCCCAGCCACCACCGCCCGCAAGGGTGTCAAGCCCCCGCCCGGGGAATCCGGCGGGGGTTTCTGCGTACCGCGCCTCCTGCCGCGCACCCGTGGGTACACCCCCGCTCCCCTCCGGCCGCCCGCCCCGCGACGAAATCGTTCGCCACCCCGTCGGCGCGGGTGAGATCCTGGTTTCGGTATGTCTACTTCCTTCGCCGACCTCCAGACCCTGCTGGCCGACGTATCGCTGCGTGACGCGCAGCGGCTCGGCCGCCGTCTCGAAGGCGCCCGGCGCATCCGTAAACCCGAAGCGCGCCAGGCCGTGCTCGACGAGATCGCAGGTCAGGCCGGGAAGGCCGCCGAGCGGACGCGGCTGCGCGCCGGGCGGGTGCCCGAGGTCTCGTACCCCGAGCAGCTGCCCGTCAGCCAGAAGAAGGACACGATCCTGGAGGCGATACGCGACCACCAGGTCGTGATCGTCGCCGGTGAGACCGGGTCGGGCAAGACGACCCAGATCCCCAAGATCTGTCTGGAGCTGGGCCGCGGCGTCCGCGGGATGATCGGGCACACCCAGCCGCGCCGGATCGCCGCCCGTACGGTCGCGGAGCGCGTCGCGCAGGAGCTGGACACCCCGTTGGGGGAGGCCGTCGGCTGGAAGGTCCGCTTCACCGACCAGGTCGACCAGGACGCGACCTTCGTCAAGCTGATGACGGACGGCATCCTGCTCGCGGAGATCCAGACGGACCGCGAACTGCTCGCGTACGACACCCTCATCATCGACGAGGCCCACGAACGCAGCCTCAACATCGACTTCCTGCTCGGCTATCTCGCCCAGCTGCTGCCCAGACGCCCCGACCTCAAGGTCGTCATCACCTCCGCGACCATCGACCCGGAACGTTTCTCCCGGCACTTCGGGGACGCGCCCATCGTCGAGGTCTCGGGCCGTACGTACCCGGTCGAGGTCCGCTACCGCCCGCTCCTGGAGGACGACACCGCGGAGCGCGACCGGGACCAGATCACCGCGATCGCCGACGCCGTCGAGGAACTCCAGCGCGAGGCCGCGGGCGACATCCTGGTCTTCCTCTCCGGCGAGCGGGAGATCCGCGACACCGCGGAGGCGCTCCAGAAGCTCTCGCACCGCGACACCGAGGTCCTCCCTCTCTACGCCCGGCTCTCGCACGCCGAGCAGAACCGGGTGTTCCAGCGCCACAGCGGACGACGGATCGTCCTCGCGACGAATGTCGCCGAGACCTCGCTGACCGTCCCCGGCATCAAGTACGTGATCGACCCGGGCAACGCCCGGATCTCCCGCTACAGCCACCGCACCAAGGTCCAGCGCCTGCCGATCGAGAAGATCTCCCAGGCCAGCGCCAACCAGCGCAAGGGCCGCTGCGGCCGTACCTCCGACGGCATCTGCGTCCGGCTCTACTCCGAGGAGGACTTCGTCTCCCGCCCGGAGTTCACGGACGCGGAGATCCTGCGGACGAACCTGGCGTCCGTCATCCTCCAGATGACCGCGGCCGGCCTCGGCGACATCGAGAAGTTCCCTTTCATCGATCCGCCGGACCACCGCAATATCCGCGACGGTGTGCAGCTCCTCCAGGAGCTGGGCGCCTTCGACATGGCGGAGAAGGACCTGAAGAAGCGGCTCACCCCGCTCGGCCGCAAACTCTCCCAGCTCCCGGTGGACCCGCGGCTCGCCCGGATGGTCATCGAGGCCGACCGCAACGGCTGCGTACGGGAGGTGATGGTGATCGCCGCCGCGCTCTCCATCCAGGACCCGCGCGAGCGCCCCTCCGAGAAACAGGCGCAGGCCGACCAGCAGCACGCCCGCTTCAAGGACGAGACCTCCGACTTCCTCGCCTTCCTCAACCTCTGGCGGTACGTACGGGAGCAGCAGAAGACGCTGTCGTCCTCCGCGTTCCGCCGGATGTGCAAGACGGAGTACCTGAACTTCCTGCGGATCCGCGAGTGGCAGGACATCTACTCCCAGCTCCGCACGGTCGCCCGGCAGATGGGCATCCACCTCAACGAGGAGGACGCCGCGGAGCAGTCCGTCCATGTCTCGCTCCTCGCCGGACTGCTGTCGCACATCGGCATGAAGGACGTGAAGGAGAAGGACGCCTCGAAGAAGGACGGCGGGCGGGACGGGAAGGACGGCGCGCGGAAGGAGGGCGGCAGGAACGAGTATCTGGGCGCCCGCAGCGCGAAGTTCGCGGTCTTCCCCGGCTCCGCCCTCTTCAGGAAGCCGCCGCGCTTCCTCATGTCCGCCGAGCTGGTGGAGACCTCCCGGCTCTGGGCGCGGGTCAACGCGCGGATCGAGCCCGAGTGGATCGAGCCGCTGGCCGGCCATCTCCTCAAGCGCACGTACAGCGAGCCGCACTGGGAGAAGGACGCGGCGGCCGTCATGGCGTACGAGAAGGTCACGCTGTACGGGGTACCGATCGTCGCCCAGCGCAAGGTGAATTTCGGCCGAATCGACGCCGAGGCGTCGCGGGAGCTGTTCATCCGTAACGCGCTGGTCGAGGGCGACTGGCGCACGCACCACCAGTTCTTCCATGACAATCGCAAACTGCTCGGCGAGGTCGAGGAGCTGGAGCACCGCGCCCGGCGCCGCGACATCCTCGTGGACGACGAGACGCTCTACGACTTCTACGACCGCCGCGTGCCGGAGGACGTGGTCTCCGGGGCGCACTTCGACTCCTGGTGGAAGGCGAAGCGGCGCGAGGAGCCGGAGCTGCTCGACTTCGAGCGGTCGATGCTCATCAACGAGAAGGCCGGCTCGGTCACCAAGGACGACTACCCGGACTCCTGGCGCCAGGGCGCGCTCAAGTTCCGGGTGACGTACCAGTTCGAGCCGGGCGCCGACGCGGACGGCGTCACCGTCCACGTCCCGCTCCAGGTGCTCAACCAGGTCACCGCCGAGGGCTTCGACTGGCAGATCCCGGGGCTGCGCGAGGAGGTGGTCGTGGAGCTGATCCGGTCACTGCCCAAGCCCGTACGGCGCCACTACGTGCCCGCGCCGAACTACGCGGCCGCCTTCCTGGACCGCGCCGTGCCCCTCCAGGAGCCGCTGCCGGTCACGCTGGCGCGGGAACTCCAGCGGATGGTCGGCGTGCCCGTCGCCGCCGAGGACTTCGACCTGAGCCGGATCCCGGACCATCTCAAGATCACCTTCCGGATCGTGGACGAGCGGCGCCGCAAGGTCGCCGAGGCGAAGGACCTGGAGGAGCTGCGGCTCCAGCTGCGCCCCAAGGCCCGCAAGGCCCTCTCCCAGGCCGCCGCGGCCACCGCGGAGCGTGCGGGCGGGGAGGCGATCGAGCGGACGGGGCTGACGGAGTGGACCATCGGCCCGCTGGTACGGATCTTCGAGACCCGGCGAGCCGGCCAGCCGGTGAAGGCGTACCCGGCCCTGGTCGACCAGGGGGCGACCGTGGCCGTACGGCTCTTCGACACGGAGGCCGAGCAGCGGCAGGCGATGTGGGCGGGCACCCGGCGGCTGATCATGCTGAACATCCCGGTCAACCCGGCGAAGTTCGCCTCGGACAAGCTCACCAACCAGCAGAAGCTGGCGCTCTCCCGCAATCCGCACGGCTCGGTGCAGGCGCTCTTCGAGGACTGCGCGACGGCCGCCGCGGACAAACTGATCGCGGACCACGGGGGCCCGGCGTGGGACGAGGAGTCGTTCCGGAAGCTGTACGACTCGGTGCGCGCCGACCTCGTCGACGCGACGGTGCGGACCGTCGGCCAGGTCCAGCAGATCCTGGCCGCCTGGCAGTCCTGTGAGCGCCGTCTGAAGGCCACGAACAGCCTGGTGCTGGTCAACAACGTCCAGGACGTCAGGAACCAGCTCGCGGCCCTCGTGCCGACCGGCTTCGTCACCCTCACGGGGCTGCGCAGGCTGCCGGACCTGATGCGCTACCTGGTGGCGGTGGACCGCAGGCTCCAGCAGATGCCGACGGCCGTCCAGCGCGACACCACGCGCATGGAGAAGGTCCACGAGATGCAGGACGAGTACGCGTGGCTGCTCGAACAGCTGCCGCGGGGGCGGCCGGTGCCGCGCGAGGTGCTGGAGATCCGCTGGATGATCGAGGAGCTGCGGGTGAGCTACTTCGCGCACGCGCTGGGCACCGCGTACCCGGTCTCGGACAAGCGGATCGTGAAGGCGATCGACGCGGCGGCCCCGTGATGCCGGGACCGCCGGCATCCGGTTCGACCGCACCCTCCGAGCTGCTGTAGAGTCTCGTTTCGCAGCCGCCACTACGGGGCCGCGAAACCTGGTCCTGTGGAGCAGTTTGGAGTGCTCGCCACCCTGTCAAGGTGGAGGCCGCGGGTTCAAATCCCGTCAGGACCGCATATGAGAGGCCCGCGTCCGATGTCGGATGCGGGCCTTTCACCGTACGCGCGCTCTCCGAGGGGAGTTCCGCCGCCCGGAGGCCGCGCCCGCGGCGCAGGCCGCCGTCGGACACAGCAAATCCCGTCAGGACCGCACATGAAGGGCCCGCATCCGATCACCGGATGCGGGCCCTTCGCCGTGCGCGGCCGCGCGCCGTGGGGACCTACCGGGGCATGCGTGCGCGGCCCCGGGACGTGCGCGGGCGGGTGCGTGCCGGTGCGCGGGCGTACGGAACCTGGTCGTTTTGCCGTACGCCGCGCTCGCCCGTCCCCGGCGCCGGACTCCATTGCATACGGCAAGCGCGGTCGACGCAGCGGTAACGCCGCAGTAATGGCGTGCCCAAATCCGGCGGGGCGGGGGCGATGCGTCTTGACGGGGTTCACGGCCCGGGGTACCTAAGCAGAAGGCCCCATGTCCGTCGCATCCCGGGGCCGCACCGGGGGTGGTGTGCGTGACCGCATCAACAGCGAGGCCGGCGAATCGGACCCGGCCCGTGAGGCAGACGAAACATGAGACGGGCGCGCTGCTGCGCGCCCACCTGGCGGCCGCTTCGGGCCGTCCCCACGCCACCGGGTACTGCCCGGTCTGCCATCGCCTCCAGCGGCTCGTCGACGAGTCCGTGACGGCTCCCGGCGCCGCTCCGGAGGGCGGCGGTTTCCTCATGGTGAAGTTACCCGGCGGCCAACCCCCTCCCGCAGCCTGACGTTTGACTGGTGTTCGGCTGCCGGCCGGCGGTCGTGCCGCCGTCGTCGCGCCTCCGTCCCGCGTGGCGGAGTGCGTTCCGGGTCCCTGGCGACCATGATCTGACAAGTGCCCACGAGCGGTTCGCGCGCCGTTGGCAAGAGTTGAAGGATGTGACGGGAGTCACGCAGTAACTTCCTGCAAAGGCAGGACTTACACCCTGCCTACAAGGCATCAATTTCATATGTGCAATTGCACTCCCCGTCCGAGCCTTCCCCACCCGTTCCCCGTCACCACCGGAACCACTCGTTCCACACCGTTTCCGCGCACAAAAAAATCGCGCCGGACTCGGCGGAGTCCGGCGCGATCGGCGACTTACCCGTCTTGCGTGGGCATGGCACCTGTTGGGGCAGGTGCCCGTCGTGTGGAGCCATGGGTCGGGACGACCGGATATGGGGGACCCGGCTGTGCCCTGCTTGGTTTGAGCCCTAAATGAGCCTTACTGGGGTGTTCAGGCCTCGCTGCGCTGCTGCGGAATACCCGCAAGCAGTGCGCGGACCTCTGCCTCGCGATACCGGCGATGCCCACCGAGCGTGCGGATGGACGTGAGCTTGCCGGCCTTTGCCCAGCGTGTGACCGTCTTCGGGTCCACACGGAACATCGTGGCAACCTCAGCCGGGGTCAGCAGCGGCTCGGCATCAGGGGTGCGAGCGGTCATGAGCGGCCTCCTCGGGAGAACCGAACCTTCTCGGTTCTTTCCTCTAAATTCTGCACCTTGACCCGCGTTGCCCGAAATGGCGGACGCGGGTCGAGTCGGTTATAGGACGAACGGCTTGTCCTCGGCACTACAACTACACCATCCGTCCAGCCACGTAGGCCAAACCGATGGAATTGCCCTCTGAGGTGTTCATCAGCGGCGGAAGCCGATGGACCATGCCATAGCGGACAGTCACGTCACAGATACGATCAGTCACAGAATGATCAGGAGTCACTGGCCCCCCTACAAAGAGTGCAATGCCGAGCATTCCGCCCATACTTGGACGGATGGAGCCCTCCCCGGACTCCTTGTCCTATTTTGACACGAGGAGGGGCGATGGGCGCAAGAGCCCCGTTAGTGCGGTCCGTCACCCTTGAGGCATTGGCCCGGATCGGGACCTCTGCCCCGGTGCCCGGTTCAAGGTCCGGCCAAGCCCGTTCCATGGCTTCCCCATGACCGTTTGACCGAGCGGGCGGGCCGGGTAGGAGTGAGCGCCTCCCGGCGGAATACGGCGCACCCGGCCCGCACGCTCAGCTGGCGTGCTGCCGGTCCCGCACCGCGCGCCAGCGCTCCATGAGCCGGGCGTACGCCTCCCCCGCCGCCTCGCCGTCCCCGTCCCGCAGCGCCGCGACCGCCGCCGCCACATCGGCGGCCGAGCGGTCGTCCGCCAGCTGCTCGCGGGACATCACGTGGACGAGACCGCCGTAGTCCAGTTCGACCAGTGAACGCGGGTGGAACTCCTCCAGCCACCGCCCCACCTCGACCAGACCTTCGACCACGGGCCCGTCGTCCAGCGTCTCCCGCAGCGTCTTCAGCGCGCGGGCCAGCCGCCGCCTGGCCTGCACCATCGGGGTCCGGTAGCGCAGCACGGGCGCCGGGTCGCCGGCCTCCGGCGACGCGTCCGTGACGGGGCTCTCCTTCTCGTACAGCCGCTCCTCGTCGGAGAAGAGCGCGAACCAGCCCACCGGGACCTGCCAGCGGGCCGTCCTGATCCACGGCCGCGCGTCCGGATTCCGGTCCCGCCAGTGCTCGTAGTCCGAGGTGGCCTGAAATCGCACCACCGGCGGGAGCACCGCGTCCAGCAGCGGGGCGGGCAGCGTCCGGCTCAGCTCCTCCAGCGCCAGCCAGCCGCGCAGCCGCGTCCGCCACGGACAGACGCACACCACGCCGTCCACCTCGGTGACGAACGCCTCCCCGCTCTCGTGCACCGGCACGGGCACCGGCGGGGTGGGCAGCAGGTCCGCGAGGGAGCGCCGCAGCTCGTCCTGGGCGCCGGGCGTACGGTCCCGCTTGGCGTAGCGCGCCCAGTGACTCCTCTCCGGTTCGGGGAAGGCCCCCAGCGGCTCGTACACCCGCAGGTAGGACGCGTAAGGGACATGGACAGAAGACACCGCCGGCATGGGCCGCATCGTCCCATGTCCGTCACCCCCGAGGGGGTGATCCTCGGCACTGCGGCTGATCCACGACCGCAAAGGACTTACTCTCTTGCTTGCCCGACGGTCGCTCCACCACCCACCGGAGGGACCGACGCCGTTTCTTACTGGGGAGTCACCACCGTGACCGATGTTTCCGGCGCGCACAACGACGTACTGCACACCCTGTTCCGCTCGGAGCAGGGGGGCCATGAGCAGGTCGTGCTCTGCCAGGACCGCGCCAGCGGCCTCAAGGCCGTCATCGCGATCCACTCGACCGCCCTGGGCCCGGCCCTCGGCGGCACCCGCTTCTACCCGTACGCCTCCGAGGAGGAGGCCGTCGCCGACGCGCTGAACCTCTCCCGGGGCATGTCGTACAAGAACGCCCTCGCCGGGCTCGACCACGGCGGCGGCAAGGCGGTGATCATCGGGGACCCCGAGCAGATCAAGAGCGAAGAGCTCCTGCTGGCCTACGGCCGGTTCGTGGCCTCGCTCGGCGGCCGGTACGTCACGGCGTGCGACGTCGGTACGTACGTGGCGGACATGGACGTCGTCGCACGCACCTGCGCCTGGACCACCGGGCGCTCCCCCGAGAACGGCGGCGCGGGCGACTCCTCCGTCCTGACCGCCTTCGGCGTCTTCCAGGGCATGCGGGCGAGCGCCCAGCACCAGTGGGGCGACCCGTCGCTGCGCGGGCGCCGGGTCGGCATCGCGGGTGTCGGGAAGGTGGGGCACCACCTGGTGGAGCACCTGCTCAAGGACGGTGCCGAGGTCGTGGTCACGGATGTGCGCGAGGCGTCGGTACGCCGGGTGACGGAGGCGCACCCGCAGGTCACCGCCGTGGCCGACACGGAGACGCTGATCCGTACCGAGGGCCTGGACATCTACGCGCCCTGCGCGCTCGGCGGTGCGCTGGACGACGCGTCCGTGCCCGTGCTCACCGCGGCGATCGTCTGCGGGGCGGCCAACAACCAGCTCGCCCACCCGGGCGTCGAGAAGGACCTCGCCGACCGCCGGATCCTGTACGCGCCCGACTACGTGGTGAACTCGGGCGGCGTCATCCAGGTCGCCGACGAGCTGCACGGCTTCGACTTCGAGCGGTGCCGCGCCAATGCCGCGAAGATCTTCGACACGACTCTTTCGATCTTCGCACGTGCGAAGGAGGACGGGATTCCGCCGGCCGCCGCGGCCGACCGGATCGCCGAGCACAGGATGGCCGAAGCGCGTCATCCCCGAGGATGATCACCCAGCAGGCCCGAGGAGTCACCGAGCGTGTTCACCGGCGTACGGGCGGGGCGGGGAGCGGGCCGGGGGCGGGCGGGGAGACCAGACTCACGCCGGTCGGCGGGTCGCCCCTCCAGAAGAGGTTAAAATCGCTGCTGACCAGCGAGGACGGGGCGTCTCGCCGGCCCTGCACCGGGGCGCGTCATGCGGGCGGCGTACCGTATGGCCGCGGAAGCAGGTACCGTTGAAGCCCTACGGACGGGTGTCTCCGCGGAGAGCTCGTTCTGATTCATGAACGCGTGTCAAGACTCTGGGGCCGTCGAGCCCCGTCACCGAGGGGGTCGAGCCATGGGGCGCGGCCGGGCCAAGGCCAAGCAGACGAAGGTCGCCCGCCAGCTGAAGTACAACAGCGGCGGGACAGACCTGTCGCGTCTGGCCAACGAGCTGGGCGCATCGCCTTCAAGTCAACCGCCGAACGGCGAGCCGTTCGAGGATGACGACGAGGAAGATGACCCGTACGCAAAGTACGCGGACCGCTACAACGCGGATCGGTACAACGACGACGAGGACGAGGACGGCGAGTCCGGCCCCTCGGCCCGGCGCCGCGGCGCTTGACGTCGTACATCCCGAGCGTCAGCTCGTCATCAGCATCAGCCCGGTCCGGGGCGCGCAGCCCTGGACCGGGTTCTGTGCTGTCCGCACCGGGCTCCCTGCCGGGTTCCGTGCCGGCCGCGCACTCCCGCGCCGGCCGTGGAGTCCGGTAGTCGGCGGCGCGGGTCGGCACGTCAGCTCGCGTAGTCGCCGGTCAGCGCAGCTCCGGTGGTGTGGTCCGCGCGCTCGGTGATCTCGCCGGCGATCCACGCCTCCACACCGCGGTCGGCGAGGGTGGTGAGGGCGGCGTCGGCGGACTCCGCCGGGACGACCGCCATCATGCCCACGCCCATGTTCAGCGTCTTCTCCAGCTCCAGGCGCTCCACCTGGCCCGCCGTGCCGATCACGTCGAAGACGGCGCCGGGCGTCCACGTCGAGCGGTCCACCGTGGCGTGCAGCCCGTCCGGGATCACCCGGGCGAGGTTGGCCGCCAGGCCGCCGCCGGTGATGTGGCTGAACGCGTGCACCTCGGTCGTCCTGGTGAGGGCCAGGCAGTCCAGCGAGTAGATCTTGGTGGGCTCCAGCAGCTCCTCGCCGAGCGTCCGGCCGAACTCGGGGACCTCGCGCTCCAGCGACCAGCCGGCCCGGTCGAAGACCACGTGGCGGACGAGCGAGTACCCGTTCGAGTGAAGTCCTGAGGACGCCATCGCGATGACCGCGTCCCCCGTACGGATGCGATCAGCGCCGAGCAGCCGGTCCGCCTCGACCACGCCGGTGCCGGCGCCGGCAACGTCGAAGTCGTCCTCGCCGAGGAGTCCGGGGTGCTCGGCGGTCTCGCCGCCGACCAGGGCGCAGCCGGCCAGCACACAGCCTTCGGCGATGCCCTTGACGATGGCGGCGACCCGCTCGGGGTGGACCTTGCCGACGCAGATGTAGTCGGTCATGAAGAGCGGCTCGGCGCCGCAGACGACGAGGTCGTCGACGACCATGCCGACGAGGTCGCGGCCGATCGTGTCGTACACGCCCATCTTGCGGGCGAGGTCGACCTTCGTGCCGACGCCGTCGGTGGCGGAGGCGAGCAGCGGGCGTTCGTAGCGCTTGAGGGCGGAGGCGTCGAAGAGGCCGGCGAACCCGCCGAGGCCGCCGAGGACCTCGGGGCGCTTCGTCTTCCTCACCCACTCCTTCATCAGCTCGACCGCGCGGTCACCGGCTTCGATGTCGACGCCCGCGGCGGCATAGCTGGCACCAGTAGTCGTTTCGGACATGGCTGGGTACTTTCCTGTCGTCGTGAGGTCGTCGAACATCATGCGGAGGGCCCGGGACGGTGCGGCGCGGGCGGCGCTACGGCCTGCGCAGCGCGTCGGACGCGGCGGTGGCGGCCGGTCCCGCCGCCAGCTCGGTCTCCAGGAGCTGCTTGCCGAGCAGCTCGGGGTCGGGGAGCTCCATCGGGTACTCGCCGTCGAAGCAGGCGCGGCAGAGGTTGGGCTTGGCGATCGTGGTCGCCTCGATCATCCCGTCGATGGAGATGTACGAGAGCGAGTCGGCGCCCAGGGAGACGCCGATCTCCTCGACCGTCATGCCGTTGGCGATCAGCTCCGCGCGGGTGGCGAAGTCGATGCCGAAGAAGCACGGCCACTTGACCGGCGGGGACGAGATCCGGATGTGGACCTCGGCGGCGCCCGCCTCCCGGAGCATCTTGACGAGGGCGCGCTGGGTGTTGCCGCGGACGATCGAGTCGTCGACGACCACCAGGCGCTTGCCGCGGATGACTTCCTTCAGCGGGTTCAGCTTCAGCCGGATGCCCAGCTGGCGGATGGTCTGGGACGGCTGGATGAAGGTCCGGCCGACGTAGGCGTTCTTGACGAGACCGGATCCGTACGGGATACCGCTGGCCTCCGCGTACCCGATGGCGGCGGGGGTGCCGGACTCGGGCGTGGCTATGACCAGATCTGCCTCGACCGGGGCCTCCTGGGCCAGTTTCCGGCCCATCTCGACCCGGGAGAGATAGACGTTCCGACCGGCGATGTCCGTATCCGGGCGGGCCAGGTAGACGTACTCGAAGACGCAGCCCTTGGGCTTCGCTTCCGCGAATCGCTGCGTACGCAGACCGTTCTCGTCGATGGCGATCAGCTCGCCGGGCTCGATCTCGCGGACGAAGGAGGCGCCGCAGATGTCGAGGGCCGCGCCCTCGGAGGCGACGACCCAGCCGCGCTCCAGCCGGCCGAGGACGAGCGGGCGGATGCCCTGCGGGTCGCGGGCGGCGTAGAGGGTGTGCTCGTCCATGAAGACGAACGAGAAGGCGCCCTGGACGTCGGGCAGGATCCTGGCGGCGGCTTCCTCGACCGTGAGGGACTTGCCGTCGGCGTCCGACTGGCTGGCCAGCAGGGCCGTGACCAGGTCGGTGTCGTTGGTGGCGGCGACCCGGGTCGTCCGGCCGTTCTCCTTGGGCAGGTCCGCGACCATCTCGGCGAGCTGGGCGGTGTTGACCAGATTGCCGTTGTGGCCGAGCGCGATGGAGCCGTGGGCCGTGGCCCGGAAGGTCGGCTGCGCGTTCTCCCACACCGAGGCTCCGGTGGTGGAGTAGCGGGCATGGCCCACCGCGATATGCCCCACGAGGGAGCTGAGGGAGGTTTCGTCGAAGACCTGTGAGACGAGGCCCATGTCCTTGAAAACCAGGATCTTGGACCCGTTGCTCACTGCGATGCCCGCGGACTCCTGTCCACGGTGCTGTAGGGCATACAGTCCGAAATAGGTGAGCTTGGCGACCTCTTCACCCGGGGCCCAGACTCCGAAGACGCCGCAAGCGTCCTGGGGGCCTTTCTCTCCGGGGAGCAGGTCGTGGTTGAGTCGTCCATCACCACGAGGCACGCCACCGAGTGTAGGCGAGATCGACCACTGGTCCGAATTGGGGATGCGGACCAGGGCCCCCGCGGACCCTTCCGGCTACTTCTCCGGGGTGGCAGCGAGGGCTCCGATCCCCTCCCCCTCGGCGGTCTTGAGGTTGAGGTCCCGGTGGCGCAGCTCATATGTGACCTTGCCCTCCAGCACCTTCTGCACCTGGCGTTCCAGGGTCATCCCGGGTCCGGGGCAGAGCTTGCGGGTGGCGGTGATCCGGCCGAGGGTGAGGGTCGTGTCCGTGACGGTGGCGGGCGCCTTGAAGCGGTTGCAGCCGAGGCTGCCCTCGACGGAGCCGGTGCGCTCCCCGTCCTTGCCGGCCTGAGCTTCCTTACCCAGAGTGATCGTGAAGAACGCCTTGCCCTCGGCGCCCTGCGGCACGGAGGTCGCCGTCTCGTTCTCGGTGAGCGAGCCGACCGTCCACCTGGTCCCGGCGAGGGGCGCGGCGTCCTCGGGCTCCTCGGAGGTCAGCGCGATCGTGTCGCCGTCCGCCGTGGTGAGGGTGAGCTTCTTGTCCTGGACCTTGGCGGTGAGCTTCCCGGCGAACGCGCCGTCGAGCGCCTTCTCGAAGCCCTCCATCTCCTTGTCGCAGCCGACCAGGGTGGTGTCCTTCTCACCGATGGTGACGGTGTCGCCCTCGACGGTGACATCCGCGCTGATGCGGTTGCAGCCGGTCTGCGCGCTGGCCCGGCCCTGGGGGCTGATCTCGACGCCGGCGCCGGCGGGCGCGGCGGTCTTCCTGCCGTCCACCGTCACGCTGTCGACGCTCCAGCGGACGCCGGTGAGCGGCAGATCGGTCTGTACGGACCCGCCGCCGGCCCGGTTCCCGGTGCCGGATCCGGCACCGGACCCGTCCTTCGTCTCGGTGCCGCAGGCGGTCAGCGCGAGCAGCGCGGCCGTGGTGACGGCGGCGATGTGAGTGACGCGAGGGCCATGGATGATCTTCTGTTTCCGCATACCCGTGGGACGAGGCGGGTCACGGTACGGTTCCGCCTCGCCCGTGCGTCTCCCGGCCCGTCACCCCATCAGCGGGAGCAGACCACCGAGATCCGCCCGCTCCCCGCTCGCGCCGACCCGCGCCGCGTCGATCTCGGTGCGCCAGTCCGTACGGCCGGTGGCCAGCCGGATCCATGTCAGCGGATCGGTCTCCACCACGTTGGGCGGGGTCCCCCGGGTGTGCCGCGGCCCGGCCACGCACTGCACGACGGCGTACGGCGGCACCCGTACCTCGGTGGCCGAACCGGGCGCCTTGACGGCGAGCGCGTCGGCGAGCACCCGGGTACAGGCGGCGAGCGCCTGCCGGTCGAAGGGCACGGCGAGCCCGGCGGCGCGGTTGAGGTCGTCGGTGTGGACGATCAACTCGACGGTCCGGGTGACGAGATAGTCCCCGAGCCGCATCGCCCCGAGCCGCATCGCCACCACCCGGTCGTCGTCGGCGCCGGGCAGCAGTGCCTCGATCCGGGCGGCGGTACGGGCGAACAACTCGTCCGGGGCGGCCGACGCGGCGTACTCGGTGACGCTCCCGGAGATGGCACCGGCGTGCGCGGCTGTGGCGAAGGGCCAGGTGGCGAGGGTGACGGGCTCCCCCCGCCGGTCCCGGTCCCGGTCCCGGGTCCGCCCCTCCTGCTCGATCTGCTCGATCTGCTCGATCTGCTCGATGTAGAGGTTGACGGACTCGACCGCCATGCACAGATGCGCGGCCAGTTCCCGCACTCTCCACTCCCCGAGCCCGCTGGGCGACGCGAGCTGCTCGGGGGTGAGGCGTCCGACCGCCGCGCGGACATTCCCGAACTGGGCCAGCACGGCGGCCCGGATCTTGGCGGAGTCGTAGCTGCGGGCACGCTTCTTGGCAGGTGGCATGGGGCGAGGTTAACGAGGTCGACAGGGTCAGGAGAGCCAGTCGGCGTAGTGGGTGGGGGCGAGGTGGGCGTCCTTGTCAGTGAGGACGTCGCCCTTGACGGCGGCGAACATGCCGGCCGTGGGGTCGGTGACGACCGTACGGCTGCCGCCCTTGCGGGACAGGGTGATACGGCCCACCTCGTCGAGGGAGAAGATCTCCGGGCCGGCGATGTTGCGGATGCCGTTCAGCGGGGCGCCCGCGGCGACCTCGGCCACCGCGGCGGCCACGTCCTTGGCGGCGATCGGCTGGATCGGGGTGGCGGGCAGCCGGACGGTGTCGCCGTCGGTGGTCCAGGACATGGTGGCGTCCATGAACTCCATGAACTGTGTCGCCCGGACGATCGAGTACGGGACCGGCCCGGCGGCGAGGAGGTTCTCCTGGAGCACCTTGGCGCGGTAGTAGTCCAGCTCCGGCACCTGCTCCGCGCCGACGATCGAGAGGATGACGAAGTGGCCGACGCCGCCCCTGCCGGCCGCGGCCAGCAGGTTGTCCATGGAGGTCTGGAAGAAGGCCAGGGAGGCCTCGTCGAACGTCGGGGAGTTCGTCAGGTTGACGACGACGTCGGCGCCCGCCAACGCAGCGTCCAGCCCCTGGCCGCTGATGACGTCCACCCCGCTGGACAGCGAGTGCGGTACCGCCTCGTGTCCGGCGGCGTTCAGATTCTTGACGACCTGCGATCCGATGAGCCCGGTACCGCCGATGACTGCGACCTTCATGACATGCCTTTCATTCGTCTTTGCGCTTATTCGTCTTTGTGTGAAATATGACACTTGGGTAGTTATGTGGGCAGGGCAATGACCGGCGCTCGCCGCCGACCGCGGGTGACGTCAGCGGCCGTCGACGAACGTGACTGTCTCGTCGAGCGGCGCGCGGCCCGTACGGACGTCGCCGCCCGCCGTGACGCACTCGAATCCGATCGACATGCCGCAGAAGAGGATGAGCTCCTCCGGGGGTGACAGGACCGCCGCGACGGTCCTGTGGAACTTCGCCCACGCCATCTGCGTACAGCTGTGCAGTCCTTCGGCACGGAGCAGCAGCATGACGGTCTGCAGATACATGCCGACGTCGGACCACTGGGGCCGGCCCATGCCGCGGTCGATGTAGCAGAACAGGGCGGCGGGCGCGCCGAAACAGTCCCAGTTCGCGGAGGCGGCGCGCTGGCGCGCCTCGGTGTCCTCCCGCGGAATGCCGAGCGCTCCGTAACGCTGCTCACCGAAAGCGGACCGGCGCTCGTGGTACGGGGACTTCAGCGCGGGCGGGTACATCTCGTACTCCGCCTCGTCCCAGGAGTCGCCCGCGGCCAGGCGCCCGACGGCGCGCTTCTTGATCTCGGCCAACGGCTCACCGGTCACGACATAGGCGCGCCACGGCTGGAGGTTCGAGCCGGACGGCGCCCGGGCCGCGGCGGACAGCACGCGCTCCAGCGCCTCCCTCGGGACGGGCCGGTCGGTGAATCCGCGCACCGCTCGCCGGCTCGTGACCGCCTGGTAGACGTCCATGATCACCCCGCCTCCATCCGCTTCAACGGGTTCGTGGGTTCGTCGTCATCCATCTTCATTACACTCACGACCGTATCATTCGATACCGTATCGTGTGCAACTATCGTCGGGCCCACGAAAGCCCCGGCCCCGGCTTCCCGCCGGGGACACCATTCCTTGGAGAAAACCCATGACCACACTGCTGCACATCGACTCGTCCGTGCTCCCGGGCGCGGCGTCCTCGTCCCGTTCGGTCTCGGCCGCCTTCCGCAGGACCTGGGAGGAGCAGCACCCGGAGGGCACGGTGATCTACCGCGACCTGGCCGCCGACCCCGTCCCGCACATCACCGCCGCGGCCTGGACCGCCGGTTTCACCGCCCCCGCCGAGCGCACCCCGGAGCAGTCCGCCGCGTTCGCCGCGCGCGTGCAGCTCATCGAGGAACTGGAGGCGGCGGACGCCATCCTGATCGGCGCCCCCATGTACAACTTCTCGATCCCGTCGACCCTGAAGGCATGGCTGGACAGCGTGTTCCTGCTCGGGCGCACCGCGGGCGGGGCCCCCTCGGCCCAGGGCACTCCGGTGATCGTCATCGCCAGCCGCGGCGGCTCCTACGCGCCGGGCACCCCGCGCGAGGGCTACGAGTTCGTACAGAACTATCTGGAGGCAGTCCTGAAGGAAACGCTCGGCCTGGACCTCGACTTCATCGTCCCGGAACTCACCCTGGCCCCCCGCAACCCGGCCATGTCGGAACTGGTCCCCCTCTACGAGGTGTCCCGCAAGCGCGCCTTCGAGGAAGCGGCCACCAAGGCCAAGGAACTCGCGGAACGGCTCGCCGCGGAAGCCGCCGGGAGGGACGCGCGTTAAGCCTCGGGACCCGCGGGGTGGGCCAACCGGGTCAGCAAGTCCGTCAGCTGCTCGGGCCCGCCGGGTCCCAGTTCGGCGGCCAGGTGCTCGGCCAGCGGCTCCGCCGCCGCATGGGCCGCGTCGAAGAGTTCGCGTCCCTGAGACGTGATCTCCACCGCCCGCACCCGCCGGTCACCCGGAACGGCCCTGCGTACGGCGAGCCCCTTCCGCTCCAGGTCGTCCACGACCCGCATGATCCCCGCCTTGTCCGACCCCGTCTCCGCCGCCAGGTCACGCTGGACCGTGGGCCCGCGATTGACCAGCACGATCAGCACCGCGAAATGCCGCAGCTCGACGCCGAGCGGCCGAAGTGCCTCACCCATCACCGCGGCGGCGCGCCAGTGCGCCCGGCGCAGCAGCAGGCCGAGAGCGAACGGCGAGACATCCCCGGGGCGGTCGGTCGCATGTGAGGCGCTGGTCTGGTGAGGAACGTCGGCGGCCATGAAACAGAGACTACTTCACTCAATACGGTATCGATTGAAACTAAATCCCGGTCACGAAGTTCTCGCCGTTCGACGGGACACCGACACCCCTCCAGCGGAACGGGATGCCGCGGGCGACGTTCAGGTCCGGGTGGTCCATGAGCTGGAAGTGGAGGTGCGGCTCGCTGGAGTTGCCCGAGTTCCCGCAGCGGGCCAGGGGCTGCCCGGCCGAGACGCGGTCGCCCACGCCGACCTCCAGCGAGCCCTGCCGGAGGTGGGCGTAGGCCGCGTACGTACCGTTCCCGAGGTCGAGGATCAGGTGGTTGCCGAAGATCCGGTGCGCCCCGACGAGGTCCCGTACCACGCTCTCGAAGAGCATCAGATAGACCAGGCCGGCCAGGGAGTTCCTGCTGAGGTGGTCGCGCTGGCCGTCGGAAGCGTGGACGACCGTCGCGTCGGCCACCGCGAGCAGCGGTGCGCCGAAGGCCGGGAAGTCCTCGTTGCGGCGGGCGACCGGCCACAGCCACGCGAACGCCGGACGGGACGGCGGCGGCGTGGTGGACGCCGGTCCTGCCGTGCCGGGCGAGCCGGACTCCGGGCTGAGCGTGTCGGGCGTGCCGGCCTCCGGACCGCGCGGGCCGGCCTCCGGGCCTGGCTCCGCCACGATGTCGATCGCGTACGCCTGCCCGTACCCGTACGTCCCATGGCTCGGCACCTTGTCCGCCGGGCTGTTCACCGCCTGCCAGCACCCCCTGACCGGCGGGTCCACCTCCACCGCCGGCGGGCGCACCGCGTGCTGGGCGCGGGCCGTGCGCCCCATCCACACCAGCAGCGCGATCCCGATCCCCGCGGGCAGCCAGATCCACCAGTAGCTGAAGGGCAGGCTGACGTGCGCCCCGACGAAGACCAGGACGCAGAACACCAGCCAGGACAGCCGGAAGGCGGTCATGGCCCGCGCCCGGCTCCGGCGGCCCTTCTCCTTCTCCATCTCACTCACGGACATCGTTTCGTTCCCCCCGGTGGTTCGATCGGTCATGGGTGGTGACGGAGCTACGGGCCCGCGGCGGTGATCATCACCAGCAGCGGTACGACCCGGGCCGCCGGGATCTCGTACCGCCCCCGGCCCGGTGTGTGCAGCCAGCCGGTGCCGGTCAGTTGGCGCAGGTGGTGGTAGAGCTGGCCGGTGGTGCCGAGTCCGTCCACCTCCGCCAGCTCGGCCGTCGTGCGCCGGCCGCCGAGGATCTCGCGCAGCAGGCGGAGCCGTACGGGATGGCCGAGCGCGGCGAAGGACTCCGAGGTCCCCGACCAGTCGGCGGCGAGCAGTCCGTCGGTGAGCGCGCCGTACTGCCACTCGTACCGCTCGCCCGCGGGCAGCCGTACGGAGCCGGTGTAGAGCACTCCCCCGCCCGGCGAACCGGCCCTCTTCAGCTCCGACTTGAGGTGGTGCAGCGCCCAGAGGTCGCCGCCGGGCAGCGGCGACTCCGCGCCGTCCGTCCCGGCCGTCCCGTCCGCGCCCCGGGCGCCGGATCGGCTCCCGGCCCCGCGATCGCGGTCCGCGCGCTCCAACGCCGCCAGCCTGCGCTCCAGTTCGGCGACGCGCTCCTCAAGCTCCATGCCGCGATACTACGTAACTACGTAATACTTAGGGAAGGCGGCGCTCGTGCGCGGCGCACGGGCACACAGCTGAGCCCCCGCCCCGGAAAACCCGGGACGGGGGCTCAACTCGGACCGTCAGGCCGTCAGGCCGTGAGTGCGTCACGCCTCGCGCGGGCGCTCCAGCGTCAGCAGCAGTCCCTCGACCGCGCCCGGACCGATCCGGCCCTTGACGTCCGCCGCCGTGATGGACTTCAGCGCCCAGCCGTCCTCGGCGTGCTTGTTGAGGATCTTCTCCAGCTTGTCGCCGTCCAGGGCGTCGCCTATGAGCGATTCCCGGAACGTGACGACCTTGTACTCGTACGACATGGTGCCTTCCCCTCCTGATTGATCCTGGTCGATCCTGGTTGACGCCTGGTCACTCCTGGTCGACGCCTGGTTGACGTGACCGAACGGCGGCGCTCAGGCCAGCAGCGCCGGAATCGTCGCCTCGTGCGCGTCCCTCAGCTCGCCCAGCGGGATGCCGAACTCGCCCTGCACCTCGATCTCCTCGCCGTCCACGACCCCGATCCGGGTCACGGGCAGCCCGCGCGCCCCGCACATGTCGGTGAAGCGGAGCTCCTCGCTGCGCGGTACGGCGACGACCGCGCGGCCCGCCGACTCGCTGAACAGGAGTGTGAACGCGTCGAGCCCGTCCGGTACGACCAGCCGCGCACCGTGCCCGCCGCGCAGGCAGGACTCCGTCACCGCCTGGATCAGACCGCCGTCGCTCAGGTCGTGCGCCGCGTCGATCATGCCGTCGCGGGACGCCGAGATCAGGATCTCGCCGAGCAGCTTCTCCCGGTCCAGGTCCACGGCCGGCGGCAGCCCGCCCAGGTGGTCGTGGACGACCTGGGACCAGGCGGAACCGCCGAACTCCTCGCGGGTGTCGCCGAGCAGGTAGAGAAGCTGGCCCTGCTCCGCGAAGGCGATCGGCGTACGGCGGTTGACGTCGTCGATCACACCGAGGACGGCCACGACCGGCGTCGGGTGAATCGCCGTCTCGCCCGTCTGGTTGTAGAGCGAGACATTGCCGCCGGTCACCGGCGTACCCAACTGGAGGCAGCCGTCGGCCAGTCCACGCGTCGCCTCGGCGAACTGCCACATCACGGCCGGGTCCTCGGGCGAGCCGAAGTTCAGGCAGTCGGAGATGGCGAGCGGGGTGGCTCCGGAGGCGGCCACGTTGCGGTACGCCTCCGCCAGCGCGAGCTGCGCGCCCGTGTACGGGTCGAGCTTCGCGAAGCGGCCGTTGCCGTCCGTCGCCATCGCCACGCCCAGGTTCGACTCCTCGTCGATCCGGACCATGCCGGCGTCCTCGGGCTGCGCCAGCACCGTGTTGCCCTGCACGAAACGGTCGTACTGGTCGGTGATCCACGCCTTCGACGCCTGGTTCGGCGACGCGACCAGCCGCAGCACCTGCTCGCGCAGCTCGGCCGAGGTGGCCGGGCGGGCGAGCTTGTTCGCGTCGTCCGCCTGGAGGGCGTCCTGCCAGTCGGGGCGCGCGTAGGGCCGCTCGTACACCGGACCGTCATGGGCGACGGAGCGCGGCGGTACGTCGACGATCTGCTCACCGTGCCAGAAGATCTCCAGGCGCTCGCCCTCGGTCACCTCACCGATGACCGTGGCGATGACGTCCCACTTCTCGCAGATCTCCATGAAGCGGTCGACCTTGCCGGGCTCGACGACCGCGCACATGCGCTCCTGCGACTCGCTCATGAGGATTTCCTCGGGCGAGAGGGTCGCGTCACGCAGCGGTACGGTGTCCAGCTCGACCCGCATCCCGCCGGAGCCGGCCGACGCCAGCTCGCTCGTCGCGCAGGAGAGGCCGGCGCCGCCGAGGTCCTGGATCCCGGCGACGAGCTTCTCCGCGAAGATCTCCAGGGTGCACTCGATGAGGAGCTTCTCCTGGAAGGGGTCACCGACCTGCACGGCGGGCCGCTTGGCCGGACCGGTGGACTCGAAGGTCTCGCTCGCCAGCACCGAGACGCCGCCGATGCCGTCGCCGCCCGTGCGGGCGCCGTACAGGATCACCTTGTTGCCCGCGCCGGACGCCTTCGCGAGGTGGATGTCCTCGTGCTTCATCACGCCGATGCAGCCGGCGTTGACCAGCGGGTTGCCCTGGTAGCAGGCGTCGAAGACGACCTCGCCGCCGATGTTCGGCAGGCCGAGGCAGTTGCCGTAACCGCCGATGCCCGCGACGACCCCGGGCAGCACCCGCTTGGTGTCCGGGTGGTCGGCCGCTCCGAAGCGCAGCGGGTCGACGACGGCGACCGGTCGGGCACCCATGGCGAGGATGTCGCGGACGATGCCGCCGACGCCGGTGGCCGCGCCCTGGTAGGGCTCGATGTACGAGGGGTGGTTGTGCGACTCGACCTTGAAGGTGACCGCGTACCCCTGGCCGACGTCCACGACGCCCGCGTTCTCGCCGATGCCGACGAGCATCGCGTCGTTCGCGGGCGCCTTCTCGCCGAACTGCCGCAGGTGGACCTTGCTGCTCTTGTACGAGCAGTGCTCGGACCACATGACGGAGTACATGGCCAGCTCGGCGCCGGTGGGACGGCGCTCCAGGATCTCGCGGATCCGGGCGTACTCGTCCTCCTTGAGGCCGAGTTCCTTCCAGGGCTGCTCGGCGTCGGGGGTGCCGAGCGCGTGCTTGACCGTGTCGAGGTTCTTGATGGTCATCAGGCGCTTACCAGCTTCTTCAGGATCGAGGTGAAGAATCCGAGGCCGTCGGTACGGCCCGTACCGATCAGCGGTTCCACGGCGTGCTCGGGGTGCGGCATGAGGCCGACGACGTTGCCCGCCGCGTTGGTGATCCCGGCGATGTCGCGCAGCGAACCGTTCGGGTTCCCGTCCAGGTAGCGGAAGGCGACCCGGCCCTCGGCCTCCAGCGCGTCGAGCGTGCGCTCGTCGGCGACGTACCGGCCGTCGATGTTCTTGAGCGGTACGGAGATTTCCTGGCCGGCGGAATAGTCGGCGGTCCAGGCGGTGTCCGCGCTCTCCACCCGCAGTTTCTGATCGCGGCAGATGAAGTGCAGATGGTTGTTACGGAGCATCGCCCCTGGAAGGAGATGCGACTCGGTGAGGATCTGGAAGCCGTTGCAGATGCCGAGAACCGGCATACCGGCCTTCGCCTGCTCAATGATCGTTTCCATCACCGGCGAGAACCGGGAGATGGCACCGGCCCGCAGATAATCGCCGTAACTGAAACCGCCTGCCAGGACAACCGCGTCGACCTGATGGAGATCTTTGTCGCGGTGCCACAGCGATACCGGCTCGGCACCGGCGATACGGACGGCCCGCAGGCTGTCCCGGTCGTCGAGGGTGCCGGGGAAGGTGACGACTCCGATACGAGACGTCACTTCGACTCCTCGGCCGTCGCGGCGGCGGCGACGGCCCCGTCACGCCCGCCGGCCTCGTCAGCTTCATCGATCTTCACTACGAAGTCCTCGATGACGGTGTTGGCGAGAAAGGTTTCGGCCATCTCATGGATGCGGGCGAGGGCGGCCTCGTCGACCGGCCCCGCCACCTCCAGCTCGAAACGCTTTCCCTGGCGGACGTCGGCGATCCCCTCGAAGCCCAGGCGGGGCAGTGCGCGCTGCACCGCCTGGCCCTGCGGGTCGAGGATCTCCGGCTTGAGCATGACGTCGACTACGACGCGTGCCACGTGCACTCCCGGTGGTGTGGTGCGGCTGGTTCTCGCTGTTGCGTTCTCCGGGGAATCCCCCAGACCCCCCGAGGTACCTCAGCGTACCCGGCCGGAAAATCTACGCGGGTAGATATGTCCGTTTTCTGGATCCGCGCGAACGGCGGGACGGCCGGGGCCACCGCGGGACAGTGCCGGGAAAAATCCCGGAAAAAAATCTCGCCACCCATTGCCGCAGGACACGCTGATGTAATTGGGTGGGCTTCACAATGCGGTCTCTTTCGCTGTACAAAGGAATACAGCGGAAAGAAGCATTGCCCCATAAGAGCCGGAAGGCCGGTATCGCAGCACGTCAACACGTTTCCCGCACATGTCGGGCACGTTCGGGCGTGAGCGGGTGCCGCAAGAAAGGACCTGAATCCGTGGCGCAGCGCGTAGTGGTCACGCTCTCCGACGACATCGACGGCGGGGATGCGGCGGAAACGGTCGCGTTCGGCCTGGACGGGAAGTCGTACGAGATCGACCTCAATCCTGCCAACGCGAAGAAACTGCGTAAGGCCCTGGCCCCCTTCATGGCGGCGGGCCGAAAGCAGACAAATGCCAGTAAGCACGGCAAGTCACGCTCGCGTACGACCTACCGGCACACGGCGCTCGCTCCCGACCCGGCGGCGGTGCGGGCCTGGGCGCAGTCCCACAAGGTGGAGGTGCCGGCGCGCGGCCGGATCCCGAAGCGGGTGTACGAGGCGTTCCACCAAGCGAGTTGAACGGCGGGCGGGCGCGGGGCGCCGGAGACGGACCGGGCAGGGCGCGCGAACCGGAGGCGGCCCCGGACAGGGCGCGGGGCACCGGAGGCGGACCCGGGTGCGAACAGAGCGCGGGCCGGACGCCGACGGAAGCGCCGGGGCCGCGCCGGGTCTCCGCCTGGTTCGTATCCGGGCCGCGCCCGGTTCGCACCCGGGTCCGCGCCCGTTCCGTGTGCGGGTTCACGCCCGGCTCGTGCCCGGCTCGCGCCCGGTTCGTACCCGGGCTCACGCCGGTCGAGTGACCTGGCTCCGCACCGAGTTGCACACCACCCCCACTGATCGGCTAGAGTTTGGAACACGCCGAGGGGCAAGGCCGAAAAGCCGAAGCCCAGGCAGCGTGCGGGTGTAGTTCAGTAGTAGAACGCCCCCTTTCCAAGGGGGAGGCGCAGTGTGCAATTCCTGTCACCCGCTCTACATCGCTTCCGGTCCGGCTCAATGGATCAGGTAGAGTGATGAGCGCATCGGTCAGCCGGTGCGATGCGGACGTAGCTCAGTTGGTAGAGCGCAACCTTGCCAAGGTTGAGGTCGCCAGTTCGAACCTGGTCGTCCGCTCGTGAAGAATGAAGGCCCTGGTCCCCGGACCAGGGCCTTCTTCGTGTCCTCTCCTCCTCATAAGCCTCCGCTCACCGCCGCACGTCCCGCGAAATGACAAATGTCATCGGAGACGGTGACAGGGCGCACTGCCGAAGGGCCCGCTCCGCCGGAACCCTTGAAGACATGACTCAGGCATCGACGCAGGTTTCGGCCCACCCGCCCCGGGACGACGGCGCCGCGCCCGCCCCGGCGATCGACGTGAACGCCTTGCGGCGCACGTACACCGGCGGATTCCACGCGGTCGACGGGATCTCCTTCTCCGTGCCGCGCGGCGAGCTGTTCGCACTGCTCGGGACGAACGGCGCGGGCAAGACGTCCACCGTCGAGCTGCTGGAGGGCCTGGCCCGGCCCAGCGGCGGCACGATCCGGGTGCTGGGGCACGATCCGTACACCGAACGGGCCGCCGTGCGACCCCGGGTGGGCGTGATGCTCCAAGAGGGCGGCTTCCCCTCCGACCTGACGGTCACGGAAACGGTGCGGATGTGCGCCGGGTGCACCAGCGGCGCGCGCCCGACCGGTGAGGCGCTGGAACTGGTGGGGATGGGCCACCGGGCCGGCGTACGGGTCAAGCAGCTCTCCGGCGGCGAGAAGCGGCGCCTGGACCTGGCGCTCGCGCTGCTCGGACGGCCCGAGGTGCTCTTCCTGGACGAGCCGACGACGGGGCTGGACGCCGAAGGGCGGCGCGACACCTGGGAGTTGGTGCGGGAGCTGCGGGCGGGCGGCACCACCGTGCTGCTGACCACGCACTACCTGGAGGAGGCCGAGACCCTCGCCGACCGGCTGGCGATCATGCACAGGGGCCGGATCGAGGTCTCCGGCACCCCGGCCGAGGTGACCGCGGCCCGGCCCGCGCGGATCCGCTTCACGCTGCCCGCCGGCGTCCCCGCCGGACGGCTCCCGCTGTCGCTGCACGCGGCGGAGCGCGGCGACGGGCAGATGGAGATCCGCACCCGGCGGCTCCAGCGGGACCTGGGGGAACTCCTGCGCTGGGCCGAGGAGTCGGACGTGGAACTGGCGACGCTGGACGCCCGTTCCGCCTCCCTCGAAGAGGCATTTCTGGATATCGCGTCGGAGCGCGCGGAAACGGGGGACGCACGATGAGCAGGACGGACGGCAGCGCGGATGACGGGGCGGTCGAGGTGATCGATCCGGGGACGACGCGTCGGGCGGGCGCGACAGGCGCGGCGGGCGCGACAGGCACGACAGGCACGACGGGCACGACGAAGGACCCGGCCGGCGGGCCGCGGACGACGGCCGCCGGGCGGCTCAAGGCGCTCGGGCAGGCGGAGTACGTCATGCTCGTCCGGAACAGGACCGCGCTCTTCTCCGCGCTGATCGTGCCGGTGGCCATGATCGGGGCGATCAAGGCGTCTCTCAGGGAGGTCGACCTCGGCAAGGTCGGGATGACCGGCATCGAGGTCGCGATGGCCGGCAGCATCGGCATGGTGCTGATCATGGGGGTGTACGCCAACCTCTCCGCCGCGTACACGGCCCGCCGCGAGGACCTGGTGCTCAAGCGGCTCCGTACGGTCGAGGCGTCCGACCGCGAGATCCTCGCCGGTACGGCGCTGCCCGCGGTCGTGCTGGCCTTCGCGCAGTCCTGCCTGATGATCGCGGGCGGGGTCGCGTTCCTGGGGGTGCCCGCGCCGGAGAACCCGCTGCTGCTGCTCGGCGGACTGCTGGCCGGGCTGCTGCTGCTCACCTCGCTGGCGGCCGCGACCTCGGCGTTCACCCGTACCGTGGAGAGCGCCCAGATCACCACAATGCCGCTGTTCCTGATCTCGGTGGTGGGCTCCGGTCTCTTCGTACCGCTGCAGGTGCTGCCGGACCGGGTGGCCACCATCTGCGAACTGCTGCCCGTGACCGGCGTGATGACCCTGATACGGGCGGGCTGGCTGGGCGGTACGGAGGGGTATGACCTCCTCACGGCGGCGCTGACCGCCCTGGTCTGGATCGTGCTGGCCGGCTTTGCCGTACAGCGGTGGTTCCGCTGGGAGCCGCGCCGCTGAGAACCGCTGAGGGCCGTCGGGCGCCCTGCTGATGCTCCTCGGGGGCCTCGGAGTGGCATCGATCACCCTGGGCGTGCTGGAGGCGGCCGGCATCGACTGCCAGATCGACGGGATCGAGACGATCGAGGGCGGAATGCCGAACGGCGGGCGGGGCGGCGGACAGCGCGGGAGCATGGGGCTTCCGACCGGGGTCCGGTCCGCGCTGGGGTGGGTGGTGCGCGAGGCGACGACGAACGTCCTGCGGCACGGGGACCCGCGGCGGTGCACCGTACGGCTGTCGGAGCAGCCGTCGGAGACAGGAGAGTACGGAAGGCCCGTAGGGTCCGGGGAATCCGTAGGCTCCAGGGAGTTCAGTGGCTGGGAGGCGGTTCTGATCGTGGAGAACGACGGCGTGGCGGGGACCGATCCGGCCGGGGGCGCCGCCGGACAGCGGGCGAAGGGTTCCGGGCTCGCCGGGCTGCGGGAACGGCTGGTCGCCGTGGACGGCACGCTGGAGGCGGGCCCCACGAAGGGCGGCGGCTTCCACCTGACGGCACGGATCCCGCTGCCGGAACAGCCACGGCCACGGTCCCGACCGGGATCAGGGCGGGGGCCGGGGCCGGGGCCGTCGTCCGGGTCGGGCGCGGGGCCGATGGGCGCCGGCGAGGGCGCGGGCGCGGAGGTGGCGGTCTGATGTCCGTACCGCCCGAGTCCTCCGTACCGCCCGAGCCGTTCGAGCCGTCCGTACCGTCCGAGCCACCCGTGACGTCCGTGCCGCCCGTGTCTTCCCAGCCGCCCGTGTCTTCCCAGCCGTCCGGTGCTTCCGCCTCCCGCCCCAGCGTCCCGGTACGGGTCCTCCTGGCCGATGACGAGCACCTGATCCGGGGCGCCGTGGCCGCGCTGCTCGCCCTTGAGGACGATCTCGTCGTCGTCGCCGAGGCGGCCACGGGACCCGAGGCGCTCGCGATGGCGCGGGCCCACCGTCCCGATGTCGCCGTGCTGGATCTCCAGATGCCGGGAGCGGACGGTGTGAAAGTCGCCACATCCCTCCGGGCCGAACTGCCCGGCTGCCGGACGATGATCGTGACGAGCCACGGCAGGCCCGGCCACCTCAAGCGGGCGCTGGCCGCCGGGGTGCGCGGCTTCGTGCCCAAAACGGTCAGCGCGCGGCAGCTCGCCGAGATCATCCGCTCCGTCCACGCCGGTTACCGCTTCGTGGACCCGGAGTTGGCCGCCGACGCGATCTCCGCCGGGGACTCGCCGCTGACCGCCCGCGAGGCCGAGGTCCTGGAGCTGGCGGTCGACGGTGCGTCGATCGCGGAGATCGCCGAGCGCGCCTCCCTCTCGCAGGGGACCGTACGGAACTACCTGTCGTCGGCGGCCACCAAGCTGGGGGCGGAGAACCGGCATGCGGCAGCGCGTCTCGCACGCGACCGGGGTTGGGTATAGTTGGCCTCGCGCCACCGCGCAACGGTGCGGAAGCAGAGCGGCGCATGCGGACGTAGCTCAGTTGGTAGAGCGCAACCTTGCCAAGGTTGAGGTCGCCAGTTCGAACCTGGTCGTCCGCTCAGAGAACGAGAAGCCCCCGGCCGAATGAATCGGCCGGGGGCTTCTCGCTTACCCCGCTCCAGCGGTCCTGCCCGCTCTACCAGCTCTTGCCGGTGAGAAGTTCGTACGCCTCCAGGTACTTCGCGCGGGTCGCGTCCACGATCTCCTGCGGCAGCGGGGGCGGCGGCTGCTCGCTCGCGCGGTCCCAGCCGGAGGCGGGCGAGGTCAGCCAGTCGCGTACGTACTGCTTGTCGTACGAAGACTGCGCGCGGCCCGGCTCCCAGGTGGCGGCCGGCCAGAAGCGCGAGGAGTCGGGCGTCAGCACCTCGTCCGCGATCACCAGGCGCTCTCCGTCGAAGCCGAACTCGAACTTCGTGTCGGCGAGGATGATCCCCCGGTCGCGCGCGATGTCCCGGGCCCGGCCGTAGACGTCGAGGGTCGTCCGGCGCAGCAGGGACGCGTTCTCGGTGCCGATCAGGCGCACCACCTCGTCGTACGACACGTTCTCGTCGTGGTCCCCCACGGCCGCCTTCGTCGCCGGGGTGAAGATCGGGGCGGGCAGCTCGGAGCCGTCGACCAGCCCTTCGGGGAGCGCGAGCCCGCAGACGGTGCGGGACTCCTGGTACTCGGCGAGGCCCGAGCCGGTGAGGTAGCCGCGTGCGACGCACTCCACCTGGATCATGTCGAGCGACTCGCAGACGAGGGTGCGGCCGGCCCAGTCGGCGGGGGCGCCCTCGGGGACGTCGGTGGAGATCACATGGTTCGGGACGAGGTCCGTCAGCCGTTCGAACCACCAGAGCGAGAGCCGGGTGAGGACCCGGCCCTTGTCCGGGATCTCGGTGGGCAGGACCCAGTCGTACGCGGACATACGGTCGCTGGCGACCATCACCAGGTGGCCCGCCTCGTTCCGGTACAGATCACGCACCTTGCCGGTGTGGATGTGCACCAGCCCCGGCACCTGAAGGGGCTCGGGCTTTTCTACGAATCCGGACACCGTTCCTCCGCGTGGTTATGTCCGATCAAGGAGATCGTCTCGATTCTCCCGTATGCCGGAAGCCGCAGCTCGCGGGGGTGGGCGGAGAGATCCGGGAGTCAGGCGGGCGTCCGGGGAGGCGGGCGGACGTCCGGGTAGGCGGGCGGACGTCCGGGGAGGCGGGGCGGTCAATCCCGTTTGCAGATCCGGTCGAGGAGGTTGGCGGTCGCACGCTGGATCCGCGGGTCGACATGGCCGGGGCGGTCCAGCGCCGGGGACCAGGCGAAGGTGCCGGAGGCGAAGACGAGGGCGCCGGACGGGGCGCGGTAGAGCGAGGTCTCCTGGTGGCGCTTGGTGTTCTCGCTGTCGCGGTACGGGGAGTGCGCGAGCAGGATCCGGTTCTGGTGCTCGGGCAGCGCCGTACGCGGGAAGTACCGGTCCGCCTCGCCCGCGACCAGCCCCGCGATCTCCTCGCCCTCGGCCACGCCGACGGCCTCCCAGAGCCAGTGGCCGGCGTTCCGTACGACGAGCGGGTGCGGCTCGGGGACCCGGCCCGCGTACTGGATGCCGAGAAGCTGCTGCTCCGCCCGGTCCACCTCACGCCAGAGGGCGGGGCGCCCGGGGCCGCGGCGCTTGCGGCAGGTGAGGAGGCGGTCGGGGACACCGGAGGCCGAAGGGCCCAGCTCCACCTGCCAGTAGAGAGAGTTGGCGGAGAGGAAGACGAGCGAGGTGCCGTGGTCGCGGGCGGCTTCGACGGTGGTCCGCATGGGGACGGACCAGTACTCGTCGTGACCGGGGAAGATCAGGCCCCGGTAGCGGGTGGGGTCGACACGGCCCGCGTGCAGGTCGCGGGCGTCGGCGTACGCCAGGTCGTAGCCGTAGCGCTCGGCCCAGCGGATGAAGTCGTAGGCATGGCCCACATGGAGGGGCAGTCCCGCGCCCGCGTAGGGGCGGTCGAAGGAGACGGTCGTCGCGGCGTCCTGCTCGCCGAGGAGCCGGCCCTGCTCGTCCCAGGCGTGGTAGAGGCTGGCGCCGGTGTGGCCGTCCTCGGGATAGAGGTTGTACGCCTGCCAGGTGATGTCGGGGAGCAGGAGGAGCAGATCGGCGGGGTGGCTGTCGCGGACCGTGAAGGGGATGTGGGAGCGGTAGCCGTCGACCGTGGTGAGGACGGCGACGTAGGCGCCGAGGGACCAGTACGACGGGATCTGGAGCCGCCAGGAGAGCCACCAGTGGTGGCAGGAGACCGTGCGGTCGACGGCGAGCGGCGCGGACTGGACGATGCCGGAGAGGCGCGGGCTGGTGGTGATCTTGCGGGCGCCGTCGCCGCCGTAGTGCCCGATCCGGTAGATGTCGACGAAGAACTCCTGCGGCGGGTCGACGGTGACGTGGAAGTCGATCGCCTCGCCCGGGGCCACGGCGCCGTTCGAGGCGAAGCCCTTGATCTGGCGCCGTACGTCGTCGGCGGTACGGGGGCCGCCGCTGCGGCCCGCGCCCAGCGTCGGGTCCGCGTACCAGGGGACGACCTGGCCGGTGTCGTCGATGTAGTTCTCGCTGCCGCGCAGCCAGGGCAGCGGGCCCTGGCCGAACGGGTCGCTCACCGCGTGGGCGAGAGCGCCCGATTCCCATCGCCGGATCTGGTCCGCCCCCATGGTGCGCCCCTCCTCCGTGCCGCCGCGCCCGCAGGGGGCACGGATGTTGATGCACGCCTCGATACGTGCGCCGACGCGCCGGTAATACGACGGTAATACGGCCGTTTGGCCGGTCGGTGACGCGGTCGACGGTCGGCTCCGGACACCAGCACATCACAAAACGCGTGTGGCCCGTCACCGTTCGTCGTGAATTGACGTGAACGGAATACATCGCTCCGGAACGTGGGTCGGCGCGAGCCGGAGAGGCCATGGAGGGACGAATGCACATGTACAGGCATGAAAGGGAACGGGCGGTGACAAGAAAGGGGAACATATTCGGCCACCGGGAGTGCGGTGCTCGCGGAGGGGCTTCGGCGGGTGTGCGGTCAGGGGCGGGGGCGGGCCTGGAGCGGGGGCGGGCCTGGGGCGTACGGCCGGCCTACGGGTGCCGGTACGGCCGGCCTACAGGTGCCGCCCCGCCCGTACGCCCCGGGGCTCACACGAGGCGTACGGGCTTCTCCGCGCGGACGCCGAGGGAGGCCAGCCACGAGCGGAGCGGCTCCGCGTCGCCGCCCTCGACCAGGCTGAGGACGCGCCCGCCGAGATCGGCTCTGCGGACTCCGTCGACCAGCAGGGCCGGGCCGTCCAGCCAGTCCAGGCCGGGGGCGGCGCCCGCCGTGTCGACGGCGGAGCAGCAGACCATCGCCGTGACGTGGTCGGCGAGCAGTTCGCGGCCGGTGCGCGGCGGCTGGAGGGGGAGGAGGGGCAGCGGGTCGGTGCCCCAGAGCGCGAGGGCGTCGCCCCCCGCCTCGGCGGGGGCGACCGGGGCCGCCGCTTCCTCCCTGGCCAGCTCGGCGCTGATGCCGGCGGCCAGGGCCGCTCCGGTCTCGCCGTCCGTGTCGGCGGGGCGGGAGAGGTGGTCCATGACGCGCGCCAGGGTGGGCCCCGGTGCGGGAACGGAACTCCCGGTGCCCACGCCCGTACCGACACCGGCGCGGATGCCCGTACCGGCACCGGAACCGGCACTCGTGCCGACACCGGAACCGACGCCCGAACCGACACCCGCGCCGACGCCCGAGCCGATGCCCGCGCCCCGTGCCGTACCGACCCTGGAGCCGACCTCCATGCGGTCCAGGACGCGGTGCAGCCGGGCGGCCTCCGTACGCCACTTGCGGTCGACGACCTCCTCCGGATACTGCTGCCAGTCCACCGGGGACCAGTCCGGGCCCCCCTCGGCCGGGCCGCCGTGGAAGAGGCGGGCGGCGAGCAGGGAGGCCGCCTCGTCGACCGCGCCCGGTTCTTCGAGCAGGTCGCAGGCGGGACGCTCGCCGAGCCGGGAGGCGAAGCCCTCGGCGAGGCGGTCACGGCGGGACAGCTCCGTCAGGGCCGAGACCACACCGGCGTCGAGCCGGGAGGGCCAGCGGCCCATCCGCCAGGCGGGCAGCGCGACGCGCGTGAGCAGCCGGTCCCACCCCGCGTACGCGAGGCCCACCTGCTCCTGGGCGACGATCCGCAGTCCGTAGTCCACCGCCTGGGCGCGCTCGGACGCGGCGGCGGCCACCCCGCGCTCCATCAGCGCGGCATGCTCGCCGCAGCCGCGCAGCAGCACCCGGGCCACGCGCGCGACCGCGCCGAGGGCCACCCTGCGGACCGGGCCGAGGCCCGGGGCGGACGCGACGGCGACCGCCGCGTCGAGCCCCCGGACGAAGCGCCGGGCAGCCGCTATGTCCGGATGCGCGGAGAGTCCCGTACCGGCGACGACCGGGGCGAGGACGGCGCGCAGCTCGGCGACGCGCATCCACCAGAGGAAGGGCGAGCCGATCACGAGGACGGGCGTGGCGACGACCGGGCGCCGGGCGCCGCCGCCCACCACACCGCCCCCGGTGCCGGAGACCGGTCGCGCGGCCGATTCGACGACCGGTCCGGCGGTGGGCGCACCGGCGGGGCCGGCCGGTCCGGCCGGCGGCGGAACCGCCCGGCCGAGTGCACGGCCGAATATCCGTTCGCGCGGCCGGTCGTGCCCGGGATGCGTACGGTCCTCCAGCCAGCTATCGCAGTCCGGGGTCAGCGCTATGGCGGAGGGTGCGGGGACGTCGAGACGCTCCGCGAGATCGCGCACCAGACGGTAGAGATCGGGCGCGGCCTTCTCCGAGACCGCGACGGTGGGGCTGAGAGCGGGCCTGGCACGGACGACGACGGCGGCGACGGCGGCGGCCAGCGCCAGCACGACGACGGCGAGAACCGTCACCGCCCAGCGCGCGGCGTTCCACCCCGCGCCGGCGAGATGCCCCGTCGCCCCGCCTGCCAGCAGCACGACGGCGACGGCCGCGGGCAGCAGCGCGACGGCCAGCGCCCGGCCGCGCAGCCGCAGCACGGCGAGCGCACGGACCCGGGCACCCTGAGCGCCCAGCTCTTCACCGATCCCGGAACCGGACATGGTCGGACCTCACCCCCTCTGCCGTGTCGGCTGCGTTGCTCACTCCCCCACTGTGGCACCCGCCACTGACATCGCAATGCCGGTGGGCCAAGTGCCGGAACGCATGCGCCGCACCCTAGTTGGACCCCGAAGAGCCGTCATCCGGATGGCCCAACCGTCACCCGATGGAATGGCTCTGGTCAAAGCTGCTGACGAGCGGCGCCCTGGGGCTACCCGCGCGTAGATGAGCCGCGGACGCGACGGTGAGCCGCGTGCACGACCGCGAGCCGCAGCCCGGCGACGGGGCTGCGGCTCGCATACGTACAGAGAACTACGGCGGTGGTGACGGAGACCGCCCGGATCAGCCCTCCCGGACGTCCGCGGCGGCGCGCGCGATGTCCGTACGGTGCTGGGAACCGGCGAGGCGGATCCGGCCCAGCGCCGTGTACGCGCGCTCGCGGGCCTGTGTCAGGTCCTTGCCCGTGGCCGTCACGGAGAGCACGCGCCCGCCGGCGCTGACCACCGTGCCGGCGTCGGTGGCGCCGCCTTCCCGCCGGGTTCCGGCGTGCAGGACGTACGCGTCGGGTCCATCCTGGTCCGCGACCTCGGCCAGCCCCTCGATCGGGTCGCCGGTGCGCGGGGTGTCCGGGTAGTTGTGCGAGGCGACGACCACCGTGACCGCCGCGTCGTCGCGCCAGGCCAGCGGGGGGTGCGCCGCGAGGTTCCCCTCGGCCGCCGCCAGCAGGACACCGGCCAGCGGGGTCTTGAGGCGGGCCAGGACCACCTGGGTCTCGGGGTCGCCGAAGCGGGCGTTGAACTCGATGACCCGTACGCCGCGGCCGGTGATCGCGAGGCCCGCGTACAGGAGTCCGGCGAACGGCGTGCCCCGGCGGCGCAGTTCGTCGACCGTGGGCTGCAGAACGGTCTCCAGGACCTCTTCCACCAGCTTGGGATCGGCCCACGGGAGCGGGGAGTACGCGCCCATGCCACCGGTGTTGGGGCCCTCGTCGCCGTCGAGCGCGCGCTTGAAGTCCTGCGCGGGCTGGAGCGGCAGGACCGTCTCGCCGTCGGTGATCGCGAAGAGCGAGACCTCGGGTCCGTCGAGGAACTCCTCGATGACGACGCGGCCGCAGGCGAGCCCGTGCGCGCGGGCCACGGCGAGGTCGCCGGTCACCACGACGCCCTTGCCGGCCGCGAGCCCGTCGTCCTTGACGACGTAGGGCGGGCCGAACGCGTCGAGCGCGTCGTCGATCTGCTGCGGGGTCGTGCAGACGTAACTGCGTGCCGTCGGTACGTTCGCCGCGGCCATCACGTCCTTGGCGAACGCCTTGGAGCCCTCCAGCTCGGCGGCCTCCTTCGAGGGGCCGAAGCAGGGGATGCCCGCGTCCCGTACGGCGTCGGCGACCCCGGCGACCAGGGGCGCCTCGGGTCCGACGACGACCAGCTCCGCCCCCAGCTCGGTGGCGAGGCGGGCCACGGCCGCGCCGTCCAGCGCGTCCACCGGGTGCGACTCGGCCACCTCGGCGGTGCCGGCGTTGCCGGGCGCGCAGTGGAGAGCGGTGACCTCGGGGTCGAGGGAGAGAGAGCGGCACAGGGCGTGTTCGCGGGCGCCGCCGCCGATGACAAGGACCTTCACGAGGGGCAGCCTAACCGGGCGGGGGCGCCGGCCCGTGTGCGGGCCATGGGACGAGACGCCGAGGGGCGGTCCGTCATTCGTTCGTATATTCCTCCACCACGGTCGCTCCCAGCTCGCGCACGATCAGGTCGTGGCCGGAGAGGGCGGAGTCGACGAGATCCGGATCGTCCTCCTCCGCCGTGTCGTCCTCCGGGGCCACGGTGTGCGGCGGGGGCGGGGCCGCGGGTCTGTTGTCGGGGCGCGGCGGCTCGGGGCGGGCGGGCGCGGGCGCGGCGGGCCGCGATGCCTGGGACGTCGGCGCGGGCCCGGATCCGGAGCCGGGACCGGGACCGGGGCCGGGGCCCGGTCCCTGGGCCGGGCCGGGGCCCGAGGGAGCGCCGTAGCCACCGCCGCCGGGCGGAGCCCCGCCTCCGGCGGGCGCGCCGTAACCACCGCCGGGAGCCCCGTAGCCCCCGCCGCCACCGCCACCGGACGGTGCCGGGGGCGCGGTGCCGCCGGACGGGTCGACGATCGCCTCGATCTTCCACTGGACCTGGAACTGCTCGGCGAGGGCCTGCTTGAGCACCGCCTCGCTGCCGCTGCTCGTGAAGTTGTCGCGGGCGCCCGCGTTGATGAAGCCGACCTGGAGTGTCGTCCCGTCGAACCCGGCGACCTGCGCGTTCTGGCTGAGCAGGATCCAGGTGAAGCGGCGGCGGTTCTTGACGGCCTCCAGGATGTCCGGCCACATGTGCCGTACCTGCCCGGCGCCCTGCGCCATCCCCGGACTCGCCGCCCCCGCGCCGGCGCCCGCGGCCGGGCTGGCGCCGGGTGCGGGCGCGGCGGCGGACGGCGGGGTCGGCACGGCGGCCGGCTGGCGCACGCCCTGCCCCGGCGTGGAGGCGGTGGGCCAGCCACCGGGCGCCGCCCGGTCTCGGCG
>NZ_JBHURV010000047.1:0-73810 GCF_042673865.1 Streptomyces sp. NPDC056987
CCGCTCCAGCTGCCATTCCTTCTCGTTCTTCAGAAGCCGGGCGTTCTCCGCCCGCAGCCGGGCCAGTTCGCCCTCCATGTCCTGCGAGGCACTGTTGACGGCCGGGCTGCCGTCGGCGTCACGCACCCAGGTACGGAGCGTCTCGGGGTTCACGTTCAGATCGACCGCGACGTCCTTGAACGTCCGCCTGCCCGCCGAGGCCCGCCACAACGCGATCGCGTCGGACCGGAACTCCGGACTGTACTTCGAGGGCCGTGCCATGTGGATCTACACCTTCCTGGACCATCAAGATCCATTGTCAGGCGTGTCCACGCCGCGGGGATCACCTCACACCACCAGTCACACCCACCCGAGCGACCCCTACAAAAACTGCGAAAGTGGAGGGTGATCATCCCGTACCGCAAACCCCGCGACGGCAGCGAACTCACCGCCTGGAAACAGGACTGCAACGCCGGGCACCGCAACGTCCGCGCCCGCGTCGAACACTGCTTGGCCCGGCTCAAGACCTACAAAATCCTGCACGACTACCGCCGCGCCAGCCGCACCCTCAAGGTCACCGCAGCAGGGATCGCCCATCTGCACAACATCGCTCTGGCCGGATCGACATAGCTAAAGCAGACAGGGTGTGGTCACCACATAACCAGCCGCTGATTTCTATGCGCTGCGGCGCAAGCGTTGTGCGGCGCAGCGAAAGACCGCGCGCGTCCCGGCTGCGAGTGTTGACCGGGCACGGATAGGCGCAGATTTCGCAAGGAGTGATTGGCTCGTGATCGAGAAGATTCTGTCGGGCAGGGTGGCGCTGGTGACCGGGGGCAGCCGGGGGATCGGTGCGGCGACGGCCCGGCGGCTGGCTACGCTGGGCGCGGACGTGGTCATCACCTATGTCGCGCAGGCGGATAAGGCGAAGACGGTAGTCGAGGAACTGCGGTCGCAGGGCGTGCGCGCCGAGGACATCCAGGCCGACCAGGCCGACCGCGCCCAGGTGACGGCCATGGTGGACGCGGTCGCTGAGAAGTTCGGTCGGATCGACATCCTGGTCAACAGCGCCGGTGTCTTCTGGCCCGGGGAGATCACCGACACCACACGCGATCAGCAGCTCGCGATCAACCTGACCGGTGTCGCCGACACGACCTACCGGGCCGTGCGGCACATGCGCAAGGGCAGCCGGATCGTGAACCTGTCGTCCGGCCTTGCCAGCAAGACCTTCGCAGCCGGCATGTCCGACTACGCGGCGACCAAGGCCGCGGTCACGGCATACACCCGCGGGTGGGCCCAGGATTTCGCCGCGCGCGGGATCAACGTGAACGTGATCGAGTGCGGCATCATCGACACCGACATGGCCATGGCGAAGGATTCCGAGGGCGGCCAGTTCATGCTTCAGGCGGTCATCCCGATGCACCGGTACGCCGAGGCCGACGAGGTCGCCGGTGTGGTGGCGTTCCTGGCCGGGCCGGACGCCGCGTACATCACCGGCAGCACCCTTCGTGTCGACGGCGGCGCCCTCGCCTGAGGCCTGGCTCAGGACTCACCGCGGCCGTCGCCGCGGGTCTCGCGGGGCGTGACGCCGAACTGGCGGCGGTAGGCGGTGGCGAACGACGCGTGGCTGGCGAACCCGGACGCGTGCGCGACCTGCGCGATCGACCGGGTGGCCCAGGCTGAACTGGCCAACCGGGTCCGGGCCAGCCGCAGCCGCTCCGAGCGGATCAGGTCGCGAGAGGTGGTGCCAGCAGCCTGTAACACGTCTTGCAGATATCGCGCCGACCAACCCAGGACCCGGGCAATGCCGGTGATGGAGAGGTCGGGGTCGGCAGCGTGACGGCGGATGTACTGCCTCACCTGCGCCTCGACCTCTCTTCGCTGGGCGGCCGGCGCCGAGTCGCTGGCGCCTTCAGCGGCCAGGCAGAGCAGGTCGAGCAACTGGTCGCATGCGATGTCGAAGGTTGCCTCGGAAAAGTGTTCCCGCTCCTGTTGGAGGGTGAGCACCGTCTGCCGGATCAGCCGGCCGAGCCCCACGGTGCCGTCGAAGACTTGCGGATCCCGGGCCGCGGCGGGATGACGGCGGTAGATCGCCTCACCAGGGACGATCAGCGCGACCGACTGAAATTCCTCGCCGTGGGTGAAGGTAAACGGGCGGTCCACGTCGCACAGCGCGAGAGTGCCCGGCCGGATCTCGCCCGCGGCCGCGGCCTGCTCCACCTGGGCGCTCCCGGCGGTCGGCACCAGTAGCTCGAACGCTCCGCGCGGGTCTGTCCGGATGTGCCGCCGCTCCCGCACGAACTCCTCGCGGACGTTACCGCAGAGCGCGATGCCGTACGACCGTGAACGCTGCCACTCCAGCTGGCCCGCCCACGGGCCGGCATCCGTAAGGGTGACCCGGCTCTCGCCGTGCAAGTCGATGAACGCTTCCCGCCAGGCTCTGGGCGTCGGGATCAGACCACGCTCGTTCCAGTGATACATCCCTGTACAATATCCAACCCCGCCGATGCCGATCCCGTCGAGACGGGTGAGGAGCGCCGGGCCCAGGGCTGTTTCAAAGTCCTGATGTTGGTGCGAAGTCGCAGGTCACGGTGGTGTGACGTCTGCCGGCTGTCCCGTCCCGTACGCAACGAAGCTCCGGTTGGAGCGGGTGACCTCTCAAGTCGCCTGCACCGTCCAGAGCTTCGATGTCACCAGGAAAAATCACGCTGAGCACGCGCACGGGCACAAGAAGCAAGATTCAACCTAACGCAACCACCCACCTGGCCTGCACGGACAGTGATCCGTCGGTTGCCCGCGAGAGTCGGCCCGAGGGTCAAGTGGCGTAAGTCACAGAGGTGTTGACTAGGCGGCAAACCTCAACGAACAGATAAATCCACGCGTGATCGCACAGGCTCAAGGGCCTCCCGCCTGCCCAGACCGTGCGTACCACTGGCGGCGGCACCGCACGTGCGACCGTTCGGTCCCGCCACCAAACCCGGTGACCAGTCCGACTTAGTACTGCAACGACACTCCGTGACGTCGTCTGCGTGGACTCGTTGGTTGTTGTATGCGGAACGAGATAACTGACGCTTGGTCAGGAATGTTCGATGGCTTCGTGGCTCGGTTCGCGGGCCGCTTCGGGAGGGTGGAGTCCCGGCGGCGGATGGTGTCCTACCTGCGGGGACTGCTCAACGAGACGGAACGCAAGAACGGCTGGACCCTGGCGGAGGCCGCCGGGGACGACGGCCCTCAGGGGATGCAGCGCCTGCTGAACCACTACCAGTGGGACGCCGACGCCCTGCGTGACGACGTCCGCGACGCTGTTGTGGAGCACATCGGAGATCCTGCACGGGGAATTCTGATCCTCGACGAGACGGGTTTTCTGAAGAAGGGGGTCCGCTCGGCGGGTGTGGGCCGGCAATATTCGGGGACAGCCGGCCGTATCGAGAATTCCCAGATCGGGGTCTTCCTGACATACGGATCCGACCGGGGTCGGGCACTGATCGACCGCGAACTGTATCTCCCGAAGGGCTGGACGTCGGACCGTGACCGCTGTCGGGCAGCCGGTATCGAAGACCATGTCGAGTTCGCCACCAAACCGGATCTGGGCCTGCGCATCCTGCAACGCGCTGCGGCATCCGGTATCCCGTTCGGCTGGGTGACCGCCGATGAACTCTACGGTCAGACAAGCCGGATCCGATTATGGCTGGAAGAACACGACATCTCTCATGTTCTCGCGGTCCCGAAATCGCAAATGGTCATGACCATGGAATTCTTTGGCCAGGCACGCGCCCACAAACTGATCAGCCAGCTTCCCGACGACGCATGGAAGCCTCTGAGCTGTGGCGACGGTGCCCACGGTCCGAGGGTCTACGACTGGGCCGCTGCCGCGATCCGGCCCTGGAGGCGCCCAGGGTGGGACCACTGGCTACTGGCTCGCCGCAGCCCCACCGATTCCACGGACATCGCCTACTACATCTGCTTCTGCCCGGCGGGGACTTCCCTTGGAGAACTGGCGAGGATCGCCGGCGCGCGATGGATGGTCGAGGAGTGCTTCCAGACCGCGAAGAACGAAACAGGACTCGATCACTACCAGGTCCGCGACTACACCGCGTGGTACCGGCACATGACCCTCTCCATGGCCGCCCTCGCCTTCCTCGCCATCCTGCGAGCAGAGGCAAAAAAGGGGATCCGGAAACCGGAAGTGATCCATCCCTTATACCCGTGACCATGAATGAGGCCCGACGGCTCTTCAACCGCATCGCCCTCCCGGTCCGTCACGGTACCCAGCACATAATCACCTGGTCCCTATGGCGAAGAAGAAGCCAAGCCCGAGCCCGCATCAGCCATTACAAACGCAGACGACGTCACGGAGTGTCGTTGCAGTATTAGACCGTGTCCTATGTGGTGATCGCTCGTTGAGTTGTACATGGGGCGGGATACGTGGAGTTGGATTGTTCCGGACGGACTGTGGGAGATCGCGAAGCCGTTGATCCCGCCGTCGAAGGTGCGTGCACAGGGTGGCGGGACGCGGGACATGCCTGATGAGACGCTGTTCGCGGCGATCGTCTACGTGCTGGTGAGCGGCTGTGCCTGGCGGGCTCTGCCGCCGTGCTTCGGGATCTCGAAGTCCACCGCTCACCGCCGCTTCGTGATCTGGTCCAGGGCCGGCCTCTGGGGTCGGTTGCACGAGGCCGTCGTCGACCGCATCCACGAATGCGGCCTGCTCGACCTCTCCCGCGTGGTCCTCGACTCCGCGCACGTCCGGGCGAAAAAAGGGGCGAACTCACAGGTCCGAGCCCCGTGGACCGGGGTAAGCCCGGTTCCAGGATGCACATCCTGTCGGACGCGGCCGGACTGCCCCTGGTCGTCGGCCTCTCCGCCGCCAACACCCACGACAGTCAAGGACTGAAGCCCATGGTGGCCGGTCTCCACACGAGACACGACCCCGAGAACGGCTGGCATTATCAGCCCGGCAAGCTGCACGCAGACAAGGCATACGACATCCCTGACCTGCGAAAATGGCTTCGCCGTAAACGCATCGGCGTGCGCATCGCCCGCAAAGGCATCGAATCCAGCGAACGATTAGGGCGTCGTCGTCGGGTGATCGAGCGGACCATGTCGTGGCTGACCAGCTACCGCAGACTCAGCCACCGGTACGAACGCCAATCCCGCAACTACCTGGCCTTCCTCGGCCTCGCCGCCGCCCTCTGCTGCTACAAACGACTCATCCGCCTCACCACATAGGACACGGTTTAAGTGTTGATGATTTCGGCGACTGGCCCATGAGTATCGGGGCTCTTCAGATGCCCGGGAATCCGCCCCTTCCTGGCGAGTTGGTGGATAGCCTTGAATTGACGGAGGTGAACCGTTATTCTGCAAGGACTTTTCAGGATTCTGCTCCATTTACTACCTCTCGCCTACCTGCATCACGTTTCCCTCCGTTTTCGCCTAACTTGATATGAATGGGCTGTCGTGGTGAGTTCATCGGGGGCCCGCATCTTGTACGTACTACGGGAGTATGCAGAGCTCGGTTCAACCCGTTGGAATCCCGCTTCACACCCTCGTTCTGCGCCGCGCCGAACAGCCGGCGCACTTCCGTGCGCTCGACCGCAGCGACCAGGCGCTCCCCGCGAGATCGCGAAGAAACACCTCGAGGGCCGACGGGCCGTCCTCCGCGAGATCACGGAAGTCATCGAGGAGGGGGTCACCGCCGGCCGTTTCCGCCCCGTCGACGCAGGCATCACCGCCCTGTCGATCATCAGCATGTGCAACTGGGTCGCCTGGTGGTTCCATCCCTCTCCGGCGCACCCCGCCGAACCGGTGGCCGAGCAGTTCGCGGAGAACGCGGTGGCGATGGTGGCCCGGGACGCCCGGTGTATCCCGGATACACCGAACCCGCTCGGGATCGTCTCGCTGCTCCGACAGGACCTCGACCACCTGGCCCGCCTCCTCACCGCAGAGGATGAGCGAAGGGTCCTTCCTCCCGGCAAGGCGTAGTACCTGCGACGACCACCTCCGCGTCGAGCGGCTGATCGAGGTCCTGGGACCCCATAGTCGACGGCCGAACCACTCCGCGAAGGTGCTTGTCTCACTACGGATCCACGGGCCGTTCGCCGTCTGCAGCGCTGCCCGCCCACCCGAGGGGCGGCCGCCGCGGCCGTCGTCGGCGAACGGTTCCCGCGCACCCGGGGATTACGGACCGACGCGCAGGCGATGACCACCGACCGAGGTGGGCGACGGGCCCGGCGAGGATCTCGAACAGTCGCCGCAGCGGTGCCGCTCCTATCCGCCGTCGGGCCCGGGACAGCGAAGAGACCGCGAGACGCACCAGCGGCAGTCCCTCCAGCCCCGCCGTCAGCTTGCCCCACACGCCCCAGCAGGAGCAGTCCTCGAACAGGGCCAGCGCGAGGACGAAGTAGACCACCACCCGGGACGGCAGCAGCCGCAGCCGCTTCTCACGCGACCCGGTCTCCTCGAGCACCGTGTCCACCAGCACGAAGTCCACGATCTGGGTCAGCTCGCCCAAGTGGCCGGGCGCGTACAGACCCCCGGCGGCCTCGACCGTGCGCGTGATGACAGACTTCTCCTGCAACAAAACTCCCGGTGATCACCTTGCCTCGACAACAAAGTCGATCTATCAGGACGTCCCGTTGCGTCATTCACCAGGGCTTGACCTGCGACTCAAGACCCAAACGCAACGGTGTTGGGGTTGGATAGAGTTCAAGCACCTCAGGATCTACCAAGTACGAAGAATCGAGCGCGAGATGACTTCGCAAGATGTGACCGGTCGTGTTGCATTAGTCACTGGGGCGACCAGTGGTATCGGACGGGCTGTGGCACGCCGTTTGGCGCGAGACGGTCTCGTAGTTGTGGTCTCCGGCCGTGATCAGCCCAGGGCTGAGAAGGTCGTCGCGGACATCGAAGCCGAGGGCGGTACGGCGTATGTTGCTGCTGCTGATCTGCACGACGAGGCCTCGGTCGGCGCTCTGGCGCGGCGGGCGATCGAGATTGGCGGAGGCCATGTCGATGTCCTTGTGCACAGTGCTGGTACAGGAATCCTCGGTCCGACTGCGGAGACGGCAGAAAGTCAGCTGGACTACATTTTCGGGATCAACGTCAAAGTTCCGTATCTGCTGACCGGTCAACTCGCCCCGGCTATGGCCGCCCGTGGTGATGGAGCGATCGTTAGCGTCTCTAGTATCGCCAGTGGCCGCGGGATCGACGGCTTGGCTGCCTACGCCGCCACCAAGGCCGCTATCGACCAGCTGACACGCAGTTGGGCCGCCGAATACGGCCCGCACGGCGTGCGCGTCAATGCGGTTGCACCCGGCACCACCGAGACTCCCATGATCGCTCCCGCCCGCGGTTTCTTCGAGAGCCTTGCCGAACGTGCCCCCGCTCGTCGGCCCGCCAGCCCGGACGAAGTCGCCTCTGCAGTCGCCTACCTCGTGTCCCCTCATGCGGTCCACGTACACGGCGCCATCTTGCCTGTCGACGGAGGCTTCACGGCGGTCACCTGACCGGAACACCAGAGACACGAAGTGGCCTTCCACACCACCGAGCTGGAACCGGTAGGACCACGAGCTTCCGAGGTCACTCAGGCTTCGCTCCAAGCCGATCTTGCCCACGCCCAGGAGCAGGCCGCCGGTGCCCTGGGCGTCGACGAACCCGGTGTGCCACCGGTCTCGCACCAGATGCCACTTCTCTGTGAGGAGGTCTTGCTCCCAGCGCGGTCGTCCTCGCCGTGTCTCGTCGATGCCCAGCACTTCCACTTCGGGCAGCGGCGCCTCGATGACGTCGCGGGCCTGCGTGCGGAAGGCATCCATCACGGTCGGCCAGGACAGGTGCAGATCCCGGGCGGCCTGGATGACGGTGGATCCGGCGTCGCGTATCCGGCGCCCGGCGGCACTGCGCAGCAGCATGGTGATCCGCGCGCCGGCCGGTATCTGCGGTATCTGCTCGGTGAACGACGGGACCTGTCCCCGAGTGGTGGACACCTCTGAGCCCGGCCCCGCCAGGGGCCGGGTAGGAGGCATCTCTTATGGTGATGAAGGTCTACTCTCCCGAGTTCAAGGCGGACGCCGTCGCGCTGTACCTGTCGGACTCGGGCCACACCTTCAGTCGAGTACATCCACCGGCACACCTTCGCTACCCGCGCCGAGGCGAGGCTGAAGACCGCCACGTGGATCACGGACTTCTACAACACGAGGCGGCGCCACAGCGCGGCCGGCGGGAAACCGCCCGTCGAGTTCGAACGGATCATCCAGGAAGCGCGAGCCCGGACCGATCAGGAAGGCCCGGCCGCATAACCAACGTCTCTACGCAACCAGGGGATTGACTGGCCCCGCTCGACCAACATGGCCTCTACGGCCACCGTGTCTTGACACGTCATCACAAACGTTCATGATCGCGGTGGCCGTACCCGTGCACGCACACACCCCGGCAAGCCGCTGAACAGCGAAGGCGACGGAACTACAACTGCCGTGACTGACCAGCAGCGATAGCGAGCTTTGACTGAAGCGCTACACGCCAGGGGCGGCTCTCTTCGGTGAAGCGGACGGTGTCATCCTGGCCTCCAGCGCCACTAGAAGATCGTCCGACATGAGTGGTCGGCTGTACTCCAGCAGACCTGGGGTCAGTGGAGCCGGGCGCAGTGTGCGTGCATCGAGGTTCACCATTCCTCGCGTCCCACTGGCATGGACGACCGTGCGGTCAGAAGACAGAATAACGAACTTGTGCGTGAAACTTGTATCCCCTGCGTGGTCGAGCCAGAACTGCACATGTATCTCTCCGAATTTCGTGATGGGGATGTCATAGGTCAGTTGCATGGATCGGACAACCTGAACCATCCCCTCGCGAATTCCTGAAGCAGGATCTGAGGGGTACCCCATCCGAGTCAAGTAGCTCATGAAAGCACGCTCGAAAAGCAGAGGGTACTTGCCGTGGTGAACCATGCCGTACACATCAAGGTCTTCGAACTGCACGGTGATCTTTTCGAATGCACCCGCAGTAGCCTGACTGCTGTCCGTAGTCATCGTGTAACCATTTCTGACGCATCATTCGGCTAATTTGAAACTCATCATACGCGGCTGGGCCTCTTCCAGGGCCCCAACATTTACCCGGCTCGTCCGGTTTGGTCGTGTGATGCCGTAGAGAGTGAGGACGCGGGGGCGGTCGGTATGGGCTCGGTGTCCGGCGGCGGTGTTGACGTATCCGGCGAGCTTGAGTGCGCTGCGGATCAGGTCACTGACTGCAGCGAGTACAGCGGGCGCGTTGCGGGTTCTGACCGGGGACTTGTCCTCTTCGAAGACAACATCTCGGACCCAGTGAACGGTGTTTTCCACCGCCCAGTGCCCGCGAGCCCGTGATGCAATCTCGGCTGCGTTCGCCTCTTCGGCAGTCAGGCCGGTGATGGCGTAGACGGTCTCGCTAGACCGCTTCTTCGCGCCGTAGAGACAGCGGCGGCGCTGGATCCGCAGGACCTGGGCCGCGTACGGAAAGAGCAGGCCCGCGACGGTGGCGACCTGGACCATCCGTTGCTCGTGGCGGCCGTGCCCTCGAGCGTTGTCGCGGTGGATCACGGGGATGTCCTTCCAGGGCAGGGCATGGAGTTGACGTGCCTGGCCCCGCTGATTGTTCTTGCTGGTCAGCCGGTAGTGGGCGCCACGTTCGTGCAGACAGGTGGCGTGGTCGCGTTGGGCGTGGAGGGCGTCGGCGGTGACGACGGTCCCTGCGAGATCCGTGTCGTCGATCTGGTCGAGCAGGGGTGCGAGCTCGGGGATCTTGTTGGTCTTCACGCCGATCTCGCGCGAGGCGAGCGTGACGCCGTCGCCGTGGCGGACCGCGGACAGCACGAAAACCCGGCTGCCGTCCGGTCGCTTCGCGCCGCGCAGGCACTTGCCGTCCACCGCGATCGCCCGGCGCCTGGACCGCACTGGCTCGGCACGGGTGGCCGCCCGGTGGGCCCGGCGCTGTTCGCGCTCGATTCCACCGTCGGGCATCACCGGATCCGGCCGACAGGGCTGCGCGGACAGCAAGGTCCGGAGGCAGTCGTAGCCGGCCGCGCTGATCTCACCGGGATCCAGACGCCCCAGGACACTGCGCAGGGTCTTCTCGCTCGGGACTCGGCAGCGGCCCAGCAACGGGTGGTAGGGCAGGCCGAAGGCGGCCAGCTCCTGCGGCGTCGCACGCCGGCACCACTCCGCTGCCGCGGTGATCGAGTCGTGGCCCGCCGCAGTCATCGCGCAGACCATCAGGGCCAGCAGTGAGGAGATCCGGTAACGCCCCCAGCAAGCCCCTCGCGGGTCGGTGACCGACTCGGACTCGGCGACCAGGCAACGGACTTGAACCCGCGCGACAGCCTCACCGAGGGCCTCCCGGCAGGGTGCGTGAGGCGCGGAGCAGCTACAGGAGATGATGGAGGGACGAACATGGCACCTTCGTGAATCTTGAAGCATAGGGAACTCCACGATCCCCAGGTGCCGTGTTCACCTGCTTCCGGGGCCCGCTGCTGCGATCAACCACTCCAAGGCGGGGCGAGCCGGGCACACGCCGGGGCCCTGGCAGACTCACCCTCACGGCCTTCGTCGTGATCACGTGCACCTTGGTCGGAGCACATGATCAGACGAAGGCCGCCCCCACGTCCGGCAAACCCTCAGGTGAGCGAATCAGTACGAGACACCGTTCGAGGCCGGAAGAAAATGAACTTCCCAATGACGATGTCAAGCCACCGCCGTGACGGTTGGTAGTGCCTGGTAGCACGCTTGGTCGCGAATCACGGCCCACAGGACGTTGGCCCGCCGGCGGGCCAAAGCCAGCAGGGCCTGTTTGTGTCCCTTCTCCTCGTTCCGCTTGCGCCCGTAGTAAGCCTGGGAGGCGGAGCAGGTTCTCAGGCTGGCCATTGCGGAGAGGTTGAAGGCACGGAGTAGGCCGCGGTGGTAGCGACGCGGGCGACGCATGTTGCCGCTGACGCGGCCGGAGTCCCGCGGCACGGGTGAGAGGCCGGCGAAGGACGCGAGTCGGTCGGCCGTGCCGAAAGCCTCCATGTCTCCAGGCTCCGGATCACCCTTGCGTGTCGGTGCTCGTTGAAAAGGAGGCGTTCGCCGCGCTCGTCAACCACCACGCAGTGGCGGTGTTCCTTGCCGATGTCCACTCCGGCCCGGACCTGGGGCACGGTCACCTCCGCCAGCTCGTCGTCACACATCGATCCCGCAGACGACCTCGCCGACGTTGTCCTACACAGCGGTCGAGTCGCGTATCCCGATGAGCGGTCGAGTCGTCGCGGGGCTCCGGGCGGCCAAGTTCTTTGAGCCGTCCAACGGCGACAAGCTCACAGCCATACCCAGAACCCCCGGGTCCGCCGATCTTACGAATGACCAGCTCGGACCCACGCTCAGAAGGTAGGACAAGCTGAGATCGACAAGCGGCTGGGGAGGGCCCGCATGTCCGACCCCGCCACGTGGCACTCCGACCACCGCCTCACCGGCTGTGAGCCCTCTACGGGCGCCCCGTGAGCGTGATCGGCAGCTTCACCGGACTGTTGCCGATGAAGCTGGCGTGCGGCACGAGCCGGTCGTCCGGGACCGCCAGATCGAGGTCCGGGAAGCGGGTGAAGAGCCCCTCCAGGGCGATCACCGCCTCCATGCGGGCCAGCGGGGCGCCCAGGCAGAAGTGTGCCCCATGGCCGAACGACAGATGGCGCGCCCGGCGGGTGACGTCGAAGCGGTCGGCGCCCTGGCCGTACGCCCGCTCGTCGCGCCCGGCCGAGGTGTACGAGACGAGCACCGGCGCACCCTTCGGGATGACGGTGCCGCCCACGGTGAGGTCGGTGGTGGGGTAGCGGAACGGGAAAAAGCTCACCGGGCTGTCGTACCGCAGCGTCTCCTCGACCGCATCGGCCCAGGTCGCGGCCCCGGAGCGGACCAGGTCGAGCTGATCGCGGTGGTTGCACAGCGCCCGTACGGTGTTGGTGATCAGGTTGAGCGTGGTCTCGTGACCGGCGATGATCGTCAGCATCAGGGTGCCGATCAGCTCCTCCTCGCTGAGCCGGTCGCCGGTCTCCTCCCCGTCTTTCCCGCTGTCCCCGTCGCCGACGTCCCGTGCGGCGATGAGGGCGCTGGTCAGATCGTCCCCGGGGTCCTTCAGCCGGGCCGCGGCCACCTGGCCGAGTACCGCCATCATCTCGCGGTTGGCGGCCGGGGCCCGCTCGGGGGTGATCTGCGTGGAGACGATCTCGTTGGACAGCTCGTGCAGCCGGTCCTGGTATTCGGCGTCGACGCCCAGGAGCTGGCAGATCACGCTCAGTGGCAGCGGCAGCGCGAAGTGGCGGCGCAGATCGGCCACCCCGTCCGGGTCCGCGGCGGCCGCCGCGGCCAGCCGGTCCAGCAGCGTCCCGGTCAGCTTGTGGACCACCGGGCGCATCGCCTCCACCCGGCGCGGGGTGAACGCCCGGGTCACCAGGGACCGCAGCCGCTTGTGGTCATCGCCGTCGGCGGTGACCAGGCCCCGTATGGTGGCGAGGGTCCCCATCGGCCAGTCGGGCGGGAGTTCACCGTTCTGCAGGGCGGCGAAGTGGCAGGCATTCTTGGCCACGTCGGGATGGCCGACGAAGTCCTTCAGCTCCTCGTGGCGGGTGATGGCGTACGCCGGTACGTCACCGGGCAGCAGGATCGGGACCGCGGCCCCGCGGGCCCGCAGTTCCTCATTGACCGCGTGCTGGCAGGCCCCGGCCGGGTCCAGGCGGTGCGGGGCGTCAGGCGAGGGGGCGTCGTGCAGTACCGGGCATTGTCCGTCGGTCATCAGCTGTCTCCTTCGGGTCAATCGGGGGTCGGGGCGGGGCGTTGGCGGCCAGCTGCGGCGCGGAGACCGGTAGCCGGGCCAGCCCCTTGGACCAGGGCGAGTGATCCACGGAAGCTGCTCCTCCGGTACCACGATCTCCAGATCGCGCAGCCGATGGCGCAGCGTGTCTACGGCGGTACGGGTGATCAGCCGGGCCGGATCCCCCGCCGGGCAGGTGTGCGGGCCCGCTCCCAACGCGAGGTGCGCACGGTTGCCGACCACCGGCCGGCCGTCCTCGGGCAGCACCTGCGGATCGGCGTTCACCCCGGCCAGCCCGAGGATCAGCATATCCCCGGCGCGGATGTCCCGGCCGCCGAACCGCAGATCGGGTGGGTCCGTGGCCGGCCTCGAAGAGCCGGATCCTTTCTCGCATCGCTTCGATCTGCTCACGTTTGACAGCCTTCTCACACGCCAGACGATCGTGAGCGGCCTGCAGCCGGGCTTCGGCACAGGCCGCCGGGTCCACTCCCACCGGACGGGTGCCTACCGTGTTGTCCCCGCGCCGTGTGCGCTCGAGGAATTCTTCGTGTTTGGCTGCGATCGCTCCGGCGTCGAGTCCGCGCGCTGCCTCCGCGGCGAGCACCTCTTCCAAGGCCCTGCGTAGTCGGCGCTCGCGGTCCTGTCGGTCTCGGAGTTGCTGTGGTGTCTCGGCGTCTTTCGCTCGGGCTGTGAAGGTGGCGTCCTCGGGCTCGTCAGCAGCGGCGGCCCCGGCGGTGATCGCGGCGGCCTGTTCCTGCAGCCATTCGCGGCGGCAGGACGCATAGCGGGATGCGTTGGCCGCGATCTTGGTGCCGTCGATGGCTATCGTGCCCAGCCGTCCCGGCCCGGCCTTCGCGCACACCAGCAGCACCTGCGTGAACAGGTCCCTCACCGAGTCCTGGTGCAACTGAGAAGCTGTTGTCGTTCCGGACGTGAGGACTGCGTTTTCGCTGGTGTGGGAATAGGTTCGGTGATCTCGTGGGAGTGACGGCTTGTCGTGTCGTCGCTGCTGTGGGGCGTGGATGCCGTCGGTGGTCGGACTGTTGGAACAGCGCGAGCTGGGTGCTCGCCGTCGGGTGGACGAGCTGCGGGAGGAAGCAGAGCGTATCCAGGCCGAACTGGCCGTGGCCGAGCGGGAACGGCGGGAGTGGGCCCGGGCCGACGAGAGTGTGCCGACCTCTGGAGGACAGCCAGGAACGGTCCCGCGGTCGGCGGAGGCGGCGAAGCCGAAGTCACAGGTGCCCGTGTGGCGGGAAGGGCTGGCCTGGTCGGCGCTGTCGGTGGACTACCAGCGCATCCTGCAGTTGGGGGCGGACCGGGCCCGGCTCGGGCAGGGGCCGGTGACCTGCCAGGTGAGGTTCCCCCGCTGTGCGGGAGGTGCTGATTAGCTGGTCAGGACGGGTTGGCGGGGTTTCAGGTTCGCTTGTTCGGCCGTCGCTTGTTCTGCGTAGTACTTCTCCTCGAACTCGATGGGGCTGAGGAAGCCGAGCCGTTTCTGGATGCGCCGACTGTTGTAGAAGCCGTCGATGTACTCGAACAGCGCCAGGTTCGCCTTGGCCCGGGTGGCGACGACACGACCGCGGACGCACTCGGTTTTGACGAGCATCCACAGATTCTCGGCGAGGGCGTTGTCGTACGAGTCGCCCACTGACCCTATTGATGCCTCAATCCCCGCTCTCAGCAGGCGTGTTGTGAGCTTGATGGATGTGTACTGGCAGCCGTGGTCGGCGTGATGGACAAGCTGTCCGGGCTGGACTTCGCGGCTTGCCAGGGCGTACTCCAGCGACGACAGGACGAGGTCGGCGTCCGCGCGGGCGGAGGTTTCCCAGGCCACGACCCGGCGGGAGAACGCGTCGCGGATCGCGGAGAGCCACAAGGGCCCCTCACCGGTCGGGATCACGGTCAGGTCGGTGACCCACAGCCGGTTCGGTGCGGGGGCGGTGAAGTCCCGGTTGACCAGGTCCGGGGCCAGGGTGGCCTTGGGATCCCGGCGCGTGAAGCCGCTGCGGCGCGGGCTGACGCCCGCGAGGGCGGCCTCGCGCATCAACCGCTCGACCCGCTTGCGGCCCACGCGCACTCCCTCACGCTTCAGGACAGCGTGGACGCGCGGCGAGCCGTAGATCCCACCGGAGTCCGTATGGATCCGCGTGATCTGATCGGTCAGCTCCGCGTCCCGGCGGATCCGTTCGCACGGTTCCTTCCCGGCACGGCGCCAGCGGTAGTAAGTGGAGGAGGCGATGTGCAGTTCCCGGAGTGCGGGCTCAACCTCCAGGTACGGATGCTCGTCGAAGAGCGCCGTCACCTGGGCCGGGTCGGGTCGAGCTGCGCGGCGAAAAAAGCCGAGGCTGTCCGCAGGATCTCGTTCGCCCGCTTGAGCTGGGCGTTCTCCTTGCGCAGGGCCGTGAGCTCCTCGCGCTCGGTGGTGGTGGGCCGGTCGTCGCGCTCGCCGGCATCAGTCTCGGCCTGGCGGATCCAGCCGCGCAGAGCCTCGGGATGCACCCCGAGATCTGCGGCCAGCCGTTTGATCTGCGGCTTCGGATCCGCAGTGCGATACATCCGCACCGCACGCTCACGCAACTCCAGCGGATATTTCCTCGGTGCGGCCATGGTCAGAGTTCCTCTCATGAGTCCCATCTGACCCTCTGTCACCATCCTCCGCATCCCGGGGGAACCTCAGCGAACTCGCCCGGCCCGAGGCCGAGACCATCGCCGCCGAACTGACCTCCCGCTACCGCACCATCAACCAGACCCTACGGCGCCTGGCGAAACACCTCGGCCTGGAGTGCCTCGAAGAGGCAGGCGCCCTGATGGAGGCGCTGGCGTTCCTGCCGAAGCTGGAGCGGACCCTGGGCAAGAGCCGCCAGAGCGAGCTGTTCCCGTCCGTCCCCGTGGGGCACCTCGGCCCCACCTGGCAGACGAAGGTGTTCCCCACCGAGGGCGAGATGGCCGGCGGCGTCGACAAGCACGCCTGGATCGTCGGCACCGCCGAAGCCCTGCGCGGTGCCCTGCGCCGCAACGACGTGTTCGTACCCGGCCTGGACAAGTGGGGCGACCCCCGCAAAGCCCTGCTCCAGGACGATGCCTGGGAAAACGCCCGCACCCGAGTGTGCCGCAGCCTCGGCCTGTCCGAAAAACCGGGCGTCGACCTGGACCGCTGGTGCCGCGAACTCGACGACGACTACCGGCGCCTGACCACCGGGCTTGGGGATGAGCCCACGTGATCCTCGACGGCATGCTCATCGAGAGCGACCGCGTCACCGGCACCCGGGGCAACGGCAACGACCTGTGGTTCAGCCAGAAACACAAGAATTTCGGCGGCAACGTCCAGTTCCTGTCCGCCCCGGACGGCACCCCGCTGTGGGTCTCCGATGCCGAGCCGGGCCCCACCCCGGACATCACCGTTGCCCGGCTGCACGTTCTGCCCGCGCTGTACAAGGCGGCCGCCGACGGCCTGCCAACTCTGGCCGACAAGGGCTACATCGGCGCCGGCATCGGCATCCATGTCCCGGTCCGCCGCCCGAAAGGAAAATCGGAACGAGCCCTCGACAGCGATACCCGCACCACGAACGCTCTGGTCAGAGACTTCGCACCCTCGGTGAGCGCACCGTCGCCGAACTCAGGGAACGCTGGCGCACGCTGAAGCGAATCACCCTGAACCCCTGCCGCATCGGCGACATAGCCCGCGCCGCCCTCGTCCTCAACTACCACTGGAAGTGATCTTCACTCAGAAAACCTCACTCACCACGGACGATCCCCCTCCGGCACGATCAACCAGAAGATCACCCCACCCACTCAGCCAACGGGACAGCACCCGCGGCGTCTCCGGCGCCACATCAATCAGCATGACCAGACAACGACATCACCGACGCCCCTCACCAGCTCTGACATCCCCCGTCTCATGCGGAAACAGCACGTCGACGGGCCCCTGCCCGGCGGACTACGAGAGACCTCGGCAGATGAATAGAAACAAAGACCCCCGCTGACCCCACGTGGCGAAATATCATGTCGCATGAGATTCACAGCAATGTGAGGAGACACGATGACAGACCTTGCGGAATCTATCGAGTCGATGGAGCAGCTTGCCGTGGCATGGCGGGCGATGCTGCTCGACCGGGATGCGGATGCGGACGTGCGTGACCTTCCCGGCATCGCTGTCCGGTGGGCAGACAGCCGGTTCGCGCTCTGGAACGCCATCACTCTGACCGATGTGGGCGCCGATGAGAAGCTCCTTCGGCATCGTCTGACCCAGACAGCAGACATCATGCGGACGAAGAAGCGCCCGGGCTTTCTGTGGCTCTTCGAAGACCTGCTCGACGAGGGGGCCCGCTCCACCCTGGAGGAAACCGCCAAGCAGGCAGGCTTGCAGTACTACTTCACCGGCACCGGTATGGCCGGCGACATCCTTCCGATCCCTGATCCTGTTCACCCGGACCTGACGTTTGTGCGGGTGTCCACCGACGCACAGCTGCAGGCGTACGCGGACATCAACTCACGCGGCTACGGCTTTCCTCTTGAGGATGGCCGCGACGGACTTGTCGGCTCCGCGCTCTGGAAGAGCGAGGTGCATGCCTACCTGGCCATGCGCGGCGACCTCCCCGTGGCATGCGCCGGCACCGTCGCCGCAGACGGCCGCCTCTTTGTCGTACTGGTTGCCACGGAACCGGAATGGCAGCGCAGGGGCTATGGTGAAGCAGTCACCCGTAAGGCACTACACGAGGGCTTCCGGGCCACAGGGCTGACGCGTGCCACCCTGCACGCGACCGTTGCCGGGGCGCCCGTCTACCCGCGTATCGGCTTCAAGCCGAACTCCCCGATCCATTCCTTCGGTCTGCAAAGCTGACCCGACTGACGCTTGTGCTGTTCCAGGGGCATGACTCAGGGCCCTCCCCGCGACTGCCCTCACCACGGCGGCGCCACTCTTGTCGCTGCACTGCTCGGCCTCCCGTTTCCCTGGAGTGAAGTCGGCCGTCGGTAGCAGGCGCAGCCGGTCTAACAGGTACTACGGGGGGCCACGAACGCCGGTTCACACCTCCCTCACCCTTCGGCCGCAACCAGCCAACATGTCGTCAAACGACAGGTGGTCGACGTGTCCAATGGACCCGTGCAATCCGGGGGTTCGCGGCGGTTCGTATCCAATCAGATCCGATGGTGATTGCTGACAGGGTTTGATGACAGATAGGGTCCGATCCTCTGTACGGAAGGGGCCCTTCGGTGGCGAACCTGGTCTATAAGAAGTCATCTCATTTGGTGAGTCGGCGGTAGCAGATGAGGGTGCAGGCGATGGCGGCGAAGGCGAGGAAGTGTTCGGCTTTGCGTTCGTAGCGGCGGTGGAGTCTGCGGCAGCCGGCGAGCCACGCCACGGACCGCTCTACGACCCAGCGGTGACGGCCCAGGCGGGCCGAGGACTCGATGCCGCGTCGGGCCAGGCGGTGCGTGATACCCCGCGCACGGAGCCATTGCCGCAGGTGGCGGTAGTCGTACCCCTTGTCGCCGTGCAGCTTGCGGGCTTGCGGCGGCGCGGCCCGCATCGCGAGCGGATCGGTGGGATACCCCGCACGAGCGGCTCCAGGCCCTGACTGTCGTGCAGGTTCGCACCGGATATACCGACTGACAAGGGCAGACCGGCGCGCTCGGTGATCAGGTGGATCTTCGACCCGTACTTACCCCGGTCTACAGGATTCGGACCTGTCAGCTCCCCCTTTTCATCGCCCTCATGTTCACCGAGTCGATCGCGCACCGCGACCAGTCCAACTCGCCGCGGGATCCGAGTTCGTCGAGTACCAAGCGGTGGAGCCTGGCCCACACCCGGGCCTTCGACCACTCGGTGAAACGCCGGTGAGCCGTCGCGCCGGACGGCCCGAACACCGCAGTCGGCAATTGCTGCCACGTGCAGCCCGAGGTTGCCACGAAGACGATCGCGGCCAGCACTTCGCGGTCACCGTGCCGACGCCGGCCCCCGCCCTGAGGCCGCGTTGGCGCCTCCGGAACCACCCGCTGGAACAGCTCCCACAGCTCATCCGGCACCAGCCGCTCAACGATCCTCGCCACGACTGACAGCCTACCCAGCCAAATGAGATGACTTCTTAGGAGGATGGTCTGTTGGATTCCGCTGTTCCCTCCACCGGCTTCACTTCCCCTGTCCTCTTTGCGTTCGGCGCACTGAACGATTGGTTCGGTCACAAGTACTACGGAGTCGTGTCCACCGGGCTGCCCTTGTTTGTCTGCGCTGCCGGCCTCTTCAGCAAGGATCTGCTGCTACGCGGCTATCGCCGCGATAGGGCCGTCCTCGCACATGCTGCGGCGCCCCCCCCGGAGCTGCAACTCGGCATGTAATGCGTGCCATCAGAGTTCCTGAGCGTGTCGTGGTGGGGAATCTTGACCGGCGGACCGATGACGGACTGGTGGTGCTCGTTGCGGACGGTGCGACCCCAGCTCTGCGCTCAAACCGGCTGGCGTCCGGACTATGGCCAGCCCGAGGAGCTGTCGGATTCATCTGATGCGGCGCACAACATAGACCACGATCGCCGGTTAGCCAAACCGGCGATCGTGACGACCATTGAGGGTGTTCGCAGCGGCTGCGCTTGGCGGTGGAGCCCTTCGGACACTACAGACCTTCATGTCGGCGCCCTCCCCCTCGCAACTGGCAGAGCCTGCCCATCAGCAGTGACGGAGTGGGTGCAAGTTGCGGCGCTGCCGCTTTGGGCTGCCGACAAATCCGGAATCCCGAGGAAACATCAATGGCTCGTCCACCTGCGCTCAAGCTCGCCGAGGTTCTAGTGGAAATCCGGATGAGCCAATCGGCCTTCTATCGCCTGCGTGCTCGCGGCCAGGCACCCCGAATGATCAAGCTACCCAATGGTGAACTGCGCTGCCGCCGCGCTGACTTGGATGCGTGGTGGGAGGCGTGCGAAAGGAATACGCCTGAATGGCGATGAGTTACAGGGTCCGGTTCTGGGACATTCGTGAGCGGCCCGACCGCCGCAAGGGATTTGAGGTCCGTTGGACGGTCAACGGGCGTGAAAAGTCAGAGTCCTTCCTCACCAAGGGGCTGGCGGAGAGCCGTCGCGCCAAGCTCATGACCGCCGCTCGGGACGGCGAACCCTTCGATTCCCGGACGGGTCTGCCCGCCTCCGAACTTCGGGCCCTGAAGCAGCGGACCACATGGTACGTCCTGGCCCGGGAGTACATCGAGCAACGGTGGGACCGAACACCAGGGAACACGCGACGCACGCTGGCAGATGCCTTGGCGACCATCACGCCGGCCTTCGTGGAGCCAGGAGCCAGCTGTCGAGAGCCCCGCGTGCTGCGGCGAGCGCTCTACTCCTGGGCCTTCAACAAGAACGCTTGGAAGTCCGATGCGTCAGAAGAGTGGCAGGCAGCATTGGACTGGCTACAGCGCCACTCGCTGCCTGTAGGTGAGCTGGATGATCCCGATGTGCTGCGGCGTGGCTTCGACGCGCTCTGTCGGAAGGTCGATGGGCAGGCCGCTGCCGCGAAAACCGTGAAGCGAAAGAAGGCTGCGGTCAACGAGGTGTTTGGTGTAGCCGTTGAACGCGGATACTTCGCGCAGAATCCACTGAGCGGCCTTCGCTGGAGGGCGCCGGAAGCTGCCGATGAAGTCGATCCCGACTGCGTGCCGAACCCTGCTCAGATTGCCTGATTGCTTGCCGCAGTAAGGGGTCTGCCGGGCCGTGGCCCCCACCTGTACGCCTTCTTCGGCTGCATGTATTACGCCGCCATGCGCCCAGCCGAAGTGATCCATCGCCGAAAATCCCAGTGCCGTCTGCCGGCGAGCGGCTGGGGCCTTCTGAACCTGAAGGGCGGCGTCGTGACTGCCGGTAAGGAGTGGACGGATGACGGCGCCGTCCACGAGATCCACTCCCTGAAACGGCGGGCAGCCAAGGCGACACGTCCGGTGCCGATTCCGCCAGTGCTCGTTCGCATGCTGCGCGAGCACATACGAAGTTTCGGTGTTGCACCCGACGGACGCCTGTTCCACAACGCAGAGGGGAACTACATCGACGCCTCGGCGTACGGCATCACCTGGGGGCGAGCGCGTGAGGCTGCTCTAACGCTTGACGAGCACGCTCTTAACCTGGCGAAGCGTCCATACGACCTGCGCCACGCCGGCATCTCATTCTGGTCGGCTTCCGGCGTCGACCCCGCAGAGTGTGCGCGCCGGGCCGGGCAGAGCATCCAGGTCCTCTTCCGCTACTACGCCAAGTTCCTGGCTGAAGCGCGGAACCACGCCAACACCCTGATCGAAAATTCCATGCGGCGATGGGAGGAGGCCACGGACGATGACGAAGCGGAGAGCGCCTTGGCGAAGCCTTGGCCCGGAAATGCCCCGGAACTGCTGGTCAGGTCTGGGATACAGGTGGGAGATATCGGGAGTAAGGGCGCGTTTCGACTCGTGGCTTAGATGTGCGTTGAGAGGGGCGCCTGACGGGCAACTGCCCTGTTCAGGCGCCCTTTTCCCGCCCTTAGAAGAGGCCCAGCTTCTTCGGCGAGTACGAGACCAAGAGGTTCTTCGTCTGCTGGTAGTGGTCCAGCATCATCCGGTGGTTCTCACGGCCGATGCCCGACTGCTTGTAGCCGCCGAAGGCCGCGTGGGCCGGATACGCGTGGTAGCAGTTCGTCCAGACGCGGCCCGCCTGGATCGAACGGCCCGCGCGGTACGCCGTGTTCATGTCCCGGGTCCAGACGCCCGCGCCGAGCCCGTACAGGGTGTCGTTCGCCGTTTTGATCGCGTCGTCGAAGTCGCTGAACGACGTCACCGCGAGGACGGGGCCGAAGATCTCCTCCTGGAAGATCCGCATGCGGTTGTGGCCCTCGAAGATCGTGGGCTGGACGTAGTAGCCGCCGGCCAGCTCGCCGTCGTACTCGATCCGGTCCCCGCCCGTCAGGACCTTCGCGCCCTCCTGGCGGCCGATGTCCAGGTACGAGAGGATCTTCTCCAACTGGTCGTTGGACGCCTGGGCGCCGATCATCGTGTCCGTGTCCAGCGGATGGCCCGGCACGATCGCCTCCGTACGGGCCACACCCGCCGCGAGGAACTCGTGGTAGTGCCCGTCCTGGATCAGGGCCCGCGAGGGGCAGGTGCACACCTCGCCCTGGTTCAGGGCGAACATCGTGAAGCCTTCCAGCGCCTTGTCGCGGAAGTCGTCGTCGGCGGCCCAGACATCGTCGAAGAAGAGGTTCGGGCTCTTGCCGCCGAGCTCCAGGGTGACCGGCTTGATGTTCTCCGAGGCGTACTGCATGATCAGCCGGCCCGTCGTGGTCTCCCCGGTGAACGCGACCTTCGCCACGCGCGGGCTGGACGCCAGGGGCTTGCCCGCCTCGACCCCGAAGCCGTTGACGATGTTGACGACACCCGGCGGCAGCAGATCGGCGACCAGACTCATCCAGAGGTGGATCGAGGCCGGGGTCTGCTCGGCCGGTTTGATCACCACGGCGTTCCCCGCGGCCAGCGCCGGTGCCAGCTTCCATGTCGCCATGAGGATCGGGAAGTTCCACGGGATGATCTGCGCCACCACACCGAGCGGCTCGTGGAAGTGGTACGCGACCGTGTCGTCGTCGAGTTCGCTGAGGGTGCCCTCCTGGCCGCGCAACGCCCCCGCGAAGTAACGGAAGTGGTCGATCGCGAGCGGGATGTCCGCGGCGAGCGTCTCCCGTACCGGCTTGCCGTTCTCCCAGCTCTCCGCGACCGCCAGCTCCTCCAGATGGGCCTCCATCCGGTCGGCGATCCGGTTCAGCACGCCGGCCCGCTCCGCCGCCGAGGTCCTGGCCCAGCCGGGGGCCGCGCCGTGCGCCGCGTCCAGGGCGCGTTCCACGTCGTCGGCGGTGCCGCGGGCGATCTCGGTGAACGGGCGGCCGTTGACCGGGCTGGGGTTCTCGAAGTACTGGCCACGGGCCGGCGGGACGTACGCGCCACCGATCCAGTGGTCGTAGCGGGACTCGTACGAGACGATGGCGCCCTCGGTGCCGGGCGCTGCGTAACGGGTCATCTCTGTGGCCTCCCGGTTCTCCGGCGCCGCCCGCCGTTGGACGACGCCCAGCCGCACGCTAGGGACTCGTACGTTGCAAACAGGTTGCCGCAGCCGGGGTCAGCCGGGGGCGGTTTGGCCGCTCTTGATCATGTCTGCGCACTTCTCGCCGATCATCATCGTGGTGATACACGGATTGACGGCCGTGAGGAAGGGCATCACGGAGGCGTCCGCCACCCGCAGCCCGCTCACCCCCTTGACCCGCAGCCACGGATCGAGCGGCGAGTCCGGGTCGCCCGGCGGGCCTATCCGGACCGTGCCCGCCGGGTGGTAGACCGTGTTGTGGGTGTCGCGGATGTACGCGAACAACTCCTCGTCGGAGCGCGCGCCCGGCCCCGGCGCCAGTTCGGCGCCGGTCCAGTCGGCCATCGGCGGCCGGGCGGTGATCTCCCGGGCGAGACGGAGCCCGTGCGTCATCACCCGGATGTCGTGCTCGTGCGTGAAGTAGCGCGGGTCCACCTCGGGCTTGTCCCGGAAGTCGCGGGTACGGAGCCGGACCGTGCCCCGGGAGCGCGCCCTGGTCACGTTCGGGGTGAGGCAGAAGGCGTTCTCCGAGGTCGGATAGCCGCGCCGGAACGTGTTCATGTCGAACGGCACGGAGCCGTAGTGGAACATCAGGTCCGGCCGGTCGAGACCCGGTTCGGTGTCGGCGAAGATGCCGATCTCCCACCACTGGGTGGACGAGGTGACCATGGGCCGCTTCGCCTCCCACATGATCACGCCCTCCGGATGGTCCTGGAGGTGCGAGCCGACGCCGGGGGAGTCCACCCGTACGTCCACGCCGGTGTCGCGCAGATGCTCGGCAGGGCCGATGCCGGACAGCATCAGCAGCTTCGGCGAGTCGATCGCCCCGCAGCACACGATCACCTCGCGCCGCGCGGTGACCGCGCCGGTGTGGACCGTGTCGGGCTCCAGGTACTCGACGCCCGTGCACCGCCGGTCCTCGCCGAACGTCAGCCGCTGGGCGGTGAGCCCGGTCCTGATCTCCAGGTTCGGCCGTCTGCCGATCAGGGGGTGCAGATACGACACCGACGCCGAGGACCGCGTACCGTCCTCCCGCGCGTTGATCTGGAACCAGTGCGCGCCGCGTACCACCGTGGTACCCGTGTTGAACGGTGTGACGGGGATGCCCGCCGCCGCGCACGCCTCCAGCAGGGCGCTGCCGCACGGGTCGTCCGGCGGGACGGTGCGGATGGTGACCGGGCCGGAGCGGCCGTGGTGGTCACCGGGCGCGTCGTTGGTCTCCAGCCGCCGGTACAGCGGGAAGCACTCCGCCGCGCTCCATCCCGTGCAGCCCAGCGCCCCCCACTCGTCGAGGTCCTCGGCGGGCGCCCAGAAGGCGATGCACGAGTTGTGCGAGGAGCAGCCGCCGAGGACCTTGGCGCGGGCGTGCCGCAGGAAGCTGTTGCCGTTCTCCTGCGGCTCGACCGGATAGTCCCAGTCGTAACCGGACTCCAGCAGCGCCATCCACCGGTCGAGCCGCAGGACGCTCTCGTCACCGACGTCCGAGGGGCCGGCCTCGATGACGCAGACGGTCACGTCCGGGTCCTCGGTGAGCCGGGCGGCGACGACGGCTCCCGCCGTACCGCCGCCGACCACCACATAGTCGTACGGGTGCGCGGTGTTCTCCGGGGACATCGCTGCTCCAGGCTCGGGGAGGGACAGGGGCCATCAGGTCAGGAGACCGGTGTGCTTCAGGGGCAGGGAGACCGGTGTGCTTCCAGTACGCCGGTGTGCTTGCGCTGGACGAACCAGTAGTAGGTGAAGCCGCCGATCGCGACGACGCCGACGAAGAGGAACGCGCCCCACTGCAGGTACCAGTGGTGCGGACCGGTCGCGTTGTACACCTCCGGCCGGGGCCAGGCCAGGTTGAGCGACATGGCGGCACCCCACAGCACGGCGAGGACATTGACCGGCAGCCCGAACCTGCCGAGCGAGAAGTGGCCCTCGGCGGGCCGCCACCTCCCGCGCAGCCGGCGGACCAGCATGGGTGCGGTGACCATCAGATAGGCCAGGTAGATCATGATGATCGCGATGCTGGTGATCACCGAGAAGATCTGCGGCTGATCGATGTTGATCACCAGGATGACGACGGCGACGATCCCGATGAAGACGGCGGGTACCACCGGCGTCCCGAACCGCGGGCTGACCCGGGCGATCCACGGGGACGCCGGCAGGCCGTTGTCCCGGGCCATCGCGAACGCCAGCCGGATACCGGCCGCGTGCACCGCCAGCGCGCACACCGTGATGGCGACGACCACACACCACAGCACGATCTGCCCGACGGTGGGGCCGAGCGTGGAGAGCACCACGTACTGCAGCCCGTCCACCGACAGGCTCGGGGACTGGAGATCCGGCACGGACAGCAGCGCGAACAGCAGGATCAGCCCGCCGATGAGGAACGACGCGATCAGCGCCCGCAGGATCGCCCGCGGCGCGTTGCGGCTGGGGTTGAGCGACTCCTCGCCCAGCGACGACGCCGTGTCGAACCCGTACATCACGTACGCGGAGGCGAGCGAGGCGGTCAGGAAGGCGCCGAGGTAGCCGAGCGACTCGCCCGCGCCGTAGCTGTCGGTCTGCACGATCGCGCCGGGGCCCCGGGTGATGTGCGCCGCCAGCAAGCCGATCAGGACGATGGCGGCGATCAGCTCGATCATCACCCCGGCCGAGTTGATCTGCGCCATCAGCTTGACGCCGAAGGCGTTGACGAGTGTGGTGAAGACGATCAGGACGGTGCCGAGCAGCACGGCGTTGGCCGCCGCGTCGGTCGGCCCGGTGCCGTTCCCGACGACCTGGAACACACTGGAGATCTGCGGCAGTGTGATCTGGTACGCGAGGGCCACCGCGGCGAGCGAGACCATCGTGGCCGTCGTCATCATCCACCCGCCCAGCCAGCCCAGATGCGGGCCGCCGAGCTTCTTCGACCAGTTGTAGATCGAGCCGGCGACCGGGTAGCGGGCGGCCAGCTCGCAGAAGCACAGCGCCACCATGAGCTGGCCGAGGAAGACCATCGGCCACGACCACCAGTAGCCGGGACCGGCGAACTTGACCCCGAAGTAGAAGAGCTGGAACGTTCCCGTCAGGATCGAGATGTAGCTGATCCCGGCCGCGAAGGTGTGGAAGTTGCCCAGCGTGCGCTTCAGTTCCGGCCGGTAGCCGAACGCCTTGAGCGAGTCGTCGTCCTGGCTCTGGTTCTCGCCGGCCGTACGCGCCCCTAGCGCGGGATCCGCCGGCTCCTGCCCCGGCCCGTCGCTCATTCGAACCATCCCAGGGGCTTCGGGGAGAGATTGCGCCAGACGTGCTTGGCCTCCTGGTACTCGGCCAGCCCAGCCGGGCCCAGCTCACGGCCGAAACCGGACTGCTTCATACCGCCCCATTCCGCCTGCGGCACGTACGGCTGGAAGTCGTTGATCCATACGGTGCCGGCGCGCAGCCGCGACGCCACTCGGTGCGCCCGGCCCACGTCCCGCGACCAGACCGCTCCGGCCAGCCCGTACACGGTGTCGTTGGCGAGCGCGACCGCCTCCTCCTCGTCTCGGAACCGCTCGACGGTGAGCACGGGGCCGAACGACTCGTCGCGGACCACCGACATGCCCGGCGCGCACTCGTCCAGCACGGTCGGCAGGTAGAAGAAGCCGTCGCGCAGCGCAGGGTCGTCGGGGCGGGCGCCACCGCAGCGCAGCACCGCGCCGTCGGCGAGCCCGGCCGCCACGTACGCCTCGACCTTGGCGCGGTGTGCGGCGGAGATCAGGGGTCCCGTACGGGCGTGTTCGTCGAACGGGCCGCCCATCGGGATCGCCCGCGCCCGCTCCACCAGGTCCGTCACGAACCTGTCGTGCAACTCCTCCTGGACCAGCAGCCGTGCCCCCGCCGAGCAGACCTGGCCCGAGTGGAGGAAGATCGCCGTCAGCGCGTAGTCGACGGCCGCCTCGTAGTCGGCGTCGGCGAAGACGATGTTGGGGTTCTTGCCGCCCAGCTCCAGGGCGATCTTCTTCACGGTCGCCGCCGCGGCGGCCATGATGTGCCGTCCGGTCACCAGACCGCCGGTGAACGACACCATGTCGACCCGCGGATCCGTGCTGAGCGGTCCGCCCGCGGTCGGTCCGGCGCCCAGGACCAGGTTGGCGGCCCCGTCGGGCAGTCCGGCCTCGGCCAGCAGCCGCATCAGCAGGACGGCGGTGTGCGGGGTGAGTTCGCTGGGCTTGAGGACGAAGGTGTTGCCGGCGCCGAGCGCGGGGGCGACCTTCCAGGAGGTCTGGAGCAGCGGATAGTTCCACGGTGTGATCAGCGCGCACACACCGACCGGCTCGTGCACCACCCGGCTGTCCACCGCCGGATCACCGGTGTCCACCACCCGGTCCGTGCCGCCCGCGGCCGTCAGATGGCCGAAGTAGCGGAAGCACTTGGCGATGTCGTCCATGTCGTACGCGCTCTCCACCAGCCGCTTCCCGGTGTCCAGGGACTCGGCTCGGGCGAGCGCCGCCTTGTCGCGTTCGAGGAGATCCGCGACGCGCAGCAGCAGTGAGCCGCGCTCGGCGGCCGGGGTGGTGGGCCAGGGGCCGCGGTCGAAGGCGTCCCGGGCGGCCGCGATGGCGGCGGCGGTGTCCGGCGGCCCGGCCTCATCGACCGTGCCGACCAGGGTGCCGTCCGCGGGGCAGCGGATCTCCCGCACCTGCCCGCCGACGGCCGCGGTCCAGGTGCCGCCGATGAACAGCTCCGGCATGCGGGCTCCTCCGGTTCCGGTGAGGCGCCCGGGGCGGTCCGGCGGGTCCGGTCGGCCACGCGTGGGGGCACTCTCTCCACCGACAGTAAGGAGATACGCCCGGTTTCGCCTGCGGGCGCGGCAGGGCGGTGGCGCGGTGGCGGGCCGGCTCGCGGCAGGCCCCGGGAGGGCTCCGAGGCGGCTCCGGGAGGGCCCCGGGACTCCGACGCGGCGTCGGGCGGGCCGGGTGTCTGCCGTCAGGCGCGCCTTCGACGCGTCAGGCGCGGCCGTGGCATCGAGCGCGCTTCCATGCGTCGAGTGCGGCGCTGCCACGTCGAGTGCGCTGCCACGCGTCAGGCGCGCCGTCGACGCGTCAAGCGCGCTGCCACGCGTCGAGTTCGCGGACGCGCGCCTGGGCCGCGGGGCGCTGCGGTACGGGGAGCGCGGCGGCCAGCGCCCGCCATACGGGCAGGTCGTCCTCGCCCCAGGGGCTGTACGCCCAGTCCGCCAGCAGCCCCGGGTCACCGCGGGCGATCAGCGCGGCCCGCACCTGGCCGGCCAGCCGCTCCCGCAGCCGTACGACCGAGGGCGCCCGCGACGCGGGCAGCAGCGGCCCGGCGTACGCGCTCATCGCGGCGGTCACCGCACCCGAGGCCAGCCGCCGGGTCACCGTGTCGAAGTCCGCGTCGACCCGCGCCGCCAGCCGGTAGGGGCGGGAGCGCAGCATCCCCGGGCCGAGCAGTGCGCGCAGCCGGGAGAGCTCGGCGCGCAGGGTGACCGGGGTGACCGACTCGTCCTCGTACAGCTCCACCAGCATCTCGTCCCCGGCGACGCCCTCCGGGCGGTGCCCGAGGAGCGTCAGGATCTCGCTGTGCCGCCGGCTGAGCCGGATCTTCCGGCCGCCGGCCACGAGCAGCGCTTCGTCCCGGCCCAGCGAGGAAAGCCGTACGGAGTCGGCGGCGGGCGGCGGCGCGGCCAGCGCCAGTTGCGACTCCGCGGCCCGCGCGACCGCGCCGACGAACGCCAGGCTGTGCGGATGGGCCAGCCGGTCGCCGCCGGTGATGTCGACCGCGCCCAGCAGCCGCCCGCTGTACGGGTCGTGGACGGGCGCCGCCGCGCAGGTCCACGGGTGCACGGGACGCTGGAAGTGCTCGGCCGTGAAGACCTGCACCGGGCGGTCGACGGCGAGCGCCGTGCCCGGGGCGTTCGTACCGGTCACCGCCTCCGCCCAGCGCGCGCCGGGGACGAAGTTCATCCGGCCCGCCAGCCGCCGCGTCGTAGAGTGGCCCTCGACCCAGAGCAGCCGGCCGTACGCGTCGCACACCGCCATCAGATGCTCGCCGTCCAGGGCGTACTCACCCGTCAACTCGCGAATGACCGGCATCACCCGGGCGAGCGGATGTCCGTCCCGGTACGCGGCCAGCTCGTCGTCGGACAGTTCGACGGCCGCCGTGCCCTCCGGGCTGACCCGGGCCCGCGCCGACCGCCGCCAGGAGGCCGCCACCACGGACCGTACGGGCCGGTCCACCCGGCCCGCGGTCGCGAACGACTCGTATGCCCTGCGCAGCGCGCCACGGCGCTCGGCCGGGTCGGCGCCGGCTTCCAGCGCCACCCAGGTGTCGGACATCGCGGCCTCCCCGGTCGGATTCCACCGGACGTGACCATGGTGACCCCGGTGGCCCGGCGCGGCAAGCGCCCTGCGCGGGCGAGGAGTTCCCCTCCAGCGCCCGTGTTCCCCTCGTCCGTGCGTGGCCCTCGCCTCAGGCGCCAGGGGTCCTGGACGGCGGCGGCTCGGCAGCTTCCGGTGCGAACGCCTCCGCCAGCGCCGCCGCCGGATCGTGGTCCGCCGGTCCCACCGGCGCCCAGCGGGACCGCTCCTTGCGGTACGGCCACCAGCGCCCGTCCCGTCCGTACCGCAGCTGGACCCCCGCGCCCGGCACGGTCCACCGGCCCTGGCCGACGGAGCGCAGCCCCGGCCGCTCCCCGTCCTCCCACGCCGTGTCGAGTGCCGCCACGGCCCGCGCCAGCGCCTCGGGCTCCGGGGTCCACTCCTCCTCCAGTACGGCGAGGGCGGCGGCGCCGCCGTACCGCCAGGCCCGTACGGCGAGGTCCAGCTCCGCCCGCGTCCGGCCGGTGCCGGTGGCCAGCCGCGCCGCGAACCGCTCGCCACCGCTCGCGGCGGCGAGCCGTACCCCGTCCTGGCCGGCGGCCGGCTCCGTCTCGTACGGCGCGAGGTGGTGGTCCGGCTCCAGCGCCCCGGCGAGCAGCCGCAGGGCCCGCGCCGCCGCGTCGGCGGCCAGGAACTCCAGCGCACCGGCGTCGATCCCGGCGGGCGGCGCGGCCTCCGTGTCGAGCGCCGGCGGCCGCCCGGGCCCGTCCGGCGGTTCCGGGGGAGCGGGCGGCGGAGGGACGAGGCCGGCCGCGGCGAAGGCCGCGACCGCGCGGACGCCGTCGGGACCGCCGGGCCGGCCCGGACCGCCGCGCCCGACGGAGGCCGGCCCCTCCGCACGGTCCGCGCCGTCGTCCTCGGCGCGCCGGCGCGTCCGCGCGGCCCGCGCCGCACTCCGTACCTGGAGTTCGTCCAGCAGCCCCCGCTCGCTCCTGCCGCGCAGCAGCAACAGCAGGAACGGATCCTGGTCCAGCAGTCTCGCCATCTGATAGCAGAGCGCCGCGGAGTGCGGGCAGTGGTCCCACGCCTCACAGCCGCACTCCGGATCCAGGTCGCCGATACCGGGCAGCAGCTCGATCCCGACGTCCGCCGCGTCCTCCACCAGGTGCGGTGGCATCTCCCGGTCCAGCAGCGCCGCGATATGACCGGCCCGGTCGACCGCCATGTCCAGGAAGCGGTCCCACTCCTCGTCGCTCAGCCGCTGCAGCAGGACATCGCTGCGCTGTGCGGTGCCGTCCCGGTCCTGGACGACCGCGGTGATCCGGCCGGGCCGTACGGAGACCGCGCCGACCGCGCCCTCGCGGGCCGTCCGCCGCCCTTTCTTGAGCTGTTGGCCGTCGAGCGCCGTGTCCTCCAGCGCCTTCAGCCAGGCCCGGCCCCACCACGTCGCCGCGAAACCGCGGCCACGGGCCGGTGGCAGCGCGGCGAACGTCCGCTCGGTGCCGTCCGGTTCCGTACCGTTGCTCATCGGGCGCTCCCTCGCAGCTCCACCAGGTCCGCCAGTTCGGCGTCGGTCAGTTCGGTCAGCGCGGCCTCGCCGGCGCCCAGCACCGCGTCGGCCAGCCGCTGCTTGCGGGCCAGCAGCTCCGCGATGCGGTCCTCGATGGTGCCCTCGGTGATCATCCGGTGGACCTGTACCGGCCGGTGCTGGCCGATCCGGTACGCGCGGTCCGTCGCCTGCGCCTCGACGGCCGGGTTCCACCAGCGGTCGTAGTGCACGACATGTTCGGCGCGGGTCAGGTTGAGCCCGGTGCCCGCCGCCTTCAGCGACAGCAGGAACACCGGTACCTCACCGTTCTGGAAGCGGTCCACCATCGCCTCGCGCTCCGGGACGGGGGTTCCGCCGTGCAGGAACTGCGTCGGCACGCCGCGCGCCGCGAGATGGGACTCCAGCAGCCGCGCCATCCGCACGTACTGGGTGAAGACCAGGACGCTCGCGCCCTCCGCCAGGATCGTGTCGAGGAGTTCGTCCAGCAGCTCCAGCTTTCCGGAGCGGTCCGCGAGGCGCGGCCGTTCCTCCTTCAGATACTGCGCGGGGTGGTTGCAGATCTGTTTGAGCGAGGTCAGCAGGGCGACGATCATTCCGCGCCGCTCCATGCCGTCCGCCGCCGAGATCGCCGCGAGGGTCTCCCGTACCACCGCTTCGTACAGTCCGGTCTGCTCCGCCGTCAGGGAGACCGCCCGGTCCGTCTCGGTCTTGGGCGGCAGCTCGGGCGCGATGCCCGGGTCGGACTTGCGGCGGCGCAGCAGGAACGGGCGGACCAGCGCCGCCAGCCGCTCGGCCGCCGCCGGATCGTCGCCGCGCTCCACGGAGTGCGCGTAGCGGGTACGGAAGGTGCCGAGGCGGCCGAGGAGTCCGGGGGTCGTCCAGTCGAGGATCGCCCACAGCTCGGAGAGGTTGTTCTCCACGGGGGTGCCGGAGAGCGCGACCCTGGCCCGGCCCCCGAGAACGCGGAGCTGCTTGGCGGTGGCCGAGTACGGGTTCTTGACGTGCTGCGCCTCGTCGGCGACGACCAGCCCCCAGTCCGTCCCGGCGAGCCGCTCGGCGTCCAGCCGCATCGTGCCGTACGTCGTGAGGACGAACTCCCCGTCCGCCAGGCCGTCCAGCGCGCGGGCGGCGCCGTGGAAGCGGCGTACGGGGGTGCCGGGCGCGAACCGTTCGATCTCACGCTGCCAGTTGCCCATCAGCGAGGCCGGACAGACGACCAGGGTGGGGCCGGCGGCCGCCGGGTCGGTCTGCCGGTGCAGATGGAGCGCGATGAGGGTGATGGTCTTGCCGAGGCCCATGTCGTCGGCGAGACAGCCGCCGAGACCGAGTGAGGTCATCCGGTGCAGCCAGTCGAGCCCGCGCACCTGGTAGTCGCGCAGGGTCGCGGCGAGCGCCGCGGGCTGGCCGATCGCGGGCTCCGCCGCGGCCGGGTCGGCGATCCGGTCGCGGAGCGCGGCGAGCCATCCCGCCGCCCGCACCTCGATCCGGCGGCCCGCGACCTCCGTGGAGCCGGTCAGGACGGCTTCGAGCGCGTCGACCGGGGTGAGCTTACGGTCCTGGCTCTCCCGGGCGCGCCTGACCTCCGCCGGGTCGACGAGCACCCACTGGTCGCGCAGCCGCACGAGGGGGCGGCTCGCCTCGGCGAGGCGGTCGAGATCGGCCCGGTCGATCCGCCGGTCGCCCAGCGCGAAGTGCCAGTCGAAGGCGAGCAGGGCGTCGGCGGAGAGAAAGGAGGGCAGCGCGCCGCCCGCGAGCCCGTCCGGGCCCGGTCCGTCGTTGCCGTCGGTTCCGTCGGGTCCGTCGGTCCCGCCGTACGGTCCGATCACGGCGTGCGCCGTCAGGGACCGGGCCAGTTCTCTGGGCCAGTGGACCTCGACGCCGGCCTGGGCGAGCGCCTCCGACGCCGCTCCCAGCAACTCGGCGACCTCCTCGTCCGCGAGGTCGAGCGCGTCGGGCGCGGCGGCGGAGAGCAGCGGGGCGAGCGCCGGCCAGGCGCGGGCGGCGCGGCGCAGGGTGAGCAGGGCGTCCATCCGGGCGCGCGGGGCGAAGCCCGTACCCGCGGCGCCGGTCCACACGTCGGCCGCGTCGGCGACGACAGTGGGGTCGCTGACGCTGTGCATCTGGAGCACGGCGCGGAAGACGGCCCCGGCCCCCGCGGCCGGGTCGGTGCCGGCCGGCGGCGGCTCGACGGCACCGGGCGGAGCGTCCGGGGCCATGAGACCGGGCAGGCCGGACAGTTCCACACGGAGCGAGAGCCGTACGCCCGCGTCGTGCCCGGCGGCCACATCGGCGGCCCATCCGCGCAGTTCGGGAAAGCGGCGCGGTTCCGGCGTGGCGGACGCGAATGCGGTGGTGGTGTCGGCGGATGCGGTCTCGGCGGATGCGGCGAAGGCGGCACTTCCGGCGACGACGGGCGCGGCGGGCGTCCGCGGGAGCGTGTCCGCGACCGCGTCCAGGAAGTCCCTCAACAGCCCTTCCTGGGCGGGGAGCAGAAGCGTCCCGGGCTCCCGCGCGGTGGCTTCGGAAACGGCTGCCCCGGAGACGGCGGCGCCGGATGCGGCGGGCTGGGGGACGGAGTGCAGCGGGACGGAGTGCGCGGCCGGCGGCATCGACGCCGCGAGCGCCCGTACCCGCTCCAGGTCCGGTGCGGTGAGCGGACCGGCCCGCCAGCTGTCGTGGTCCGAGGCGGTGAGGCCGGGCAGCAGCAGTCCGCGGGCGACGAGTTGCAGGGCGAGCAGGGCGGCCGAGCCCCAGAACGCGGCCGACGGCGACGCGCCGGGCGCGGCGCGGCACCGGGTCAGCGCGGGGAGCGCGTCGGCGACGGGTACCAGCAGGGCCGTGACCGTGACGAGGCGTCCACCGGCGTCGACGACGGCCAGTTCCCCCGGCGAGCCGGGAGCGGCCGGCGGCGCCGTGCCGTCGGCGTGCCAGTAGGCGATCCGGCCGGCCCGGGGCGGGTCCGAGGGGAGGAAGACGGTGGAACAGCGGGCGAGTTCGGTGGTCCGGGAGAGCGTTGCCGCGGGAAGCCTGTGCACAGCGAAGACGCATTCCTCAAATTTGACTACTGCGGGTTCGGAGCCGCCGAGAGTACCTCACCCGTGCCGTCGCGCGGCGCCGTCACGGCCATGACCTGAATCACCCCGCGGGCGGTCGGGGTGTACTCAGCACCACCCCCGCCCCCGGGAGACCCCCGCCCCGTTCCGGAGGGTGGCGCCATGGTCCGGGTATCCCGTACCGCCGTACGTTTCATGAGGTCGAGCGCGGTGCGCGCGAACCCTTCCGTACCCGCCCCGTCCCCGTCCCCGCCCGTACCCGTCCCGTACCCATCTCGGCCGACAGACCGGAGACCGACATGCCCCGAGCCGCCGCACCTCTCGCCGCCCCCGCCGCGGAGCCCATACCTGCCCGCGCGCCCCGTGCGAGCGGCAGTGACTTCGCGCCCCTCCTCAGGACGGTGAGGGAACAGGGGCTTCTGGAGCGTCGCGCCGCCTGGTACACCCGGGGAATCACCGTCAACCTCCTCCTGCTGGCCGCGATCGTCGTCGGACTCGTCCTGGTCGGCCCCTCCTGGTGGGCACTGCTTCTGGCGCCGCCGCTGTCCCTCGTCTCCGCGCGGATGGCATTCGTCGCCCATGACGCCGGGCACTCCCAGATCACGGCCGACCGCAGGAAGAGCCGCCTCATCCAGCTCGTGCACGCCAATCTCCTGCTCGGTATGAGCCAGAAATGGTGGAACGACAAACACAACCGGCATCACGCCAACCCCAACCACATCGACAAGGACCCGGACGTCGCCGCGGACATCCTCGTCTTCACCCGGCACCAGACCGAGGGACGCTCGGGGCTGCGCGGCTGGCTCACCCGCCACCAGGCCTGGCTGTTCTTCCCCCTGACCACCCTGGAGGGCATCGCCCTCAAGGTCTACGGCTTCCAGGCCGTCCTCTCGCGGAAGGAGCGCGTGCCGGCCCGGCGCAGGGCGACGGAGGGCCTGCTGCTCCTGGCCCATGTCGTCGGCTACGTCACGCTGCTGCTGACCACGCTCACCGCCGGGCAGGCCGTGGTCTTCGCGATGATCAACCAGATGCTCCTCGGGCTGCACCTCGGGATGGCCTTCGCGCCCAACCACAAGGGCATGGAGATGCCGGACCCGGAGAACTGCGCGGACTGGGGCCATCTGCGCCGCCAGGTCCTCACCTCGCGCAACATCCGCGGCGGCCATCTCACGGACTGGTTCCTCGGCGGGCTGAACTACCAGATCGAGCACCACCTCTTCCCCAGCATGCCCCGCCCCCATCTGCGACTGGCGCAGCCGCTGGTGCGTGCGCACTGCCGGAGGCTGGGGGTCCCGTACACCGAGACCGGACTGGTCGAGTCGTACCGCCAGGCGCTCGGTCACCTGCACGACGTCGGCGAACCGCTGCGCGCGGGCGCATAGTGGAACTGGCGGAAGACCGCGTGCGTTCAGTGAGCAGAGAGCGGCCACGCCGCGAAGGAGGCGTCGAGATGTCGACAAGCGCGAAGATCGCCATTGGGGGAGTGGCCGTTGGCCTTCTTCTGATGCCGTTGATCGGATTCTGGTTCTCGCTGCTGGTGGTGATAGGTGTGCCGACAGCCGCGTATCTGATGCTGGACCCGTCGCAGCGCCGCAGGCTGCGCAGGATCAGCCGCAAGGAGCTGGGCCGCTGAGCGGCGGGCCGTAGCGCGTACTGCGGGGGTCCGGGAGCCGGAGTGAGCCGGTCCCGGCCTCCCGCATGCGGGGTGTTCGTGCGAGGCGGTCCGTGCGAGGTGGCCCGTGCGGGGTGCCGGGTGGGGGTCCGCTCCCGGCCGCTCGCGTGCGCGATCCGCGCACGCGTTTTCCGGTTCCGTCGGCGGACCGCCTAGGCTGGTCGGCTGTGCAGATCAACACCGTGGCCTTCGACCACCCCGACGCCGTCAAGCTCAGCGACCAGGTGCAGGCGGAGTACCGCGAACGCTTCGGCCACGACGACACGACGCTGCTGCACCCGTCGTACTTCGACCCGCCGCTGGGGCTGTTCCTCGTCGCGTACCGGGGCGGTTCGCCCGTCGGTTCCGGGGGCTGGCGGTCCCAGGACGCCGTGGCCGAGGGGTACGAGGGCGGGGACGCGGAGGTGAAGCGGATGTTCGTCGTCCCCGAGGCGCGCGGGCGCGGGCTGGCCCGACGGATCCTGACCGAGCTGGAGGGGAGCGCGCGGGCCGCGGGCCGGGTGCGGATGGTCCTGGAGACCGGCGACGTGCTCCCCGAGGCCGTCGGGCTCTACCTGTCGAGCGGTTACGTGCCGACCACGGGCTTCGGTGTCTACCGCGACCATCCGGACAGCCGGTTCTTGCAGAAGCCCCTGTGACCCGGTGCCGCACCGGCCTCAGGCCGGGCGTACGGCGATCCTGTCGAGCGCGGTGAGCAGCCCCGGCAGTTCGGAGCCGCGCCCGACCGGCAGCACCTCGCCCGGCTCCTCGTCGAGCAGCACGAACGCCATGTCGTCGGTCCTGGCCACGAAGGACCAGCCGGGGCCGTCGGCGCGCAGTGTCCGCGCCTCGTCGGGGGCGAAGCCGGACCGGACCCGGCCGAGCGGCGGCGCAGTGCCGGGTTCCACGTAGGCGCGCAGCTCCGCCAGGGCACGCACCACCCCCGGATGCGAGGGCGTCGGCGTATCACCGTTCCCGGTTGCCGGGGCTGCCTCGGGGCTCTCTTCGTCCGCCTCGGGTGCTTCACCGGCCGCGGGGGCGGCGCTGCCGCGGGGATCAGCGGGCTCCTCGGCGTTCCCTACGGCCTCGAACTGCTCCCGCCACGACGCCCATTGGAGCGCGACCTCGTCCGCCCCGAGGCGCCGCTGTGCGGGGCCCCATGTCGTGGTGTCGGGTGGCGAGAGCGGCAGTCGTACGGCGCTCGCCGCGGCCCCGGAGTCCTCGGCGGCTTCCGGTTCCGGGTCGTGCGGGGCGGGTACGCCCGGTGCCGCGACGGCCAGGGCCATGGGCCAGCCGGGCAGCGCGGAGACGACGGTACGTTCGTCCGGCGACAGGTCGTAGGCCATCCCGCAGTCCCAGGACGCGATCGCGACGGCGACCAGCGAGACGTCGTCCACCACCACCGTCCACCGGGCGCCCGTGCCGTCCTGGCCCATGACCAGGCCGTACCCGTCGGGGTACGGCTCCAGCCCGAGCGCGGCACACGCCTGCGCGTAGTCGTCGCCCAGCACCGCCGGGAACCGCGCGGGGGTCAGCAGCGCGGCGGTCAGCACGAACAGCGCGTCGTCGTCCACGGGGTCGTCCGTCGCAACCACGGCACCTCCTCATCCTGACTGCCTGCCGGCCCAGGCGGCCTGTCGGCGCACCCTAACCAGTCGGTAACCCGGGCGTCGAGAGGTGGGAGGACACGGTCCGCAAGCGAGTCTTGCACGGTCCTCAAGCGAGCCTCACGCCGGCCTCACGCCGGCCTTATGCCTGCCTTACGCGGCAGGCAGGCCCAGCAGGCTGCGGGCCACGGCCCGCGGCGACTCGTCCCGCTCGCGGGCCAGCGCGATCACCGCCCGGCAGGCCAGCTCGTTGACGCCGAAGGAGAGCGCCTCGGGCGAGACCCAGCCCGCCGCCTCGTCGATCTGCTGCTGGTCGTCCTCCGCGCAGGCGGAGACATAGGTGGCGGCGGCCTCGAAAAGGTTGTGCTGCCGCGGCCGGGGACGATTCACGGCCGGTGCGGCGGCACCGTCCGACACGAGGATTCTGCGCAGTCTGCTGAACACCGGGTTCACCTTCCCTGCTGCCTGGCACGGTGCGGACCGCACGGCTGAGCGGGCCACCCTTCCAACGTACGGTCGCCCGGGCCTGGGCAGAAGAGGCCCTACGGCTGCCGAGGGGTTCCGGCGCCCGGGCCCGTGTACGCGCGCACGGGGCGGCCCGGGCCCCGTCAGCCGGTGCGTACCGCCAGCGCCAGGAAACGCGTGTCCTCGTCCGTGTACGACTCCATACGCCAGCCGGAACCGGCCAGCAGGGGGCGCAGCCGGTGCTCGGCGCGCAGGTCGTCCTCGGTGATCCGGCGGCCCTGCCGGGCGGCGAGCGCGGCCCGGCCGATGGGGTGGAACAGCGCCAGCCTGCCGCCGGGCCGCACCGCCCGGGCCAGCTCCCGCAGATTCTCCTGCGGCCGGGGCAGATGCGCGATCAGGCCCGCGCCGAACACCGCGTCCAGCGCCCGCGAGCGCACCGGCAGCCGCGCCACGTCGGTGAGCAGGAGCCGTCCGGCGCGGTGCCGCCCGGCCCGTGCGGCCGCCGCCAGCATCTCCGGCGTCAGATCGGCGCCCAGCACCGTGCCGGTCCCGCCCACGGCGTCGCGCAGGGGCGGCAGCGCCCGCCCCGTACCGCACCCGGCGTCCAGCACCGTGTCGCCGGGGCGCAGTCCGAGTGCCGCGACGGCGGCCGCGTAGGCGGGGCCGTCGTCGGGGAAGCGGGTGTCCCACGCAGCCGCCCGAGCGCCGAAGAATTCCCGTACATGTGTGTGGTCATGGGCCATGGCGCCATGATCCCCCAGGGCCGCGCCGCGTGGGCCGGCGGTTCAGTCCGTCAGGCCGGCGTACGCCACGGCCTTCTCGACCCTTACGCGTACCAGCAGTTCGCCCGGTACGCCGTTGCGCCTGCCGAACTCCTCGGCGCGCTCCTCGCCCATGTAACGCGCGGCGATGCGCGTCGCCCAGTGGAGCAGCCGCTCGGGGTCCTCGTCCAGCTCGGCGCGGCCCTGGACCGTCACGAAGCCGAACGGCGGCCGTTCGTCGTCCACACAGAGCGCGAGGCGACCGTCCCGTCGCAGATTGCGGCCCTTCACGGTCTCCTTGCCCGTGTTGAAGACCAGTTCGTCCCCGTCGAGCACGAACCAGACCGGTGCGACGTGCGGGGATCCGTCGGCCCGTACGGTGGACAGCTTGCCGGTGCGTGTGCCTTCGGAGACGAAGGCGTGCCACTCGTCCTTGCTCATGTTTGTCGCCATGGCCATATCTTCCTGCGCGGGGTGACGCGGCGCGATGTGACGCACCGACGCCTTGTTGTCCCGGCTCGTCCCGGCCTCCGCTTGCCCGGAGGCGGCCGGTGCGGAAGGCTACGGGCGGCGGGGGGACATGGGGAACATCTGCACGGGGAGGGACGGCAATGCCACTTGAAAAGGGACTTGACTGGTTGCTGGACGACCTGACCGAACGGGTCGAGCACATCAAGCACGCGCTGGTGCTCTCGAACGACGGTCTGGTGACCGGGGCCAGTACGGGACTGGCGCGCGAGGACGCGGAACACCTCGCCGCGGTCTCCTCGGGGCTGCACAGCCTCGCGCGGGGGTCGGGACGCCACTTCCGGGCGGGCAAGGCGCGGCAGACCATGGTCGAGTTCGACGAGGCGCTGCTCTTCGTCACCGCGGCGGGCGACGGCAGTTGCCTCTGTGTGCTGACCGCGGCCGAGGCGGATGTGGGCCAGGTCGCCTACGAGATGACCCTGCTCGTCAACCGGGTCGGGGAGCACCTGGGCGTCGCGGCGAGACAGCCGGACCACACCACGTTGAGCGGCCTCTGACCAGCTTTTCCGACCGGCTGCCGGAGTTGTCCACAGGCTGGGCGGGAACGGCCCTCGACGCGCTACCGTCGTCACCGAGAGTAGTCATCACTCACGGGGAGGACGACCATGTCCATCAGCGGAACGCGGACCCATGTCCGGACCGGACGCGACGGCGGCGGAGCCGCGGCGGGGACCGGAGGCACGGTCCGGACGGGGACCAGGGGAGGGACCGGATTCCGGGCCGGGGCCGGACTCGGGGGCGGGGTGGGACTCGGGTACGGGGCTGAGGCCGGGTCCGAGGCCGAGGCGGCGGAGACCGGGGCGGGTGCGGTCGGTTTCATCCGGGCCGCGCGGGAACTGGAGCTGAAGCGCGGAGAGTTCGAGCTCGCGACGCAGCTCGGACACATCCGCACCGAGGCCGGGAAGGCCGGCGGCCGGCGGCAGGTCAGGCAGGAGGAGATCGAGCGGCTGCGGGCGCTCGACGGGTTCCCGGACGCGCTGCGCGAGCGGGTACGGACCGTGGGCACGGCCGACGGAGCCGCGTTGCTGTCCGTCAGTCCGGGCCGGTTCACCCGGCTGGCCAAGGCGGGATTCATCGCACCGGTGCACTTCTACCTCAACCGCTACCGCACGGTGGTGTGGCTGTATCTCGCCGATGATCTGCGGTCGTTCGCCTCCTGGGAGCCGTGGCTGCGCACCGGACGGCTGCCGCGAGGACTCTGCGCCGGGGTGGACGAGGGCGACGACCGGCGTCCGCGCAACTGGCGGGGCCGGCGTATCGGCCATCTTCTGCACGAGAGCGAGGACCCCTGGGAGCGGGCGGCCGTCGCGGGGTGCGTGCTCGACGCGGCCCATCTCGCAGAACTGGTGCCTGACGTGTACGAACGCGCCTATCTGAACCGGCTGGCGCCGGTCCTCTTCCGCGCGTTTCCGGAATCCGAGGCGGCACGGTCGACGGTGGGGCGGCTGTTGCTGGCGGATCACCCGGAGGAGATCCGCTGGCACAGCACCAGTCTGGGGACTTTCCTGGAGGAGGCGAGGCGGGTGCGCCCGGCGCCACGGGCCGAGGAGTCCACCACGTGTACGGAAGGGGTCGGTCCGCCGTTCGGCGGTCCGCTCGGCGGCCTGCTGACCCGACTGCGGCTCGGGCGGGACCGGGCGCCCGCGCCCGCGGTCCCCGAGGGGAGCGGTGAGTGAGCGCGGCGAGTGGACGCGGGTGGACGGGGCGGAATCACCCGGACGGGGCGGGGAGTTCGGCCCCGTGGCCACCCGTACGGCTCACGAACGGGTGTGACGGTCCGTGGCGGGCCGGTCGGCCGCGGCCGTGACGACAGCGCGTTCCGGGGAAAAGGCGCCCCAGTTTCCGTCGGGCAGCTTCGCGCGGAGTCTCACCCGGAAGGTCTCGCCCGCCGTCCTGCCCGCGTAGACGCTGTAGGTCGCCCGGCCCCGGGGAGCCTCGGCGCCCCAGACCAGGGTCGTCGCGAACTTCCCGTTCAGATGGATCTGGTACTCGGGCACGTCGCCGCCGGTCCGCGGCGCGACCCAGGACAGGTCGATGTAGTACCCGCCGTCGGCGGCCCGCGTCGTGGCCCGCAGGCCGGTCGGCGCGGTGTCGGGATCGTCCCCCGGGCCGTGCGGCGTGGTGATCTCGACGGTGCGGCTGGCGGGCGAGGTGTTGTCCGCCGCGTCCCGGGCGACCACGGTGAAGCGGTAGTGGGTGCCCGGCCGCAGCCGGGTGATCCTCGCCGAGGTCGCGTCGGCGCCGACGCTGTGGATCCTGGAGCCGCCCTGGTGGATGTCGTACGAGACGACGCCCTGCCCGTCCGGGGCCGGGTCCCAGGCGATCCGGGCCGCGCGGGCGCCGTCGCTCCCGCCCCGCACCCCGTCGGGGCGGGCGGGCGGATCCCGGTCCTCGGCGACGGCCGCGGGCGTGTCGACGGACACGGTCGCGCTGTGCGGCGAGACGGTGCCGTCGGCGCCCCTGGCGCGGACGGTGAAGGTGTGGCGGCTCGACGGGGCGAGCCCGGTGACATCGGTCATGTTCGTGCCAGCGGGCACGTCCTTGACCTTCGTGCCGCCCCGGTAGACGTCGTACCCGGTGACGTCGTTCCCCGAAGGGGCCGGACGCCACATGACATGGGCGGACGTGGCGCTGCCGGCCTGGACGGTGACGCCGGCGGGGGCCGCGGGCGCCGTCGCCCGTTCGTCGTCCGCGCCGCACGCGGTCGTCGCGAGGAGGGCCGTGGTCACGAGGCCGAGCGTGGCGACGGCGCGGAACCTGGTCATGGCCGTGTCCTTCACCCCGGGGGTAATGGTCTAGACATATATGGCACAGGTGTCGGGTTCACATCAAGAGGGAGGTGCGTATGAAGAGAGCCGAAGGCCGGGAGAAGTCGCAGAAGAGGGCACGCGAAAGGCGTGCGGGAGAAAGGAGTTCCGGGCGCCGCCCTTCCCCGGCGGGGGCGGGGCGGGCGGCGGATGCCGGTTCCGCGCGGGCCGGATCAGCCGGTGCGGCGGACGAGCTGGGTGTTCAGTTCGTACCGGGCGCCGATGACGGCCAGCTTGCCCTCGGCGACCTTGGCCGCGAGGTCGGGCTCGGCGGCGAGACGGGCGCGGACCATCTCCACGTTCGAGGTCACGGTGGCATCCACGCGCGCGGTGCCGTGCTGCGTGTGGTCGATCGCGGGGCGGATCTGGTCGGCCAGGTACTGGATGTGGGCAGGGAGTTCCTCGCCCGTCTCCTCCGCCTCGACCGCCGCGGCGACGGCGCCGCAGGACTGGTGCCCGAGGACCAGGACCAGCGGGATGCCCAGTTCGAGCACGCCGTAGCTGATGCTGCCGAGAACGGCCTCGTCCAGCACCTCGCCGGCCGAGCGTACGGTCATCAGGTCGCCGAGGCCCTGGTCGAAGACCAGCTCGGGCGGGACCCGGGAGTCTATGCACCCGAGGATGAGGGCGAAGGGGTGCTGGCCCGACACGAGTTCGGTGCGCACGGCTTGCGTCTCGTCCGGGTGCTGCTGCCGGAAGGACCGCCAGCGCCGGTTCCCCGCGGCGAGTTCGGCCAGCGCCTCGTCGGCGGTGGTGGGTCGTGGGCGCGTGGGGCGGGCGGCCGGCGCGCCGACGGCGGAGGGTGCGGTGAGGGCCACACCCGCGGTGGCGGCGCTCCCCGCGAGAGCCGCGCGCAGCACGGTACGGCGTGGTGTGTGGGAAGTGGTCGACGGTCTCTGGAGGTGCTTGGTCAATATCACCGGCGGAGACTAACCGTGACAGCCTTGGCCATTGCTTTTCACGGGGGCATTGTTGACGCATTCTTGAACCAAGCATGCGGTGTACGCAGGGGATTGGGCGTGGCGACCCTGCGCGTTCACCGTCCGGTCGGGTGGCCGCGGAGCGCTCCGGCGGCGGGCTGTGGTTCCATGGTCCGGGTGAACCGACAGACTATGCCAGCGGCCGATGACATCCCGATGTGTGATGTCCGGCGACGCGACGTGGGTGACCTCGACGAATGCGTGAGTGTGCTCGCCGAGGTGCACAAGGTCGACGGCTACCCGGTGAACTGGCCCGCGCTGCCCGCCGATTGGCTGGCGCCACCCGAGCAACTCGCCGCCTGGGTGGCCGAACTCGACGGTCGGATCGTCGGCCATCTCGCGCTCTCCCCGCCGGTCGAGGGCGACGCGGCGCCCGTGCTGTGGGGCGAACGCACCGGCGCGTCCCTCGGCGAAGTCGCCGTGGTGACCCGTCTGTTCGTCTCCCCGGACGCCCGCGGCCACGGCATCGGAGCACTCCTGATGTCGCAGGCGTTACGGGAAGCCGGCGCGCGCGGACTGCACCCCGTCCTGGACGTCGTGGCCGCCGACACGGGCTCGGTGGCCTTCTACGAACACCTGGGCTGGACCCTGTTGGACATCGCCGAGCAGCGCTGGAGCCAGGAGCAGACGGTCACCGTCCACTGCTACGCGGCCCCGGTCAGGTCCACGCGTCCGGCGTCGCGTCACCCTTGACCCGCGCGTGCGGACGCCTGCCGTGCCACCGCCTGTCGGTACGCGTGGAGCACCGGCACGGACGGCGCCCCGGTGCGTGAGCACGGCCCTGCTCCGGGGCGGCGTCCGGGAGGAACGAGCCGCCGATCCCCCCTCGCGGGCCGGCGGCCTCCCGCGACCGCGGCTACTCCCCGCCGCCCGGCTGCTTCCCGTTCTCCAGGCGGCGGGTGGAGCTGCGTACCACCAGTTCGGGCTGGAGCACGACCGAGCGGTGCGTATGGTGCTGCGCGTCCGGCCCCGTCTCGTCCATCAGCATCTCCGCCGCCGCCCGCCCCATCGCGTCCGCGGGCTGCCGTACCGACGTCAGCGGGACGACCGCCGCCGCGGCGAACTCGATGTCGTCATAGCCGACGATCGACACGTCGCCGGGGACGTCCACCCCGGCCCCGTACATGGCCTGGAGGACGCCCAGCGCGAGCAGGTCGTTGGCGCAGAACACGGCCGTCGGGCGCTCGGCGAGCCCCAGCAGCCGCGCCCCCGCGTCGATGCCCGAGGCGACGTCCAGCCGCGCCGACTCCACATGGCGCAGCGCCTCTTCCGGCAGCCCGGCCTCACGCAGGGCCGCCAGGGCGCCGGTTCGCCGGTCCCGGCACTGGGGGAGTGACATGGGGCCGCTGATGTACGTCACGGACCGGTGGCCGGCGGCCAGCAGATGCCCCACGGCGAGCGCGCCGCCCGCCACGTCGTCCACCGAGACGGAACACCCCTCGGAGGCGGGTACCGCCCGGTCGACATGGACGAACGGAATGTCCCGGCGCGCGAACTCCCGTACGTTGTGGCCCGTCGCGTCCGCCGGGGTGAGCAGCACCCCGCGCACCCGCTGCTCGGCGAAGAGCGACAGGTACTCCGCCTCCTCGGCCGTGCTGCCCGCGCTGTTGCAGAGCATCACCCCGAGGCCGGTCTCGCGTGCCGCGCGCTCGGCGCCCTTGGCGATGGCCACGAAGAACGGGTTCGCCATGTCGAGCACGAGGATCGCCAGGATCCGGCTGGTCCCCACCCGGAGCTGCCGGGCCGTCTCGCTGCGGACGAAGCCGAGCTGGTCTATGACCGCCCGCACCCGCACACGGGTGGGTTCGGACACCTTTTCGGGACGGTTGAGCACATTCGAGACGGTGCCGACCGAGACACCGGCCAGCCGGGCCACGTCCTTGATGCCGACCGTCTGCGCCACGCGTCCTGCCCGTTCTGTCACATCTCGTTGGTACCCCTGACCGGGTGAACCATCATATCGGGGGACAGGAGCCCGGCTACGTGCCGCGTACACCCGAATCGCCCAACGCGCCGCTCCGTGGCGGCGCGATCCGTGAAGCCGGAAGGCCGGAGGTCCGTGCAGCCGGAGCAGACCGCGAGCCCGTGACGTGCGTGGGGCCTCGACGTCAGCGCCGTGCCCCCGCGTCCGTGATCAGCGCGGCGGCCCGGTCCCACGCCGCCCGGCCGGCCCGGTCGGCGGACGGTTCGTAACGGCGCGGCTCCAGCGTCGCGCGCAGCAGCGCGCGCAGATCGGGGAGACCGCCGTCGACGGCGCCCGCCGCGCGCGCCTGGACCAGTACGTTGCCGAGCGCGGCGGCCTCCGCGGGGCCCGCGACGACGGGCAGCCCGCAGGCGTCCGCGGTGAGCCGGCACAGCAGTGTGTTGTGTGCCCCGCCGCCCACGATGTGCACCGTGTCCACGGAGCGGCCGGACAGCCGCTGCGCGTCCTCGATCGCGCGCCGGTGTGCCAGCGCCAGCGAGTCCAGCACACACCGGGCCGTCCCGGCGGGGCCCTCGGGCTCCGGTACGCCGATGCGGCGGCAGGCGTCCGCGATCCGCCGGGGCATCTCCCCGGGCGCCAGGAACGCCGGGTCGTCCGCGTCGACGAACGACCGCAGCCCCGGCACCTCGGCCGCCTCGGACAGCAGCCGGTCCAGCCGCTGGGGGGTGCCCTCGGCCTCCCACGCGCGCAGACACTCCTGGAGCAGCCAGAGCCCCATGATGTTGCGCAGATAACGGACGGTGCCGTCCACGCCCAGCTCATTGGTGAAGTTGGCCCGTCGGCTCTCCTCCGTCAGCACGGGGGCGTCCAGCTCCAGACCGGCCAGCGACCAGGTGCCGGTGGCGACGTACGCGAACCGGTCGCCGGAGGCGGGCACCGCCGCGACGGCCGACGCCGTGTCGTGCGAGCCGACGGCCGTCACCGGCACCGGACCGCTCAGCCCGGTCTCGGCCAGCACCTCGGGCAGCAGCGTCCCGGCCGGCGTGCCCGGCGTCCGCAGGGCGGGGAACAGGGCGAGGTCGATCCCGAGCGGCTCGGCGACGGACCGGGCCCAGTCCCGTGTCCGGGGATCGATGAGCTGTGTCGTGGAGGCGTTGGTCAGCTCCGTACCGGCCTCGCCGGTGAGCCAGTAGGCGATGAGGTCGGGGATGAGCAGCAGCCGTTCCGCGGCGGCCAGCGCCGTACTGCCCCGCGCCGCGGTGAGCTGGTACAGGGTGTTGAACGGCAGGTACTGCAGGCCCGTCGCCCCGTACAGCTCGGCGGGCGGCAGCACCGCGGCGACCTTCCCGGCCTCGCCCTCGGTACGGGAGTCCCGGTAGTGCACGGGGTTGCCGAGCAGCGTGCCGGACGCGTCGAGCAGCCCGTAGTCGACGGCCCAGGTGTCGATGCCGACGCTCGCGGGCGCCCGCCCCGCCGCCGTCCCCGCGGCCCTGAGGCCGTCCAGCACTCCGGCGTACAGGGACAGGATGTCCCAGTGCAGGGTGCCGGAGGTCCGCACCGGACGGTTGGGAAACCGGTGGACCTCCTCAAGACGCAGGGCGCCGGCGCCCCGGCCGGAGACATGGCCGACCATGACACGGCCACTGGAGGCACCGAGGTCGACGGCGGCGAAGGGAAGCGGTTCGGTGGGTGACACGGCGGACCTCAGGAATGACACGGCCGGCCCCGGCGAACGAAGACGAAGGAGACCGGCGAGCGGAAGGACATGACGGAACGGCGGGAGCGGGCGGACGGAGGACGGGCCAGCGGGGGAGCGGGGGAGTGGGCGGCCGGAGGACGGGGAGAACGGGCGAGCGGGGAAGCGGGAGAACGGGGTCGGGAGCGGGAAGCGCGCACCGCCGAGCGGGAAGCGCGGGCCCGGGGCTGCCGTCAGGGACAGGCCCCGGGCCCGCGTGGTTTCCGGACGCCCCTACCGGCATGCTCTGCCGTGGGGGGCGAACAGGGAACCCCGTCCACACGCCCTACCGCAGGAACGCCGCCGCGACACCCGCGTCCACCGGGATGTGCAGACCGGTGGTGTGGCTCAGTTCGCCGCCCGTCAGGACGAAGACCGCCGCCGCCACATGGTCCGGCAGCACCTCCCGCTTGAGGATGGTCCGCTGCGCGTAGAACTCGCCCAGCTTCTCCTCCTCCACCCCGTACACGGCCGCGCGCTCCGCGCCCCAGCCGCCCGCGAAGATCCCGGAGCCGCGGACCACCCCGTCCGGATTGACCCCGTTGACCCGGATCCCGGCCCCGCCCAGTTCGGCGGCGAGCAGCCGGACCTGGTGGGCCTGGTCGGCCTTGGTCGCCGAGTACGCGATGTTGTTCGGGCCCGCGAACACCGCGTTCTTCGACGCGATGTAGACGATGTCCCCGCCGAACCCCTGGTCGGTCATGACCCGGGCCGCCTCCCGCGAGACGAGGAACGAGCCGCGGGCCATGATGTCGTGCTGGAGGTCCCAGTCCCTGGCCGTCGTCTCCAGCAGCGGCTTGGAGATCGAGATGCCCGCGTTGTTGACGACCAGGTCCACCCCGCCGAAGGCGAGCGCCGCCGCGTCGAACGCCGCCCGGATCTGCTCCTCGTCCGTCACGTCGACGGTCACCGCGACGGCCCGGTCCGTGCCGCCGAGTTCCTCCGCGACACTGGCCGCGCCCTCGGCGTTGAGATCCGCGACCACGACACACGCGCCCTCGGCGGCCAGCCGGTGCGCGACGGCCCGGCCGATCCCCGAGCCCGCCCCCGTCACCAGCGCGACCCGGGTGGCCAGTGCCTTCGGGGCCGGCATCCGGCGCAGCTTGGCCTCCTCCAGCTCCCAGTACTCGATACGGAACTTCTCGGACTCCTCGATGGGCGCGTACGTGGAGACGGCCTCGGCGCCGCGCATCACGTTGACGGCGTTCACGTAGAACTCACCGGCGACCCGGGCGGTCTGCTTGTCCTTGCCGAACGAGAACATCCCGACGCCGGGCACCAGCACGATCGCCGGATCGGCGCCGCGCATCGCCGGCGAGTCCGGCGTGGCGTGCCGCTCGTAGTACGCCCGGTACTCCGCCCGGTACGCGGTGTGCAGCGCGGCCAGCCGCTCCCGTACCTTCTCCAGCGGCGCCCCGGCGGGCAGGTCGAGGACCAGTGGGCGGACCTTGGTGCGCAGGAAGTGGTCCGGGCAGGAGGTGCCCAGCGCGGCCAGCCGCGGATGCTCCTCGCGCGCCAGGAAGTCGAGGACCGGCTCCGTGTCCGTGAAGTGGCCGACCTGGGGCCGGTCGGTGGAGGCGAGCCCTCGGATCAGCGGGGCGAGAGCGGCCGCCTTCGCGCGCCGCTCGGCCTCGGGCAGCGGCTCGTACCCCTCCCGTACGGGGCCGAACGGCTCGGGCGCGCCACGCTCCGCCAGGAACGTCTCGGCGGTCCGGATGATGTGCAGCGAATTGCGTTCGCACTCCTCGGAGCTGTCGCCCCACGCGGTGATGCCGTGCCCGCCGAGCACACAGCCGATCGCCGCCGGGTTGGCCTTCTTGACCGCGGCGATGTCCAGGCCGAGCTGGAAGCCGGGACGCCGCCACGGCACCCAGACCACGGTGTCGCCGAAACACTCCGCCGTCAGCTTCTCGCCGTCGGCCGCGCAGGCCAGCGCGATCCCCGAGTCGGGGTGCAGGTGGTCCACATGGGCCGCGTCCACCAGCCCGTGCATCGCGGTGTCGATGGAGGGCGCCGCCCCGCCCTTGCCGTGCAGACAGTAGTCGAACGCGGCGACCATCTCGTCCTCGCGCTCCACCCCCGGATAGACCCCGGTCAGCGCGCGCAGCCGGTCCACACGCAGCGCGGCGAGACCACCGGCGGTGAGGGTGCCGAGGTCTCCGCCCGACCCCTTGACCCACATCAGCTCGACGGCGTCGCCGGTCACGGGATCGGTGGTGGATCCCTTGGCGGAGGTGTTGCCGCCGGCGTAGTTGGTGTTGCGCGGATCGGCGCCGAGCCGGTGCGAACGCTCCAGCAGTTCGGCTGCCGCCGGGTGGATGCGGGGCTGGTCGGTCATCATGTCCCTCTGTGATGTGCGGACTTCGGGGGAGAAGCGGGAGAAGCGGGAGAAGCGGAGAAGGAGAGAACGGGAAGGGCGGAGAAGGCGCGGACGAGCGCAGGGCAGGCGGACGGAGCTGCTCCGCGGAGTACGGCGCCGCTCCGCCGCCCGCCTCAGGCGCCCCAGCCCGCCTGGGTGCCGCCGACCCGCTCGGCGATGATCTTCTTGCCGTAGCCGGAGGCGTGGTACGCGGCCACGGGGTCGGCGTCCGCGCCCAGTTCGGCGCGTGCCTCGGCCACCAGCGGGCGTACGTCCGTGTTGAAGGCGTCCATGAGCGCCGCGTTGGCCGCCAGCACATCGCCCGAGCGCTGGGCCGCGTCCAGCGCGTCCGCGTCCACCAGCAGCGCCTTGGCCGTGGCCTCCTGGACGTTCATCACCGAGCGGATGATCGCGGGGATCTTCTCCTCGATGTTGTGGCACTGGTCCAGCATGAACGCGGTGTCCGCCGTGTACCCGCCGCCCCTGATCACCTCGTACATGATCCGGAAGAGCTGGAAGGGGTCCGCGGCACCGGCCATCAGGTCGTCGTCCGCGTAGAAGCGGGAGTTGAAGTCGAAGCCGCCGAGCTTCTTCTCACGCAGCAGCAGCGCCACGATGAACTCGATGTTGGTGCCCGGCGCGTGGTGCCCGGTGTCCACCACGACCTGGGCCTTCTCACCCAGCTTGAGGCAGTGCGCGTACGCGGTGCCCCAGTCCGGTACGTCCGTGGCGTAGAAGGCGGGCTCGAACAGCTTGTACTCCAGCAGCATCCGCTGGCCCTCGCCGAGCCGCTCGTACACCGCGGACAGCGCCTCGGCGAGCCGCCCCTGCCGGGCGGAGATGTCGTCCTGGCCGGGGTAGTTGATGCCGTCGGAGAACCACAGCTTCAGATCGCGCGATCCGGTGGCGTCCATGACGTCCACGCACTCCAGCAGATGCCCCAGCGCCTTGCGGCGCACGGCGGCGTCGGGATGGGTGACCGAGCCGAGCTTGTAGTCGTCGTCCTGGAACACGTTCGAGTTGATCGCCCCGATACGCAGCCCCAGTTCGCGCGCGTGGGCGGCGAGCGCCCCGTAGTCGTCCACGCGGTCCCAGGGGATGTGCAGCGCCACCGACGGCGCGACCCCCGTGTGGGCGTGCACCCGCGCGGCGTCCGCGAGCTTCTCCCGCGGCGTGCGCGGCACACCCTGCTGCGTGAAGACCTTGAACCGTGTGCCGGAGTTCCCGAACGCCCACGACGGCGTCTCGACTGCCTGCGACTTCAGCGCCGCCTTCACTGCGGACACGGCGGATCGACCCGTCATCTCTCAGCGCTCCCGTGGTGCGGACTCGCGTGGCGAGTCAGTGTCACGATCCTTTGTGAATCGTTTCATCGCGGTGAAGCTATGGGAGTCCCCGACTGGTGTCAACCCTCCGCGCGTCACCTTTGAACGCTTTGGAGCATGCCCCCTTCGGCCCGTCCCCAAAATGTCGAGCACACCCCATTGACTGTGCGGACCAACGCCGTTTAGCTTCCGTGCAACCTCATTGAAACCTTTCAGGACGGGTGGCACAACGCGTCCCCCTCGCTGAGGAGTCCCTATGAACGAGCCCGTCACGGACCCCGATACGGATCCCGTACCGGCCCCGGCCCCGGATGCCGCACCGGACCCCGCTCCCGTCCTGGCCCTGAGGGGCGTGAGCAAGTCCTTCGGTGCCGTACGCGCCCTGCGGGACGTCTCCCTGCACCTCCTGCCCGGGGAGGCGCACGCCCTCGCCGGGGAGAACGGCGCCGGCAAGTCCACGCTGATCAAGACGCTCGCCGGGGTGCACAGGCCGGATGCCGGCGAGATCCTCCTCGACGGCGCGCCCGTCGTCTTCCACGGCCCCGCCGACGCCAGGGACGCGGGCATCGCCGTCATCTACCAGGAGCCCACGCTCTTCCCCGACCTGTCGATCGCCGAGAACATCTTCATGGGCCGCCAGCCGCGCCGGAGCCTCGGCCGGATCGACCACCGGGCCGTACGGGAGACCACCGCCGCCCTGATGAAGCGGCTCGGTGTGGAACTCGACCCCGACCGGCCCGCCCGCGGGCTCTCCATCGCCGACCAGCAGATCGTCGAGATAGCCAAGGCGCTCTCCTTCGACGCACGGGTCCTGATCATGGACGAGCCGACCGCGGCGCTGACCGGCGGCGAGACCGCCCGGCTCTTCTCCGTCGTACGGACCCTGCGCGCGGAGGGCGCCGCCGTCCTGTTCATCTCGCACCGCCTGGAGGAGATCTTCGCCCTCTGCCAGCGCGTCACGGTCCTGCGCGACGGCCGCTGGATCTCCTCGCGTCCGCTGGCCGGGCTCACCGAGGACGACCTCGTCCGCTCCATGGTCGGCCGTGAGCTGGGGGAGCTCTACCCCAAGCAGCGGGCGGCCGTCGGCGGGACCGCGCTGTCGGTACGGAGACTGACCCGGGAGGGCGTCTTCCGGGACATCTCCTTCGAGGTGCGGCGGGGCGAGATCGTCGCCCTGGCCGGGCTGGTGGGCGCGGGCCGCAGCGAGGTGGCCCAGGCCGTCTTCGGAGTGGACCGGGCCGACGCGGGCGAGGTCGAGGTCGCCGGGCGGACGCTGCCCGCCGGATCGCCGACCGCCGCCATGGCCGCCGGGCTCGCCCTGGTCCCCGAGGACCGCCGGCTGAACGGCCTCGTGATGGACCTGTCCATCGAGCGGAACATCGGCCTCACGGGGCTCGACCGGCTCGGCCGCGGCGGCCTGGTCCGCCGGGTCCTGGAGCACGGCCGGGCCGCGGACTGGGCCGTACGCCTCCAGCTCAAGTACAACCGACTCGCCGACCCCGTCGGGGTGCTCTCCGGCGGCAACCAGCAGAAGGTCGTCCTCGCCAAATGGCTGGCGACCGAACCCGCCGTGCTCATCGTGGACGAACCCACCCGGGGCATCGACGTCGGCACCAAGGCGGAGGTGCACCGGCTGCTCTCCGCCCTCGCCGCCGACGGACTCGCCGTCCTGATGATCTCCTCCGACCTGCCCGAGGTGCTGGGCATGGCCGACCGGGTGCTCGTCATGCACGAGGGGCGGCTCACCGCGGAGATACCCAGGGCCGAGGCGAACGAGGAGACGGTGATGGCGGCGGCGACCGGCCTGAACGAGAAGGCGGCGGCATGACCATCCTGACGGACCGGCCCTCCAAGGACACCAGGGACACCGGGGACGCTGCCTCCGCCCGCTCCCTCGTGGACACCGTGTTCCGGGCCAGGGAGATCAGCATCGCCGGGGCGCTGGTCCTGCTCATCCTCGGCACCTGGATCTCCAACCCGCGCTTCCTCGACGACCAGGGCGTCAAGGACCTCCTGCTCAACGCCTCCATCCTGGTCCTGCTTGCCGTCGGCCAGTCCGTCGTCGTCGTGACCCGCAACATCGACCTGTCGGTCGGCTCGGTCGTCGGGCTCTCCGCCTTCGCCTGCGGCAAGTTCGTCGCCGGCACCGACCACGGCGTCCTCACCGTCCTGCTGCTGGGCATCGCCCTCGGCGTGGCCTGCGGACTGGTCAGCGGAGCCCTCGTCAGCTTCGGCCGGGTCCCCGCGCTCGTGGTCACCCTGGGCATGCTCTACATCATCCAGGGGCTCGACTACTGGTGGGCGCAGGGCGACCAGATCAGCGCGAACGACGTCCCCGACCCGGTCCTCGGCCTGGGCAGCGGCAGTGTCCTCGGCGTCCCCTACCTCCCGCTGATCGCCGTCGCCGTGCTCGCCGGCACCGCGTACTACCTGCGCGGCTACCGCTCGGGACGCGAGCTGTACGCGATCGGCTCCAACCCCGAGGCCGCCCGGCTCGCCGGGGTCCCGATCCGCCGCCGGATCCTCGGCGCGTACGCCTTCTCCGGTGCCGTCGCCGGGTTCGCCGGCGCCCTGTGGCTCGCCCGCTTCGGCACCGTCGTCGCGGACAACGCCCACGGCTGGGAACTCACCGTCGTCAGCGCCGTCGTCGTCGGCGGCGTCGCCATCACCGGCGGCACCGGCACGGTCTGGGGCGCCGCGCTCGGCGCGCTGCTCCTCACCACCATCGGCAGCGCGCTGATCGTCCTGAAGGTCGACGCGTTCTGGCAGGGCGCCATCACCGGCGCGCTGCTCCTCGCGGCCATCAGCGTCGACCGGATCGTCTCCCTGCGCATGACCGCAGCACTGAGGAAGAGGAGCGCCCGACATGGGAATGGCGCCTGACACACGGACAGCGCCGCGGCCCCCGGCGAAGACGCCGGAGCGGCGCCCCCCGACCGCGGCGGAGCGGGTCCGCGCCGTGGGACTGCGCTGGGACACGGCGGTCGGCGCCCTGCTGGTCGCGGTCTTCGTCGTCGGCCTCGGCACCACCGACGGGTTCGCCTCCGGCGAGAACCTGGCCTTCGCCTTCAACGACATCGCCGAGGTCGCCCTCATCGCGCTGCCCATGACCCTGCTGGTGGTGGCCGGGCAGGTCGACCTCTCCGTCGCCTCCATGCTCGGCCTCGGCAGCGCGCTGACCGGCGCCCTGTGGAACGCGGGCTGGGCCTTCGAGACGATCGTCCCCGTGGTGCTGCTCGTCGGAATCGCCGGCGGGCTCCTCAACGGCTGGCTCGTCACCCGCGTGGGGCTGCCCTCGCTCGCCGTCACCATCGGCACGCTCGCCCTCTACCGCGGCCTCGCCTCGGTCGCGCTGGGCAGCGACGCCGTCACCGACTTCCCCCGGGTGTACGCCGACTGGGCCGTGGACACCACCACGGTCCCCGGCACCTTCCTCACCTATCCCGTGGTGCTCTTCATCGCGGCGGCCGTGGTCACCGCCGTGGTCCTGCACGCCACCACCTTCGGCCGGTCACTGTTCGCGATCGGGGCCCAGGAGGAGGCCGCCTACTTCGCCGGCATCCGGGTCAAGCGCTTCAAACTGATCCTCTTCGTGCTCACCGGCGCGGTCTCCGCCTTCGCCGGTGTCGTCTTCACCCTGCGGTACGGCAGCGCCCGCGCCGACAACGGTCTCGGCTTCGAGATGCTCGTCATCGCCTCCGTACTGCTGGGCGGCGTCGACTTCGACGGCGGCAAGGGCACGCTCTTCGGCGCGGTCGCCGGAGTGCTGCTCATCGGGGTCCTGAAGAACCTGCTCACGCTGAACGACGTGCCCAACGAGGTGCAGGTCATCGTGACCGGGCTGCTGCTCGTCGCCTCCGTACTCACCCCCCGGGTCATCGCCGCCGCCGCGGAACGCAGACACCGGCGCGCCCTCGGCGCCCCCGGCACCACCGCCCCCGAGTCCTGAGCCCCGGTCCGCCCGCCTCTGCCCGCCCGTCCCTGCCGGGCGCCCCGAGCCCCCTGCCCGCCCGACTCCTCCGCCTGCCGAGCCTCCCGAAAGGTCCGCCCGCCATGCTGATCCGTACCGCTGCCCGACGCCGCGCAGCCACCGCCGCCACCGCCTGTGCCCTCGCCGTCGCGCTGACGGCCTGCTCCGGCACGACCAAGGACAGCGCGGAGAAGGACACCGCGACCGCCTCCGGCGCCGCGGCCAAGGCCGACCCGGACGCGCCCCTGAAGAAGGGCCTCAAGCTCGCGTTCCTCCCCAAGCAGATCAACAACCCCTACGAGAAGATCGTCGACGAGGCGGGCATCGCGGCGGCGGGGGAGTACGGCGCCACCGGCAAGGAGGTCGGACCCTCCGACGCCAACGCCTCCTCCCAGGTCTCGTACATCAACACCCTCATCCAGCAGCGCCAGGACGCCATCCTGATCGCGGCCAACGACCCGAACGCCGTGTGCGGGCCGCTCAAGCAGGCCATGAAGAAGGACATCAAGGTCGTCGCGTACGACTCCGACACCGCCAAGGACTGCCGCCAGCTCTTCATCAACCAGGCCAGCTCCGAGGAGATCGGCCGCAGCCTCGTCCAGCACCTGGGCGAACAGATCGGCTTCCAGGGCAAGATCGCGATTCTCTCGGCCACCCAGAACGCCACGAACCAGAACACCTGGATCGAGTTCATGAAGGACGAGCTGAAGCTGCCCAAGTACAAGGACATGCAGCTCGTGAAGGTCGCGTACGGGGACGACGCCGACCAGAAGTCCTTCCAGCAGACCCAGGGTCTCCTCTCGGCCTACCCCGACCTCAAGGGCATCATCTCGCCCACCACCGTCGGCATAGCCGCCGCCGCCCGCTACCTCAGCGACTCCTCGTACAAGGGGAAGGTCGTCCTCAACGGGCTGGGCACGCCGAACCAGATGCGCAAGTACGTCAAGGACGGCACCGTCGAGCAGTTCTCCCTGTGGAACCCGGAGGAGCTGGGCTACCTCGGCTCGTACGCCGCGGCCTCCCTCGCCTCCGGGCAGATCACCGGCGCCGAGGGCGAGAAGTTCACGGCGGGCAAGCTCGGCGAGTACACGATCGGCAAGGACGGAGAGGTCATCCTCGGCGAGCCGACCGTCTTCGACAAGAAGAACATCGACAAGTTCGACTTCTGATCGGAACGGTGACTTCCGTGCAGCGCGTCTGCTTCCTGCTGAAGGTCCGCCAGGACCGCATCGACGAGTACCGCGAACGGCACGCCGCCGTCTGGCCGGACATGCTCGGGGCGCTGTCCGCGTGCGGCTGGCACAACTACTCGCTCTTCCTGCGCGAGGACGGCCTGCTCGTCGGCTACCTGGAGACCGAGGACTTCGCGGCGGCCCAGGCCGCCATGGCCGCCACCGACGTCAACACCTGCTGGCAGAACGAGATGGCCGACTTCTTCGAGGCGCTGGACGGCGCCAAGCCGGACGAGGCCATGCGACCGCTCACCGAGGTCTTCCACCTCGCCTAGAGTCCGCTCCCCGGGCGGGGCCCGCCGTCCCCGGCCACCCGCCCGGGGTCCCGTCCAGCTCCGGACCAGCCCCCGCTCACGACCCGCAGGACGAAGGAGAGATCCGCGCATGAGGCCCCTGACCGCCGTGCTGCCCGCCCTCGCACTTCTCGCCACCGCCGCACTCCCCGCTTCCGCCGCCGCGGCGGATCCCGCGCCGGCGGTCACCCGGGTCGCCGACACCCAGCTCGACAGCCAGGCCATCTACTTCGTCTCCTACGACGGCCTGGTCAACAACAACTCCTTCCAGAAGAACGGCCTGCTGACCTACCAGGGCTTCCAGTACGCCGCCTGGTACACGGCCGACCGCACCGCCGTCGTCGGCCGCCGGGCCCTGGGCGCCGCCTCCTGGCAGACCGTACGGCTGCCCCACCGGCTCACCGTCGACGACTCCCACAACGTCATCTCCATGGGGCTCTCGCGCGCCGACGGCCGGCTGCACCTCAACATGGACTCGCACAGCGACGGCTTCTTCTACGTCAAGTCGGCCGCCGGACTCATGGACGACCCCGCCGGACGCGCCTGGAACAGCGGCCAGTTCGGGGCCGTGCAGACCAGTCTCGACGGCCTCCCCCTCACCTCCCAGTTCACCTATCCGCAGTTCGTCGCCACCCCCGAGGGCCGCCTCCAGCTCAGCTACCGCGTCGGCGTCTCCGGCAACGGCCGCAACGCGCTCGCCGAGTACGACGGCTCGAAGTGGACCGCACTCGGCGAATGGGCCGGCTCCACCGGCACGTACAGCAGCGAGCACGGCACCAGCACCGCCCGCAACATGTACCTCCACGGCATCGACTACGGCGCCGACGGCCGACTGCACGCCTTCTTCACCTGGCGCGAGCAGAACAGCGCCGTCATGTGCAACGGCGGCGGCCTCACCAACCACGACACGGGCTACGTCTACAGCTCCGACCGCGGCCGCACCTGGCGCACCGCGGCGGGTGCCGTGGTCGGCACCACCGGCGGCGCCGACCAGGTGACCGTCGGCGACGCCGGCACGGTCGTCGACCCCCTCAACCCCGACCACTCGCTGATGAATCAGGAGAGCCAGGCCACCGACTCGGCCGGGCTGCCGCACGCGATCATCAGCTACGTCCCCGGCCGCTTCGGCCAGTGCACGACCAATTACGTGGCCGACCGCACCGCGAACGGCCGCGCCTTCCACCTCTTCAAGAACGCGGCGGGCACCTGGAAGAAGACCGAGATACCGGTCGCGCCCGGCTCCACGCAGCGCACCCGCCTCGTCCTCGACCGGTACGACAACGCCTACGCCGTCATGCCGTACGGCCGGATCGTCGCCGCCTCCAAGGCGTCGGGGTACACCGACTGGAAGACCCTGTTCGACGGTGCGGGTCTGAAGGCCTTCGGTGAGGTCGTCGTCGACGAGACGCGCATTGCCCAGGACGGTGTCCTGTCGTTCATGTACCAGCAGAAGTCGAGCGGCACCACCCCTTCGGCGATCCGTGTCATCGACTTCCGGCTGCCGTCCTGACGCACCGTCCCGTCCTGAGAGGCCCAGAGGTAACGCCATGACCGCAGGTACGCCCGCACGTACGCCCGCCGTAGCCCGCAAGCCGAGGATCGGACTGGTCGCCGGAGGACTGGGCGCCTACTGGCCCCAGTTCCCCGACCTCCTCCCGCAGCTCCGGCGGTCGGCCGCCCGGGTCGCCGACCGCATGAGGGAGTTCGACGCCGAGGTCGTCGACGTCGGCTTCATCTCCGACGCCCAGGAAGGAGCCGAGGCCGCCGCGAAACTGCGCGCCGCAGACTGCGATCTGATCGTCGGCTTCCTCACCACCTACATGACGGCCACGATGCTCGTCCCGGTCGCCCAACGCAGCGGCGCGCCCGTCCTGCTGATCAATCTCCAGCCCTCCCCGGCCATGGACCACGCCTCCTTCGACACCGGGAAGTGGCTGGCCTACTGCGGCGCGTGCCCGCTGCCCGAGATGGCCAACGCCTTCGAGCGGGTCGGCGTGCCCTTCCGCTCCGTCTCCGGCCATCTGGAGGACGAGCGCGCCTGGCTGCGCATCGGCCGCTGGATCCGCGCCGCGGGCGTCCACGCCGTGCTGCGCGGCGGCCGGCACGGCCTGATGGGCCACCTCTACCCGGGGATGTACGACGTCTCGACGGACCTCACCATGGTGCCGGGACAGCTCGGCGGCCATGTCGAGGTCGTCGAGTTCGACGACCTCCGGGTACGCGTCGAACAGGTCGGCGACGACGAGCTGACCGCGAAACTGGACGAGACCCGGGAGGTCTTCGAACTCGCCGACTCCGTGGTCGAGGAGGACCTGCGCTGGGCGGCCCGGGTCTCCGTCGGACTCGATCGCCTCGTCGCCGACTTCGACCTGGACTCCCTCGCGTACTACCACCGCGGCCTGGCCGGCGAGATCCACGAGCGGCTCGGCGCGGGCATGATCCTCGGCTCCTCGCTGCTGACCGCGCGCGGGATCCCGGCCTGCGGCGAGTACGAGCTGCGGACGTCCCTGGCCATGCTGGTCACGGACCGGCTCGGCGCGGGCGGCTCCTTCACCGAGCTCCAGGCCCTCGACTTCGACGCCGGGGTGGTCGAGATGGGCCACGACGGCCCCGGCCACCTCGCCATCAGCGCGCGCCGGCCCCTGCTGCGCGGCCTCGGCGTCTACCACGGCAAGCGCGGCTGGGGCGTCTCCGTCGAGTTCGACGTACGGCACGGCCCCGTCACCCTGGTCGGCATCGGCCAGAGCCGCGACGGCCGGTACCGGCTGATCGCCGCCGAGGGCGAGGTGGTCGACGGACCGCACCTGGAGATCGGCAACACCACCTCGCGCGTCGACTTCGGCTGCGACCCCGGCGAGTGGACCGACGCGTGGAGCGCCAGCGGCGTCGGACACCACTGGGCCCTGGCCACCGGCGCCCTCCTGCCGGAACTGCGCGCGCTCTCCGGCCTGTCCGGCCTGGAGCTCGTGGAAGTCTCCGTCTGATGGGCCGTCCGGTGGGGATCAAGGACGTGGCCGGCGCGGCCGGTGTCTCCGTGGGCACCGTCTCGAACGTGATCAACCGCCCGGAGTCCGTCACCGAGGAGACCCGCCGGCGCGTCCTGTCCGCCATCGAACGGCTCGGTTACGTGCGCAGCGAGTCCGCGCGCCAGCTGCGCGCGGGCCGCAGCCGCATCCTGGCCGTGCTCGTCCTCGACATGGCCAACCCGTTCTTCGTGGACGTGGCCACCGGGGCGGAGCGCTCCGCGCGCGCGGCGGGGCTCGGCGTGATGCTCTGCAACAGCGCGGAGTCCCCGGCCGAGGAGGCCACGTATCTGACGCTCTTCTCCGAGCAGCAGGTACGGGGCGTCCTCGTCACTCCGGCCGACCTGAGCGGCCGGAACCTCGACGCCTTCCGCCGCCACCGCATCCCGTTCGTCCTCGTCGACCGCATCGTGCCCAGCGCAGACGGCTGTTCGGTCTCCGTGGACGATGTGAGCGGCGGCGCCCTGGCCGTACGCCATCTGCTGCGCGGCGGCCACCGTGACATCGCGTACGTCAGCGGCCCGATGCGTCTCGCACAGTGCCGCAACCGCCGCGAGGGCGCGCTGCGGGCCTTCGAGGAGGCGGGGCTGCCGCCCGGCGCGCTGCGCCAGGTGGAAGCCGCGCGCCTCGACGTCGCCGCGGGCCGGGACGCCGGGGCGCGGCTGCTGGGCATGGATCCCCGCCCCGGCGCGGTGTTCTGCGCCAACGACCTGCTCGCGCTCGGGGTGCTCCAGACCCTCTACCACGCGGGCGTCCGGGTGCCCGAGGACATCGCGCTCGTCGGTTACGACGACATCGAGTTCGCCGCGGCCGCCGCCGTACCGCTGACGTCGGTGCGCCAGCCCGCCGTCCAGCTCGGCGCGGACGCGGCCGATCTGCTCATCGAGGAGACCGGGGACGCCGCCGCCGCGCATCGGCACCGGCGCATCGTGCTCCAGCCCGAACTGGTCGTCCGTGCCTCCACGTTGGCGCGTTCACGCCCTTGACGGCCGGTATGTGACGCCACACCACCTCTCGACTTGGTCTAGACCTTGACAGGTGCACGCGATTCCGGTTGGTTCTGTCTCACCCCCCATGGCGAGCGCCGCCCCACGGCTGCTCGCGCGAAGGAGTGAGTCGTTTGAGACAGCGCGCACTTGCATTCCTGACGGCGATGGCAGCGGCCCTCGCCCTCGTGGTCTTCCTGCCGGCCTCGTCGGCCTCCGCCGCGGCCTGCGCCAGTGGCTGGTCGGCGTCCGCCGTCTACACCGGCGGCGCCACCGCCTCGTACAACGGCCGCAACTGGTCCGCCAAGTGGTGGACCCAGGGCGAGGCCCCCGGCACCAGCGACGTCTGGGCCGACCTCGGCGGCTGCGACGGATCGAGCCCCGGCGGCGGCTCCGGCACCAGCTGCGACTACCCGGCGTGGGCCGCGGGACGCTCGTACGTCGCCGGTGACATCGTCCGGTACACCGACGGCAAGCTGTACCGGGCCGAGCACGACAACCCCGGCTACGACCCGGTCATCAGCACCTGGTACTGGGAGCCCTACACCTGCACCGGCGGGCCGTCCGATCCGCCGTCGCAGGGCTCGTTCGTGGTCAGCGAGAGCCAGTTCAACCAGATGTTCCCGAGCCGGAACCCCTTCTACACCTACAGCGGGCTGACCGCCGCGCTCAGTGCCTACCCCGGGTTCGCGAACACCGGCAGCGACACGGTCAAGCGGCAGGAAGCCGCCGCCTTCCTCGCCAACGTGAGCCACGAGACCGGCGGCCTCGTCCACATCGTCGAGCAGAACACCGCCAACTACCCGCACTACTGCGACGCGAACCAGCCCTACGGCTGCCCCGCCGGACAGGCCGCCTACTACGGGCGCGGACCCATCCAGCTGAGCTGGAACTTCAACTACAAGGCGGCGGGCGACGCGCTCGGCATCGACCTGCTCCGCAACCCCAACCTGGTGCAGAACGACGCGGCCGTGGCCTGGAAGACGGCCCTCTGGTACTGGAACACCCAGACGGGACCGGGCACGATGACCCCGCACAACGCGATGGTCAACGGCCGCGGTTTCGGCGAGACCATCCGTTCCATCAACGGCAGCATCGAGTGCAACGGGGGCAACCCCGGACAGGTGCAGAGCCGCATCAACAACTACCAGCGCTTCACCCAGATCCTCGGGACCACCCCCGGATCCAACCTGAGCTGCTGACAGCAGGACCACCGCGTGGGTACGTGACAGGGCCGGTGCGGGCGCGGAGCCCGCACCGGCCCTGCCGCGTGCGCCACACCGTACGGCCGGACGTACCGGCCGTACGGTCATCCGTCATCCGGTCCGCCGCGCGGCCGCCGCGGGCAGCTCCTCCACCGGGGCACCCGCCGGAACGTCCGCGGCCTGCCCTTGCCCCGGCACCGATCCGGCCGTCCCGTCGCCGCGCCCCGCCGCCCCGCGCGCCAGCTCGGCGTTGAACTGCGCGCCCGCCAGCAGCGAGAGATTGGTGACCCACAGCCAGACCAGGAAGACGATGATCCCGGCGAGCGAACCGTAGAGCCGGTTGTACGTGCCCGCCTGCGCCGTGTAGACGGCGAACCCCGCGGAGGTCAGCAGCCAGAGGACCACCGCGAGGATCCCGCCGGGCAGCGCGCGCCGCAGCGTACGCGTCCCGCGCGGGCCGGTCCGGAAGACCATCAGCACCAGCACCGCCGCGATCGCCAACAGCATCGGCCACTTCAGCGCGCTCCACACCAGCCGCACCGTCGAGCCCATCCCCAGCATCCGCCCCACCGCGTCGGCGGCCTCGCCGGTGAGGACCAAGGTGATGGCACTGGTCACCAGCAGTGCCAGCAACCCGCACGCGGTCAGCGCGATCCGCGGCGCGGTCCGCCACGGCGGCCTGCTGTCGACGGCGCCGTGCATGGCGTGCAGCCCTCGGCGGAACACCCCGAGGTAGCTGGAGGACGACCAGAGCGCGCCGACCGTACCGAACGACGCCAGCAGCCAGGCCGCGGAGCGCTGCCGCGCCATCTCCTCCAGCGAACTGCGCACCAGGTCCCGGGACTGCCCGGGCACGATGGCCGCCACCTGGTTGGCCAGCTTCCCGCTGGCGTCGGGTCCCGCCAGTCCGATGGAGCAGACGGTGACCAGCAGCGCCGGGAAGATCGCCAGGACGGCGTAGTAGGTGAGCGCGGCGGCCCGGTCCGCGGCGTCGTCGTGCCACAGCGCGAGCGGCGTGCGCTTCAGCGCGCCGGCCAGCCGGCTGCCCCGGTCCGGGCGGGCCGGCCGGCTGCCCCGGCCGGTGCCCGGCTCCGCCCCCTCCGGGCCGTCGCCGGACCGCGACGCTCCGCTGTGCCCGGGTTCCTCGGCGGACAAGCTGCCTCCCGCGTGCTCGAATGTGGTGCCCGGCCGACGACCGGCCGCAGGTCACAGCCTGCCTCATCACTCCGGCCGGCCCCGACCCGGCCGGACCGGTACGTGCGACGGCCCCCCGCGTACGCACGCGGGGGGCCGTCCTCACAGGGGCGCGCGGTCCTGGGTCCCGGGACCGCGCACTGTCGTGCCGGGCTCAGCCTTCGTGACCGCCGCCTTCGTGGCCGCCGTCTTCGTGGCCGCCGCCCTTGTGGCCGCCGTCTTCGTGGCCGCCGCGCTTGTGCTCGCCCGACAGGTTGGCGCACTTGTTGCCGAACGCCGGGTTGAGCAGACCGACCACGTCGATGGTGTTGCCGCAGACGTTGATCGGGACGTGCACAGGCACCTGGACCACGTTGCCGGACAGGACACCGGGCGAGCCGATGGCCGCCGCCTCGGCACCGGCGTCGGCAACGGCCATACCGGCGCCACCGGCCAGGACGGCCCCCGTGCTGACGAGAACAGCGGTGGCCTTCGCGATACGCGACATCAAGTATCTCCTTGAACGTTTCGAACGCAGCCGCACGATATGCGGCTGTCACGCACTTCAACGCCCCGGCTCACGCGGGGTAACGGACAACCCGCCATTCGGTGCCGCCCGCCCGGATCATCACCTGGTCAGCGCAGTGGCCGGTACGGACGTCCGCGGGACGGGGCCATGTCTCCGGGGAGTGGCCGGGGCCGATCGGTGAGATGGTGGCTGCATGGCTGATCGGGGCGCACCTCCGGCTGCCGTACCGCTGCCGGACGACTGGCCGGCCCGTCCGGATCGGAGCCTGGCCCTCAACCGCATGGGCAGCTTCGACTGGGACCTCGACAGCGGGCTGCTCCACCTCGATCCGGCCGCCCTCGCCGTGTTCGGCCTGCTCCCCGGCGAGTACGACGGCGATCCGGCGGCCCTCGCGCACCGGATCCCGCACGCCGAGGCCGCCCGGCTGAAGGCCCTCGTGGCCCGTGCCCTCAAGGCCGGCACGGCCCGGCACAGCGCGTACTTCCGGGTCAGACCGCGGGGCGGATCCTCGCGCTGGGCCCATGCCCAGGCGTATCTCGGCCGCGACGCCACGGGCCGGACCCGCCGGATCATCGGCGTCGTACGGAGCGCCGAGCGTGAGCTGGCCCAGGCCGCCGCGCGGAGCGACCTGACCGAGGCGCGGCGCAGACTGACCGGGGTGGTGTCCCGCACCACCGCCCTGCTGGCCCGCGCGGAGAGCGTCGAGGACGTCCTCGACGTGCTGCGCGACCCCCAGGCGCTCGGTCACCTCACCGCGGTGAGCGTGATGCTGGGCGTGGTCGAGGGCGGCCGGATCCGGCTGGTCGCCGAGGGACGCGCCGGATCGTACGTACCGCGTCTGCGCTACACCCGGGTCGACGAGGCGTTCCCGATGAGCGAGGTGGTACGGACCCGGCGGCCCCGCTTCATCGGCTCACGTGAGGAGTTCAGGACCTCCTACCCGCTGCTCTGGCCCTTCGTCGAATCGCTCTCCGTCGTCTCCGGCGCCTACCTGCCGCTGATCGTCCAGTCCACCCCGATCGGGGTGCTCGGGCTGCTCTCCCCGCTGCCCGGCGCCTTCAGCGACGAGGAGCGCACGCTGCTGCTCGCCCTCGGCAGCTCCATCGCGCAGAGCCTCCAGCGCGCCATGCTGTACGAGCAGCGGCACGACCTCGCCGAGGGGCTCCAGCAGGCGATGCTGCCCCGGCGGATCCCGGAGGTCCCCGGCGCGCTGACCGCCGTGCGCTACCGCTCGGCGCGGCTCGGCCGGAGCGTCGGCGGGGACTGGTACGACGTACTGCCGCTGCCCGGCGACCGAGTGGGGCTGACCATCGGCGACGTCCAGGGCCACGACACGGACGCGGCCGTCGTCATGGGCCAGTTGCGGATGGCCCTGTGGGCGTACACCGCCGAGGGCCACCCGCCGCCGACCGCGCTGGCCCGCGCCTCGGCGCTCCTACGCGAACTGGGCACCGAGCGCTTCGCGACCTGCACCTACGTCGAGGTGGACCTGGCCGGAGGGGCGCTGAGGATCGTGCGCGCAGGGCATCTCGACCCGCTGCTGCGGCACGCCGACGGACGCTGCGAGTGGATCGGGACGGCCGGCGGGCTGCCGCTCGGCCTCTCCGCGGAGTTCGCCGGCCACGGCGCCATCGACTATCCGGTCACCGAGGCGGTGCTCGGCCCGGGCGAGACCCTGCTCCTGTGCACCGACGGCCTGGTGGAACGGCCGGGGGTCGACCTCGGCGAGAGTCTCGAAGCGCTCCGTCGGACCGTACGGACGGGACCTGCGGAGCTGCCCGCCCTGGCCGACCTGCTCTTCGACGTGGTGGGTGGGCCCGGGGGCGGGGACGACATGGCCCTGCTGCTTCTGCGCCGCACCGCCGCGGGCCCCGGCGGCCGGTCCTGATCCCGGACGCGCCGCGACCTGACGGACCGGCGCGGCGTTGACCCGTTCGACGGCGTCACCGCGTGTTCTCCACATCGTTCCCGTGAACCCCTGGTTCATTGGCGTGTGCACGGCAATCCTGGGCGTGTCCCGCGAAGCAGCGCTCAGCCATGTCCACTCACCGTCATCCAGGAGAAGTTGTGGGCCCAGGCATCGCCGGGCGGACCGCCGTGCTCTGCGCGGCCGTCACCGCCCTGACCGTCGGGGCGGCCGCCCCGTCCGCCGCCGACTCCGCCCCCGATCCGCACCCCCGTACCGCCGCCGAGATCCTGCGCCCGGTCGCCCCGCCGCCCGCGAGCGCGGCCGACGGGGCCGCCGGACGGGCCGCCACCGTACGGTCCGTCGCCGACGCCGACGGCATCGAGACGGCCCACGCGGAACGGCCGATCGCCCCCGGCGTCCGGCTGACCTCGTACGACCGGCTCGAATCCGACAAGTGGCTGCGGGTCGACACCCTCTCCGTGGACCTCGGCGGCGGTGGCGCGCGGGCCGACTACCTCTCCACCGGGAAGGTCTCCGACCGCCGCACGGTCTCCGAACTCGCCGCCCGGCACGACCCGGGGCCGGGCCGCCGCACCGTCGCCGCGATCAACGCGGACTTCTTCGACATCAACGAGACGGGCGCGCCGCAAGGGCCCGGCATCGCGGACGGCGCGGTCGTCCACTCCCCGGCGCCCGGCGCCCACCGGGCGATCGGCATCGGCCCCGGAGCCGCCGGACGCGTCCTGCGGCTCTACTTCGACGGCACCGTCACCCTCCCCTCGGGACCCCGCGCACTGGAGGCGTACAACGCCGCGAACGTGCCCGCCGGCGGCATCGGCGCCTACACGGCCGGCTGGGGCGCGGCCGACCGCGCGCTCACCGTCGACCGCGCGACGCCGGTCGCCGAGGCGGCCGTACGGGACGGGCGCGTCGTCTCCGTCACCGACCGGCCGGGCACCGGCCCCGTCACCGCCGGCACGACCGTCCTGGTCGGCAGGGAAGCGGGCGCCGAGGCGCTCGCCGCACTGCGCCCCGGCGACCCGGTCGCCCTGGAGTACCGGCCGCGCACCGACGACGGCGGGCCCGTGCCGCGCACCGCCGTCGGCGGCCGCGAACTCCTCGTCGTCGACGGCGAGGCGGTGAGCCACGAGGGCGAGGGCAACAACACCGCCGCGCCCCGCACCGCCGTCGGCTTCTCCCGGGACGGCGCCACGATGCGGGTGATCACCGTCGACGGCCGGCAGGCCGACAGCGGCGGCGTGACCCTCACCGAACTGGGCCTGATGATGGAGCGGGCCGGCGCCCACAGCGCGCTCAACCTCGACGGCGGCGGCTCCTCCACCCTCGTCGCCCGCGCACCGGGCAGCGACGCGCTGCGCGTGGAGAACAGCCCCTCCGACGGCAGCGAGCGCACCGTCCCCAACGGCCTCGCGCTCACCGCCCCCGACGGCAGCGGAAGACTGACCGGCTTCTGGGTCGAGACCCGCACCCCCGCGGGCGCCGCCCCCACCGCCGACCCCGTCCGGGGCGGCCACCCCGAGCGGGTCTTCCCCGGACTGACGCGCCGTCTGACGGCCGCCGGATACGACGAGACGTACGGCCCCGCCGCCGGCGCCCCGCACTGGCGGGCCCTGCGGCCCTCCGTGGGCCGGGTCGACCGCGACGGCCTCTTCACCGCGCGGTCCGGCGGCACCACGGCGGTACGGGCCGAACACGGCCGCGCCCACGGCTCCATCGAACTGACGGTGCTCGGCCCGCTCGCCCGCCTCCAGCCGACCACCCCGCGTATCGGGCTCGCGGACGCCGCAGCCACCGGCACCTTCGGCATCGTCGGGCTCGACGCACACGGCACCAGCGCGCCGGTCGAACCCCGCGACGTGACCCTCGACTACGACCGCACCCTCTTCTCCGTCACCGACGACGGCAACGGCTCCTTCACCGTGACCGCGCTGAAGGACGGCGGCGCCGGACGGATCACTGCCACCGCGGGCGGCGTCACCACCGCGCTCGCCGTCGGCGTCGGACTGGACGAGGAGCCCGTCTCCGGCTTCGACGACGCCGCGTCCTGGACCTTCAGCCAGGCGCGGGCGGACGGCTCGGTCGCCGCCACCCCGGACGGCCGCACCGGCACCGGGCTCACCCTCCGTTACGACTTCACCCGGTCCACCGCGACCCGCGCCGCCTACGCCACGCCGCCGCGGCAGCTCACCGTGGCCGGCCGCCCGCAGTCCTTCACGCTCTGGATCAAGGGCGACGGCAAGGGCGCCTGGCCCACCCTCCACCTCAAGGACGCCGAGGGCTCCGACCAGTTGCTGCGCGGCCCCTACGTCACCTGGACCGGCTGGCGGCAGGTGACCTTCGACGTACCGGCCGGTGCCCCGGCACCCCTCGCCGTCCAGCGCTTCTACCTCGCGGAGACCGCCGCCGCCCGGCAGTACACCGGGGAGATCGTCATCGACGAGCTGACGGCGCAGGTGCCGCCCGACGTCGACCTGCCCGCGCCGCCGCGCGCCGCCGACCCGCTGATCGACACGGCCGCCGGGACCGCCGGGCGGGACTGGCGGTTCGCGGTGATGTCCGACGCGCAGTTCGTCGCCCGCGACCCGGACAGCGCCATCGTGGCCCAGGCCCGCCGCACCCTGCGCGAGATCAGGGCGGCGAAGCCGGACTTCCTCGTCGTCAACGGCGACCTGGTGGACGAGGGTTCGCCCGCCGACCTCGACTTCGCCCGGACGCTCCTCACCGAGGAACTGGGCGACGCGCTGCCCTGGTACTACGTGCCGGGCAACCACGAGGTGATGGGCGGCTCCATCGAGGAGTTCGTCGCACGGTTCGGCCCCGCCCAGCGGGTCTTCGACCACCGGGGCACCCGCTTCCTCACCCTCGACACCTCCGCCCTGACCCTGCGGGGCGGTGGCCTCGCCCAGATCAGGGCGGTACGGGAGCAACTCGACGCGGCGGCGCGGGACGACCGGATCGGCTCGGTGATGGTGATCGAGCACGTACCGCCGCGCGACCCGACCGTCCAGCAGGCCAGCCGGCTCGGCGACCGCAAGGAGGCGGCCCTCCTCGAACAGTGGCTCGCCGAGTTCCGCCGTACGACGGGCAAGGGCGCCGGATTCATCGGCGGCCACGCCGGGGTCTTCGACGCCTCCCGCGTGGACGGCGTGCCGTATCTGATCAACGGCAACTCCGGCAAGGCGCCCGCCGCCCCGCCGGGCGAGGGAGGCTTCACCGGCTGGTCGCTCGTCGGGGTGGACCGGGTCTCCCGGGGCGAGTGGACCGCCGCCCGGTCGGCGCCGTGGAAGGGCGGCCCCGACTGGGTCTCCGTGCAGACCCGCGCGCACACCGACGCGCTGGCCCTCGACGCGCCGGACACGCTGGCACCCGGCCGGAGCGCGCACGTGACGGCGACGGTCACCCAGGGCACCCGGACGGTCCCCGTCGGTTTCCCGCTGAGCGCCGACTGGACCGGCTCCCTCAACCTCCGTATCGGCGACCGCGAGGGCGTGCGGCCCCGCCACGCGGCGGTCCTCGACCCCGCCACCGGGACCCTCACGGCGCTGCGGCCCGGAACGGTCACCCTCGCGGTCACCGTGAACGGGGTGACGCGGAGGGCGGAGATCCGGATCGCGCCCGCCGCGCCGGGCACGGTGGACGCGCCACCGGGCGCCCGCCCGGAGGCGGCGACTTTCGGATGAGTACGGGCGCGGTGTCCGCGACTTTGGTCCCGGACACCGCGCCCGATGGCCGATGGCCGAGCCCCCGCGCGATTCCTAGCCTGGGCGGGTGAAGACGTTTCTCGGATTCCTCTGCTTCCTTCTGCTGTCCCAGGGTGTGGGCGGCCTGCTGCACCACATGACCGACGGGTCGTTCCAGCTCTGGTCCCTCGTCGCCAGGGCGAGTCTCTTCGAGGGCTACGAGATCTATGTGAGCGTCGTGCTGATCGTCGCCGGTCTTGCCATGGGAGCGGCGACCGGGGCGGTCAAGAAGGGCGGCCCCTGACCGCCCCGCCCACCGGACGCGGCGTGCCGGAGTGCCCCGGGGGGTGGAAGCTGGAGACAGGGCTCCCGCCCGTTCCGCCGGCCTCCGGCCCGACCGAGAAAGGGCGTGCTCATGAGAACCGTACGACTCGGCTCCCAGGGACTCACCGTCTCCGTGGAGGGTCTGGGCGCCATGGGAATGAGCGTCTGGTACGGCCCGCGGGACGAACAGGAGGCGATGGCCACCCTCAACCGGGCCGTCGATCTCGGGGTCACCCACATCGACACGGCCGAGGCGTACGGCCCCTTCGAGAACGAGAAACTGATCGGCCGCGCCCTCGGGAAACGGCGCGACGAGATCACCATCGCGACGAAGTTCGCCACCGAGTTCGACGACGACGGCACACCCCACGGCCCCAACGGCAGCGCCGCGTACGCGCACCGGGCGGTCGACCGCTCACTGCGCCACCTGGGCACGGACGTCATCGACCTGTACTACCTGCACCGCGTCGACCCCGACGTGCCGATCGAGGAGAGCGTCGGGGCGATGGGCGAGATGGTCGGCGCGGGCAAGGTCCGCTACATCGGCATCTCCGAGGCGAGCCCCGACCTCGTCCGCCGCGCCCACGCGGTCCATCCGCTGACCGCGCTCCAGTCGGAGTACTCGCTGTTCAGCCGGGACGTGGAGCACAACGACGTGCTGGCGACCGTACGGGGGCTCGGGATCGGCTTCGTCGCGTACTCCCCACTCGGCCGCGGCTTCCTCGCCGGCCGGATCACCCACCGGGACCAGCTGGCGCCGGACGACGTCCGCCGCCGGATGCCCCGCTTCACCCAGGAGAACATCAGGACCAACCTCGCCGTCGTCCACAAGGTGACCGAACTGGCCGACGCGAAGGGCATCACGCCCACCCAGCTCACCCTGGCCTGGCTGCTCGCCCAGCGCGTCGTGCCGATCCCGGGCACCAAGCGGCGTACGTACCTCGAACACAACGCGGAGGCGGCGGACATCGAACTGACCACCGAGGACCTGGCGGCGATCGACGCCGTGGCGCCGCACGGCGTCGCGGCGGGGGAGCGGCACGCCTCGCCGGACCGGTGACCGGGCGCGGCGACCGCTGGCCCCGGGGTCAGGAACGCCCGTCCACGGCGGTCGAACGCCCGAGATACGTGACGGGACCGGGGTCCGGCACCACGATCGGCCGGAAACCGAGCCGGTCGTAGAAGGCGCGCGCCGGGGTGTTGGCGGTGGACATGCACAGGTGGACGGCGTCGACACCCTGGTGGCGCAGGGCACCGAGAAAGGCGTGCATCAGCGTGCGGCCGTGCCCCCGGCGCTGGGCCTCGGGCAGCAGGTCGATGTGGAGATGCGCGGGGTACCCGGCCAGTTCGGGCAGGACCATCCGCTCCGGCCGGTGCAGCAGGGCGATCATCTCCTCGCTCGGGGTACGGGCCGGCCCCGTCGGCACCGGATAGCGTCCGGTCAGCGGCGGCAGCCAGACCTCACGGAACGCCGTGACGAAGGCGGCGGTGTCGGCGGTGCCGAGCACATAACCGACCGCCCGGCCCGTGCCGTCGTCGACCACGAAGGTCAACTCCGGCTCCAGCACGGCGTAGGGCGCCGCGAAGATGCTCGGCAGCAGGTCGTGGTCCGGGTAGATGTGCCGGGAGTCCCGGCCCTGGTGACCGGTGCGTACGCAGATGTCGTACAGCGCGGGCAGGTCCTCGGGACGGTACGGGCGCACGACGGGAGCGAGGGAAGCCATGGCGGCATGCTGCCCGCAGTCGTCGCGCTCCCACAACACGGACCGGTGATTCGGGGTTTTCTCCGGGGCGGATCGGACGTATATCGGTCAACTTCTCCCCGGGACGGGGCCGTCCTCTCCCACACAACCGAAACGAGGAGAGCCCATGTCCCGAACACGAGCGTTACGACACGCCGTTGCCGCCCTGCTCGCGACGGGTGCGCTCGGCGCCGCCGCCGTCACCGTCCCCGCCGCCCAGCCGGCCGGCGCCACCGCGCGGACCGAGCGGGACGGCGGCGCGCGGGTGGTCGAGGAACGGTCCGCCGGGGAACGGCTCGTCGATCTGACGGTCCGGTCCCCGGCGCTGGCGGGGGACGCCGCGGTACGGCTGCTCACCCCGGACGGCTGGGCGGAGCGCGGCCCGGATGACCGATGGCCGGTGCTCTACCTGCTGGCCGGCGGCGACGGTAACCATCTCACCTGGACCGAGGAGTACAAGGTCCAGAACCTGCCCGAACTGCGCGACACCCTGGTCGTGATGCCCGCCATGCCCCTGTTCGGCTTCTACAGCGACTGGCGGCGGTCGGCCGAGGACGGGCCGCGTGCCGTGGAGACCTTCCACCTGCGCGAGGTACGCCCCCTCCTGGAACGCCACTACGGGGCGGGGACGCGCCGGGCGGCGGCCGGGGAGTCCCAGGGCGGCTTCGGGGCGCTGTCGTACGCGGCCAGGAACCCCGGCCTGTTCCGCGGCGTCGCGAGCTACAGCGGCTTCGTGCACCCGCTGGCCCATCCGCGCGCGGTCCGGGCGGCGATGAACTACCTGGGGATGGACTGGCGCTGCCTCTGGGGCGATCCGGTGGCCCAGCGGGACATCTGGGAGGCGCACGACCCGTACCATCTCGCCCCGCGGCTGCGCCACACCCCGGTCTATCTCTCCAGCGGCGACGGCAGGGCCGGCGCGCTCGACCCCGAGGACGTGGAGCCCGACCCCGAGATCCCCGGCCTGGAGGATCCGGCCCGGCCCTTCCCCGAGGACGTCACCTCGCCGACCGAGGCCCTGATGGGCGAGGAGAGCCGCGCGGTCGCGGACCGCCTCCGCCGTCAGGGGACACCGCTGACCACGCACTTCTACCGGGGAACGCACGATCCCGTCTACTGGGAACGCGACCTGCGCCGGTCGCTGCCGATGCTGCTGCGCTCCCTGGAGCCGGAGCCCCGGCACCCGTGACAGGTGCCGGGCAAGGGCAAGGGCTCGGGCCGGAACGGCGGGCCCCTCAGCCGCCACCGAAGGCGGCGAGGTGCTCCCGCGCCCAGGCGCGGTAGGGACGGGCCGGGCGGCCGAGCAGCGTTCGCACCGTCGGCTCCACCCGTGCCTTGGCGCCCGCCCCCTGACGGAGGGCGCTCTCCAGCAGCGCGTCCGCCACCGGACGCGGCCGGCGGGCCAGCAGGCCGGCGTACGCCTGCTCCCGCGTCAGCTCCACCAGCCGCAGCGGGCGTCGCAGCAGCCCGGAGAGTACGGCCACCTGCTCGGCCGCGCTGATCGCCGCCGGGCCCGTGAGGGAGTGGGCGCGGCCCGGGAGCACGGCGCCGGTGAGGGCCAGCGCGGCGACCTCGGCGATGTCACGCGGATCCACGGTGGCGTTGGGCGCGGCGCCGTGGAAGGCGCGCACCACCCCCTCGGCGCGGATCGAGGGCGCCCAGCCCAGGGTGTTGGACATGAAGGCCCGGGGCCGCAACAGGGTCCACGCCAGGCCCGAGGCACGGAGCAGTTCCTCCGCGTTCCGCTGCCAGCGGGTGATCAGATCGTCGGCGTCGGGCTCGGTCACCGCCCGCGCCGACAGCTTCACCACGTGGCGTACGCCGGCGCGGCGGGCCGCGGTGACGAAGTGCTCGTCATGGGCGGGCGCGAGCGGATCCGACGTGACGAGGAACGCCGCCCGCACGCCGGCCAGCGCGGCGCCCAACGAGGCGGGCTCCCCGAAGTCGCCGCCCACCACCTCCGTCCCCGGACCGGCGTACGCGGCGGCCCGGCGGGGATCGCGGGCGAACAGCCGTACCGGTTCCGCCGTGGTCAGACACCCCGCCACGAGCCGTCCGACGGTGCCGGTGACCCCCGTCAGCAGGATCATCGGTCGGCCCCGCCGCGCCCCGGCCCCGCCGTCCGTCCCGCCTCCGCGACGACGTGCGCGGAGCCCGGGGCGACACGCCGGGCGGCGCCCGGCTTCCGGAACGTCCTGAACCGCCGTCCACCGGGGACCTCGACGGGGTCGGGGACGGCCCGGATCCGGCCGCCGGCACCGGCCGGACACCGGTGCGCACACCACGAGAAGACCATGGGAACCATCCCTCCCGCGCCCGGCGCCCGGCGATGTCCGCACGGCGCCACTGCCCCCTGAACGGGGGACCCCGCATGTGGCCTCCCTACGTTCCGTAGTCGCGCGTGGAATCCTGACGGCTCCTCGGTTCACCCGCCCGTCCGTCCCGGCCCAGCGGTCCGTCGGCACTGCCACCTGTTTCTCCCCAGGTTGCGGGGCGGTGGCCCAGCCCTGAATGTGGGCCCCAGTTCACAGCGAACACGAATGAAGGAGAGAGCGCGTCGTGGCGACTCTGTGCAAACCCGCGGTCTCGGTTCCCGAACATGTGATCACCATGGAGGACACGCTCGCGCTCGCGCGCTCGCTCCACGCCGACCACCCGCAACTGCCCCTCGCGCTACGGCTGATCGAGAACACCGGAGTTGCCAAGCGGCATATCGTCCAGCCCATCGAGGACACGCTGCGCCACCCCGGTTTCGAGGACCGCAACATGCTGTACGAGGCCGAGGCCAAGCGGCGCGTGCCCGAGGTCATCCGGCGAGCCCTCGACCACGCCGAGCTGCGCCCCGCCGACATCGACATGATCGTCTACGTCTCGTGCACCGGCTTCATGATGCCGTCGCTGACCGCCTGGCTGATCAACACCATGGACTTCCCCGGCCACACCCGCCAGCTCCCGATCGCCCAGCTCGGCTGCGCGGCGGGCGGGGCCGCCATCAACCGGGCCCACGACTTCTGCCGGGCCTACCCCGGCAGCAATGTGCTCATCGTCGCCTGCGAGTTCTGCTCGCTCTGCTACCAGCCGACGGACCTCGGGGTCGGATCCCTGCTCTCCAACGGCCTGTTCGGCGACGCGGTCGCCGCCGCCGTCGTACGGGGCGCGGGCGGCACCGGCATCACGATGGAGCGCAACGGCTCGCACCTCGTGCCCGACACCACCGACTGGATCGCCTACAGCGTGCGCGCCACCGGATTCCACTTCCTGCTCGACAAGCGCGTGCCCACCACCATGGAGCCGCTGGCCCCCGCCCTCCGCACGATGGCCGACCAGCACGGCTGGGACGCCACCGGCCTCGACTTCTACATCATCCACGCCGGGGGGCCGCGCATCCTGGACGACCTCAGCCACTTCCTCGAAGTGGCGCCGGAGGCATTCCGGTTCAGCCGGGGCACGCTCACCGAGTACGGCAACATCGCCAGCGCCGTCGTACTCGACGCCGTACGCCGCCTCTTCGACGAGGGGCTGGTGGCCGACGGGGCCCGGGGGATCGTCGCGGGGTTCGGGCCCGGGATCACCGCCGAGATGGCGCTGGGGCGGTGGACGCGCTCCGGCCCGGCCGCCGGTCTCGGCTCGGCCCGGCGCGGCCAGCTGGAGACGGCGGGCCGCGGCGCCTTCTCCTGACCCGCGTCCTCCTGACCCGCGTCCGAGCCGGTGCGGCAGGGGCGGCGCGCCCGGTGCGGGGACGCGCCGGAGGAGCCCCGCCGCCCCGGCCGGATCCGGCGGGGGCGTGGCCCCCGCAGCCCCCTCCGGATCCGTGCGGCGTGGCCCCCGCCGCACCCGGCGGGGGC
>NZ_JBHURV010000048.1:0-73491 GCF_042673865.1 Streptomyces sp. NPDC056987
TTACCCGCAGACCGCCCCCGCCCCCGCCCCCACCCGCCCCCCCGTCCGCCCCGTACGGGGGCGGACGGAGGGGCGCTTTCGTCATGCCCGGATGCGGCTACGCAGTCAGCTCGCCAGCAGCCGCAGCCCGCGCGGTGTGGAGAGCCTTCGCGTGTTCAGGACCGCTCGCAGTACCGTGGATCCACAAACCTTCTGGCGGGGGTCCGTATGAACAGCACTATTGGTGACCGTATTCGCAGCCTGCGCGAGTTCCGCGACCTCACTCAAGAGGAACTGGCAGAGCGCGCCGAAGTCCACGTCGACACGATCCGCAAGCTGGAACAGAACGTCAGGCAATCAGCGCGCATCAACACGCTTCGCGCGCTGGCCCGCGCGCTCGATGTCCAACTTGAGCGCCTAGTAGGACAGCCCACCGTGACCCAAGAACTCTCCGACGACGGCGGCCTCATCGCCCTGCGCGACGCCATCCAGGACATCACCGCCCTGCCCGGCGTCCTCGCCGAGGACAACCTCGAAGACCCGCCGGACGCCGACGAGTGGACTGCGGCTGTGAAGGCTGCCACCAACCACTACTGGGCAGGCGACTACTCGACGCTCGCCAGCACGCTGCCGATCCTCCTGCGCGACGGCCGCGCGGTGGCCCGGCAGACCGAAAGCGAGCGAGTGTGGCAGCAACTCGCGCTCGCCTACCAACTGGCCGCCTCCCTGGCCGCTCAGGCCGGCCACCCGGACTGGGCGTTCGCCGCGGTGGAGAAGCAGCTCGCCGCCGCGCAGCGCGCCTCCGACCCGCTCATGGAGGGCATGGGCATCTCCACTCTGTCCTGGGTCCTGCTGCGCCAGGGCCGCTGGGAGCAGGCCCAGGACGTCGCCGAGCGGAAGGCGGACGCCCTGGAGCCCAGCTTCCGCCGCGCGACACCCGCGCAGCTCGCGGTGTACGGGAACCTGCTGGTGGCCGCCGCGACCCCGGCAGCCCGCCGCGACCGCCGAGCTGACGCCCTCGCCCTGCTCAATCTCGCCGAATCCGCGGCCACCCGGTCCGGCCCGGTCCGCGCCTACGGCAGCGCGTTCTCCGTCGTCGACGTCCGTACTCAGCAGGTCAACGTCGCTTTGGCCGGGCGGGAGCCGGACCCGGCCGAGGCCCTGAACTTGTCGGGCGGGGTCACCGTCGACGACATCACTCGGCCCGTGCACTCGGCCGCCTACCGCGTCGACGTCGCCCAGGCGAAGTACCAGACGGGAGACTGCGAGGGCGCCTTGGAGACGCTCCTGGAGGTCGAGGAAGACCAGCCGGAGTGGATCAAGTTTCAGACGCTGGCCACCAGCACGGTGCGGGAGATGCTGGAATCGGAGCGCCGCCGCAACACCCCCCTGCGAAGTCTGGCGGCACGTCTCGGTGTCGACCCGGCTTTGTGAACGGGTAGGACAACGCGTCCTAGTCGGGCGATAATTGACTCTCCATCTGGTACATCCCGTCACTGGGATGTAACTGGGCAGCTCCATAGCGTGGCTGCATGAAGCGGCGTCGGCCAATCCCCGCCAGGCACGGCCGACGCCGCACTCCATGCACCCGATCTGGAGTCGGCCATGACGCAGTACACGCACCCGCCCGTCACCCCGGTCGAACGGTGGCTGGCGAAGACGATCCAAGATCCCGAGTCCGCGTTCCGGGACTGGGAAGACGGCCGCCCCGCGGTCCTCGCCCTGGGTGTCCAGTTCGACGCGGTGAAGCTCCCGCAGCGCCTGGTGCACGCGGCGGCCGGCGCCCCCGAGCGGTCTGCCGTAGCCACCGTTCTTGCCCAGCTGGGAGGCCCCGTCATTTGGTCGCCGCCCGGCTGGTACCTGGCACTCGTCCCCGCCGGCGCGGCGGAGACCTGGGACTCCCCGCACGCGGCCGCCCTCGGCCACGGCGCATACCTGCCCGTGCCCCGTCTGGACCGCACCGGCCCGGAGGGCATCCACTGGACCCTGCCGATCGACGGCGCCCGCACTCTGTGTTCCCCGGCCGCCGCCGCCGAGCTGCTCCACCTCGGCCGCGATCGCCAGGGCCTGCCCCGATGAGCGTCGCCGAGGCCACCCTCGCCACGTCAGTCGCACTCTCGGACACACGGGCCAGCTTCCCCGAGCTGATCGAGGCCGCTACGGCGCTGAAGGCCCACATCGCGGATCTGCTGCCCGCCGCCGAGACGCAGGTTGACGGGCTGTGGCGAGGCGGTCTGGAGTGGGGCAGCCGACGAGCCCGCCTGGACATAGTGCGGCGCCACGCCGCCGACGACGTGCCGAGCGCCCCCCTCTCCGCTCAGGTGCACGTGGCCCTTCTGCGCCGCGACTGCGTCTGGTTGCTGGAGCACTACGGCGCTGCACTGACAGGAGCCGCCTCATGAAGGACGGCAAGCCGTGGGTGGGCGATGAAGTCCATGACGCCGGCACCGGGCGGAACGGCGTCCTCACCGACGTCCGCAGCGGCATCTACGTGCTGCGTCCGCTGCACGGCGGGCCGGAGTGGACGTCGGAGACCGACGCCGAGCTGACGGTGGTGGTGCCGCTCGACGAAGCGCCGCCCAGACACAGCCCCAGGCGCGCGAGGCGTCGGGGAAATTGACTCCCGTGCGCCGCCGGGGTGCTCACCCTGGCGCACGGGCAGGCCCGGCTGCCGCCGCCCCGGCGGTCGGGCCACCTACCGCACCACCTGAGCCCCCGTCTCGGCCGACGACTCCAGGCCAGGAAATCCCGGCCGGGACGGGTTCCACCACCCACCCGAAAGAGGGAGGCACCTCTATGAGTACCACCACCGCGGCGACCCGTACCCGGGACGCCCGCTCGCTCTTGACCGCCGAGGAGTTCGCCGGCGTCGCCGCCACCGTGAAGCGCGCCAACCCCGGCATGGAGACGACGCTCGCCGAGCGCATCACCGTTGAGGCGCTGGCGTTCGTGGCGACCGCCGCCAACCGCTCCAGCGGACGCCTGGCGCCCTCCCCGGTGGTCGACGAGGGCTGGCACGCCCTGATCCTCCACACCCGCGTCTACGCCGACCTGTGCACCCGGCTCGGCGGCAGGTTCGTCCACCACATCCCCCAGCCCCCGAACCCGACGCACCCTCATGTCCCCGGCATCCTCGCGTTCACCCAGGCCGCCATCACCGGGGCCGGCTTCCAGGTCGACGAGGAACTGTGGCAGCCCGGCCCGAAGGCGTCGGCGGAATGCCAGCACGTCCCGAACTGCGGGGACACCGAATGCGAGGCCAACTGCGAATCCGGCCCGAACTGACCGACTGGCCCCCTATGGTGCCGGTATGAGTCCATCTGAAAGCCGCATGGCCGCAGTCCGCAAATGCCAGCTCGTGTGGCGCACGATCAGGAACCGGCGGGCGGGCCGACGTAAGTGCCCCGGCCCCGGCCCGACCGTGATGGCCACCAGCGCCGGACCCATCACCATCCCCTGCCTGCGCTGCGGTGCCGGTTCGTAGACCCACCGAACAGGTCGGCCGCCCTACGGCCGGACCCACCTACCGCCCCGGTCGGCCGCCGTCCCCCGTCGACGCCGGCCGGGGCTCCGGCCGCACGAGATCCTCGACCTGCACATCGAGGGCGTAGGCGATGAGCAGGAGGTCCGCGTACCGCGGGTCGCGGCGGCCGGACTCGTAGCGCTGGATCGACCGGCGCTCGACGCCTGCGCGCTCGGCCAGGTCGTCCTGGGACATCTGCGCAGCTACGCGGACTGATGCGATGCGGTGGCCGAGCGCCCGGCACTCGTCCACCACCCAGGCAGGACGAGGAGTACGACGGGTAGGCACTCGACACACGCTCTGCGGGTGTCGATCATGAGTCAGTGCCCAAACGGTCGCTTATTCATTTCAAGGTGATCTTGGTTGCGGAGGTGCGAAGCCGGTGGCCAACTGGCGCACGCGAACGAGCCAGCGCGTCATGGTCGACACGCGATGTGGGGCAGTTGGCTACCTCACGTCTTCGACGGAAGACCAGTGCACCCTGCGCTCCTTGAAGTGCGGCACGGAATGGACCGCGCCGAAGGCGGCCACCCGTTCAGCCACCATCGACGAGATCAGCTCCGCGCTCGCGGACTCCTCGGAGTGATCACGGATTGCGGCGCCCCCACCAGGCCATCACCTGGTACAGCGTTCGCGCGCCCACCTGCTTCCGGATATCGGCCAGCTCTTTGGAGACGGTCCGGCCGGCCAGGCCCAGGCGCTCGGCAACCTGATCCTGCGAGCACCCCGCAGCCAGCTCCTGGAGAATCGCGGACTGGCGTTCCGTCAGCACGCCTGCGGGCGTCCGCGCCAGGTCGTCCCACCGGATTGCCCGCTCCCACAGCATCAGGAAGATCGCATGGGCCCAGGCGACAGCACTGCGGTCCACCACGTGCCAGCCGCAATCGGCTTCCCCCTGCACTACGTAGTTGTCGATGAACGCGTGCCGCTGGTCGACGATCACCATTCGGGGGAAGGTGTTCCGGTAGGCACGGACCTCGGCTCCGGAGTCAACGATCTCTCGGACCATCGCATTCGTCTGCTCGTGCTCGTGGGTAAGCGTGCTGTAGATCGAGCGCACCGCCACGCCGCGCTTCACCGCCCCCACTGTTCGGTCGATGCCAAGGCGGCGGATCTCAGGGTCGCGGTCCTTGGGGCCGCCAGGCTGCGCCGTATAGATCTCCAGCGAGGCCTGGGCGGTGACCTCGCCGATCCGGGCATTCATCAGCTCCCGGGTCGCCAGGAACTCCGACCCCGGCCCGCCGTACAGCCGGTAGGGGTCGAAGTGCGTGGCGAGTTGCTCGATCTGAGGGATCTGCCCCATGCGCTCTACGAGCCTGGTGAGCTCGCGCTCGGTATCCGTTCGAAGCTGCTGCGCCGCCGTGCGCGGGTCGGCAGCGCTGAGCGCGTCGCCGTGATGGTCCGGTGTGAGCAGGCCCAGCGCGACGAGACGTTCCGTCGACCTGCCCCGGGGCGCGACACCGCCAGCGGCGATGGCTTGATACGTGTCCAGATCATCCGGCGTGAGCACGAAGCCGTCTACAGACTCACGCATGCGCATACCTATCCATCCTCTTCGTTATCCCTGGCGGGATGCGCATTCTCGCACGTGCGTCAACTCGCAGCCTCATCCCCCTTGGCCTCACACTGCGCGCATGTAAGTCTTCTTTCAGTCACATTCGTTGGTTCGGACCATGTGCACCGAGGAGTCCGTATGCGCATTTTCCAGAGGGCAATTGCCACGCTGCTGCTCGCAGTTGCCGCAGGCGTTGCCGCGGTTTCCGCAGCTGCGGCGGACGAGGTCGTACGGCCGGCACCGGCGGTCAGCACGCCCGAGGCGACCCCTCAGGGCGACGTCGGCTGGGGCTGAGGAAGACAGGCGTCAAACGGCCCGGCAGGCCCATACATGGCCTGCCGGGCCGGATCTACCAGATGGGGGAAGACAGATGTTCAGAGCCATGGCAGGGATCGCGACGGTGCTCGGCATGCTCCTGGTGCACCGCTCTCTGCGCCGTCAGATCGACGAGCTCCGCGCGGAGGTCGCCGTTGCCCGGTGCGAGGGCGTCCTGAAGCAGCCGCCGGCTAGCTGACGCTGCGCAGGCGCGGGCGCTGACCGGTGAGGCTCCGTTCGATCGTTTCCATGGCATCGTCGTCGGTCTCGGGGAGCAGGTGGCCGTACGTGTCCGACGTCGTCTTGATCGACTCATGGCCCAGACGGCGCTGAACGTAGGTGAGGCCGTGGCCGGCGCTGATGAGCGCGGCGGCGTGGCTGTGCCGGAGGTCGTGGGGGGTGGGGTTTTTCTCCTTCGGCAGGGTGCCGTCGGCCTTCGCCTTGGCGACGGCCCGGTGCCAGTGGTTGCCGAACGTGCTGTAGTGCAGCCGCTGGCCCTTGTCGCCGGTGAAGAACAGTTGGTCGCCGGGCAGCCGGTCGAGGCCGAGCTCGACCAGGGCGGCCTCCACCGTGCGGCTGATCCGCAGGGTGCGGCGGGAGCGCTTGGTCTTGGGCTTGCCGATGTAGTACCCGCCCTTGCCGTCCTTCTTCCACGCCCGCCGCACGCGGAGGCGCCTGTGGCCGCCGGACTCGATCACGCACATCGGCGCGAGGGCCGTCAGCTCGCCCCACCGCACGCCGGTCCCGTAGGCGATGGTGACCATCAGCTGGTCGGCGCGGGAGCGCAGGCACTTGATGATCCCCTCGACCTCCGCGGGCGTCAGGAACTCGATGTCCTCGTCGTCGTCCGCGCCGTCGTCGTCGACCCTGGGCAGCCGGGTGAGCTCGCACGGGTTCCGGTTGCGCAGCGGCGGCTCGGACTGGACGGCCTCTTTCAGGATGCCGGACAACAAACCGTGCAGGTTGCGGATGGTCTTGGGACTCATCGGCTTCATCTTGGGCGAGCCGTCGGGCATGCCGCCGCGGCGGACGAGCGTGGTCTCCAGCTTGCGGACCCACGGCCGGATCGTGTCCGACGAGAAGTGCTCGGTGCTGCGGACGTCGCACTCGCCGAAGGTCGGGAAGATCCACCGTTCCAGGTCTCCGAGGCACGCCTTGCGGTAGTGCTCCTCGATGCCGGTGCGGTCGTTGATGATCCGGGTCGCGTAGGTCCGGAAGCGGTAGCGGTCGTCACCGGACCCGATGTCGGCGGTGACGTAGCCGCGACCCTTGACCCAGCCCGCCGGCCACTGATGGCTGGCGGCCTCCACAGCATCCTTGAAGACCTGTGCGGACGGCTCGTCCTCGAAGGTCTCGCCCTGCCAGTCGCCACCCCGCGACCCGCCCAGACGCCACTTGACGCGGTAACTGGTGATCTCTCCTGCGCGGTTCTCCCGCGCCTGCACTGCAGCCATGGAGACGACATTAGGGCAGGGTGAGGCCATGGTGAGGCCACAGAGGAACATGATCTAGGCGAGTAACCGCCATATCCCCTGCTCAAGGCGCATGGCGCGAGATGTGCCCGGAGCCGGACTTGAACCGGCACGCCCCCGAGGGGCAGCGAGGTTTAAGCTCGCCGTGTCTGCATTCCACCATCCGGGCAAGGCGCGCAACGCCGCGTTGGCACAGGAGCCTATCGGGACACACCACTCGAACAGCCGAGCGCCTACCCGATGTTGTCTTATTTTATTGACGTCTGAGGGTGCGTCAGCACACGTAACGAGCCATAGGCACATGCCGGGCGCGGGTGGTCATCTGGTACCGAGGCACGCGAGAATGACGAAAAGTCGCCGCCCGGTCACGGATCCGGCACACGCGCGGCTCCGGACGTGCGCCGGCGCGCCTCCGGCGCGGGTGGGGGCGCGCGGCGGGCGGGGAGCCGACGGGGCGTCACATCGGGACCGTACGCGCACCTTCTCAGGGACGGTGTCATACCGGAGGAGGAGAGCGCGCGTCGGCGGTCAGACCCAAGGGGGCCACGGGAACGGGCATCGCGGCGGACGCCCCGGCGGCCGGGCGGGGACGACGATGGAGGGGTTCGCCGGTGGAGGGATTCCTCCACTCGTAACGTCCGCGCCACCGGATCAGTTCCGGTGCCGCGTAGCGTCCGCGCCGCCGGATCCGTTCCGGCGCCCGCGCCGGATCCGTCGTCCGGCCCCGTTCCGTCTCCGTCCCGACAGGAGTGCTCTTCCGTGACCATCACCCCGCTCGCCGACCGTGCCACCGCCGTGGCCGCCCGCGCCTCCGATCTCTCGAAGGTCTACGGAGTGGGCGAGACCCAAGTGGTCGCGCTCGACCATGTCTCCGTCGACTTCCGTCAGGGGGAGTTCACCGCGATCATGGGCCCCTCCGGCTCCGGCAAGTCGACCCTGATGCACTGTGTGGCCGGCCTCGACAGCTTCAGCAGCGGCTCCGTACGCATAGGCGAGACCGAGCTGTCCACCCTGAAGGACAAGCAGCTCACGCAGTTGCGCCGGGACAAGATCGGATTCATCTTCCAGGCCTTCAACCTGCTGCCGACCCTGACGGCCCTGGAGAACATCACGCTCCCCATGGACATCGCGGGCCGCAAGCCCGACAAGCAGTGGCTGGACCAGGTCATCACGATGATCGGCCTCGCCGACCGGCTGGGCCACCGGCCCACGCAGCTCTCCGGCGGCCAGCAGCAGCGCGTGGCGGTCGCCCGCGCCCTCGCCTCGCAGCCCGAGATCATCTTCGGTGACGAGCCGACCGGGAACCTGGACTCGCGCTCCGGCGCCGAGGTGCTGGGCTTCCTGCGCAACTCGGTGCGGGAGCTGGGCCAGACCGTGGTGATGGTGACGCACGACCCGGCGGCCGCGTCCTACGCGGACCGGGTGATCTTCCTCGCCGACGGGCGCATCGTCGACGAGATGTTCGCGCCCACCGCGGACGGCGTGCTGGACCGGATGAAGGCGTTCGACGCCAAGGGCCGCACCAGCTGAGCCGGCGCCCGCCTTCCTGACCGTACGTCCGTACGCCGTACGTCCGTGCGTCCCGCGCCGTAACCCGTCCCGTCCGTCCGGCCCACCTTCACCAGGACTTCCACCATGTTCCGTACCGCCCTGCGCACTGTGCTCGCGCACAAGGCCAGGCTGCTGATGACCGTGCTCGCCGTCATGCTCGGCGTCGCCTTCGTCTCCGGCACCCTGGTCTTCACCGACACCCTCGGCAACGCCTTCCGCAACCAGTCGGCGAAGAGCTACAAGGACGTCGCCGTCTCCGTCCACTCCTACGACGCCCGCGAGAGCGACGACCAGGAGGCCCGCAAGGACGGACCGGGCCTCAGCCAGGCCACCATGGACCGGATCGGAGCCCTCGACGGGGTCGCCACCGTCACCGGGCGCGCCGACGGCTTCGCCGGGGTCGCCGACCCCGACGGCAACCTGATCGGCAACGGCTGGACCAACACCGGCGCCAACTTCGCGCCCGGCGAGAACGGCCAGGACGCCGCGTACACCTTCACCGAGGGCTCGGGCCCTCGCGAGGACAACCAGATCGCGCTCGACCGGGAGACCGCGACCAAGGGTGAGTACAAGGTCGGCGACACCGTACGGGTCGCCACCAACGCGCCGGTGAAGGAGTACACCCTCTCCGGTGTCTTCACCACCGAGGACGGCGCGGTCAACGCGGGCGGCAGCCTCGTCCTCTTCACCACGGAGGCCGCCCAGAAGCTCTACGTGGAGCCCGGCTACTACCGGGACGCCACCGTCACCGCCGCGTCCGGCGCCTCCGACGCCGCGCTCCTCTCCGGGATCAAGAAGCTCCTCCCGGAGAACGCCGAGGCGCAGACCGGCCAGGCGCTGGCCGAGGAGCAGGCGGCGAGCATCGAGAGGGGTCTCTCCAGCCTCAACCAGCTGCTGCTGGCCTTCGCAGCCATCGCCCTGTTCGTCGGCGTCTTCCTGATCTCCAACACCTTCACCATGCTGGTCGCCCAGCGGACCAAGGAGCTGGCGCTGCTGCGCGCCGTCGGCGCCTCCCGCCGTCAGGTCAAGCGCTCCGTGCTGATCGAGGCGACGCTCGTCGGGATCATCGCCTCGGTGGTCGGCTTCGCCCTCGGGCTCGGTCTGGCCGTCGGACTGCGCGGCCTGATGGGCGCGTTCGGCGCGAAGATACCGGGTGGACCGCTCGTCGTCTCCCCGACCGCGATCGGGTCCGCGCTCGCCGTCGGCGTGCTGATCACCGTGATCGCCGCCTGGCTGCCCGCCCGCCGGGCCGCGAAGATCCCGCCGGTGGCGGCGATGAGCAGCGTGCACGCCGTGGCCACCACCAAGTCCCTCGTCATCCGCAACTCCATCGGCGGCTTCATCGCCCTGATCGGCACCGCGGGGATCCTGGCGGGCGCCTCACAGGGCTCCGACGGCCGGTTCCTCCTCGGCGGGGGCGCGTTCATCGCGATGATCGGCGTCATCGTGCTGATCCCGCTGCTGTCCCGGCCGGTCATCGCACTCGTACGGCCGCTGCTCATAGGCGCCTTCGGGGTGTCGGGCAAGCTGGCGAGCCAGAACGCCGTCCGTAACCCGCGGCGTACCGGAGCCACCGCCTCCGCGCTGGCCATCGGGCTCACCCTGGTCACCGGCCTCACCATCCTCGGTGTCACGCTCGGCCAGGCCATCGACAAGATGACCACGGACAACATCAAGGCCGACTACATGGTCTCGATGGCCAACGGCAGTCCGCTCGACCCGAGCGTGCCGGCCGCGCTGGAGAAGGCGTCCGGGGTCGCCGCGGCCTCCCCGCAGCAGGCGGTCGACCTGGAGATCAAGGGCGAGCCCTTCCCGGTCTCCGCGGTCACCGCCGGGGCCATCGAGAAGCTCATCAACCTCCCCACGGTCTCCGGCTCGCTGAACTCGCTCTCCGGCGACGCGATCGCGGTCGAGGAGGACACCGCGAAGTCGAAGGGCTGGAAGACCGGTGACACGGTCACGGTGAAGTACGTCGACGGGAAGTCGGCGGACCTCAAGGTCGGCGCGATCTACCGGAGCAACGAGTTCGTCTCCCCGCTGCTGATCTCGAAGGAGCTGGCCAACCCGCACGAGATCAACCCCTTCATCCGCGAGGTGTGGGTGAAGACCGACGGCGGCGCCGGCGCCGCCCGCGAGCAGGCCCTCGTGGACGCCCTGGGCAAGAACCCGGCGATCAAGGTGATGGACCAGCAGGACATCAGGAACGAGTACAGCGGCTTCATCAGCACCGCGCTGAACATCATGTACGGACTGCTGGCGATGGCGCTGATCATCGCGGTCCTCGGGGTCATCAACACCCTGGCGATGTCCGTGTTCGAGCGTCAGCAGGAGATCGGCATGCTGCGCGCGATCGGTCTGGACCGGCGCAGGGTGAAGCGGATGATCCGGCTGGAGGCCGTGGTGATCTCGCTCTTCGGCGCGCTGGTCGGCATCGGCCTCGGTACCTTCCTGGCCTGGGCGATCGGCCAGACGATCAAGGGCTCGCTGCCGGGGTACGAGCTGGTCCTGCCGTGGGACAGGATCGCGCTCTTCCTGGCGCTGGCCGGGCTGGTGGGTGTCCTGGCGTCGCTCTGGCCGGCCCGCAGCGCCGCGAAGCTCAACATGCTGACGGCGATCAAGACCGAGTAGCGGAGCGCCACGCGGACGGCGCACGGACCGCGTAACGGACGGCGTAACGGACGGCGTACGGACGGACAGGCCGGGCCCCTGGAACATCTCCAGGGGCCCGGCCCATGTCAACGCACGACGACCTACGGCGATGACAGACGTACGGTGGTGGCAGCGGTCGGCAGCAGTGCGGTGGTGCCAGTGCGGTGGTGCCAGTGCGGTGGTGCCGGTGCGGTGGTGGCTCAGGTGCCCCAGAGGCGGGCCCGCAGCGGCAGCCCGGACACGCCGCCGTCCGCGGGCCGGACGGCCAGGATCTGGTTGACGCCGATGCGGTTGCGCTCGAAGGAGAGCGCGGACGCGGCCATGTAGAGGCGCCAGACGCGCGCCCGGCCCGCGGAGGTCGCGCGCACCGCCTCCGCCCAGTGCTCCTCCAGATTGGCCACCCAGCGGCGCAGGGTGAGCGCGTAGTGCTCCCGGATCGACTCGACGTCGCGGGCCTCGAAGCCCGCTTCCTCCAGGGTGGACACGGTACGGCCGAGCGGCGCCAGTTCGCCGTCGGGGAAGACGTACGCGTCGATGAAGTCGTCGATCCGGTACTGCCCCTCGTCCGGCTCGGGCCGCCGGGCGATCTGGTGGTTCAGCAGCCGGCCGCCCGGCTTGAGCAGGCCGTAGAGGTCGTCGGCGTACTCCCGGTACCGGACCGAGCCCACGTGCTCGGCCATCCCGATGGAGGAGATCGCGTCGTACGGGCCGTCCCTGACGTCCCGGTAGTCCTGGACCCGGATCTCGATGCGGTCCGTCAGCCCCTCCTCCGCGATGCGCTTACGGGCGAACGCGGCCTGCTCCCGGGAGAGGGTGATCCCGGTGACCCGGGCACCGTACTCGCGGGCCGCGTGGATGGCCATGGAGCCCCAGCCGCAGCCGACGTCGAGGAGCCGGTCGTCCTCCTGGAGGCCGAGCTTGCGGCAGATCAGGTCGAGCTTGTCGCGCTGCGCGTCTTCGAGGGTGAAGCCGGGGCCCGCGTCCCAGTAGGCGCAGGAGTAGACCATGGACGGGCCGAGGACGAGTGCGTAGAAGTCGTTGCCCACGTCGTAGTGGTGGCTGATCGCCTCCTTGTCGCGGCGCTTGGTGTGCGCCCCGCCGCGGCGCCGCCGGATCTCCTCGCCGGGCGGTGCGGGCGGCGGCCAGGGACCCGCGATCTCCACGAGCCCGCGGGCCGCGGCGCGCATCCGGGGGTCGCGTACGGGATGGACCTTGGGTCCTTCGTCGCCGTCGTGCTCCCAGATGAGCCCGGCGAGACGTTCGAGCACCGCGTACAGATCGCCGTCGACATCGATCTCCCCGGCGACCCAGGCGCGCGCGAGGCCCAGTTCGCCGGGTTTCCAGAGGAGACGGCGCAGAGCACGGCGGTGACGGATGATCAGGGTGGGTGCGCCGGGAGGGCCCGATTCGCTGCCGTCCCAAGCCCGGATACGGACCGGGAGCGGAGCCCCCAGCAACTCTTCGGCAAGAGTGGTCAGCCGCAGCGCGGCGTCGGCCATGGCGTACACCTCCGTGGTGGTGGATACCGGACATGCTCAACACCACGTAAACACCGCTCGGGTACGGATGCAGTCCCGGTGGCGGGCAATGAGAGAGCAAAATACTTGCATCCACCACGCACTTTGCCCGGATACGGCCCGCACCCCCGCCCCGTACCCCCGCCCGGTACCCCTCTCCGGCCCGCCCGGGGCGCGAAGATCCAGAACGGGGCTGCTGGTCCGTCGGAGCGACCCGCGTACGGCGGACGCATGGCGCGGGCCTACCGCAGCCGGCGTGCCGCGAGTGCGCCGCACAGCCCCGCGGAAGGGGCCGCGGGCATGCGGAAGGGCCGTCCGCACCACGGATGGCGGACGGCCCTTTCCGTACGTTACGCCGTCAGGACGCCTTGGCCTTCTCGGCGGGCGCGGCCGACGCGGCGGCGGGCGCCGGGGTCGGCTTCGCGGCCTCGTAGAACTCCTCGCGCGGCGTCTCCATGGCGCCGAGCGAGACGACCTCGCGCTTGAGGAACATCGCGAGCGTCCAGTCGGCGAAGACCCGGATCTTGCGGTTCCAGGTCGGCATGGCCAGACCGTGGTAGCCACGGTGCGCGTACCAGGCCAGCCGGCCCTTGAACTTGATCTTCATCTTGCCGACGACGATCATCGCGACGCCCTTGTGGACCCCGAGACCGGCGACCGCGCCCTTGTTGGCGTGGCTGTAGTCGCCCTGCGGGAAGCCGCGCATGCCCGAGATGACGTTGTCGCCGAGGACCTTGGCCTGGCGCAGCGCGTGCTGGGCGTTGGGCGGGCACCAGGCGTTCGGGTTGCCGGCCTTGCGGCCGACGAGGTCCGGGACCTGGGCGTTGTCGCCCGCGGCCCAGATGTAGTCGGTGCCCTGGACCTGGAGCTTCTCGCTGGTGTCCACGTGGCCGCGGGGGCCGAGCGGCAGACCGAAGCGGGCGAGCGCCGGGTTCGGCTTGACGCCGGCGGTCCACACGATGGTGTTGGAGTCGACCTCAAGGCCGTTGTTGAGCACGACGTGACCGTCGACGCAGGAGTCCATGCCGGTCTTGAGGTAGACCTCGACGCCGCGGGCCTCCAGGTGCTCCTTGCCCCAGGCGCCCAGCTTCGGGCCGACCTCGGGGAGGATCTTGTCGGCGACGTCCACGAGCAGGAAGCGCATGTCCTCGCGCTTGACGTTCGTGTAGTACTTGGCCGCGTCGCGCGCCAGGTCCTCGACCTCACCGATGGTCTCCGCGCCGGCGAAGCCGCCGCCCACGAAGACGAAGGTCAGCGCCTTGCGGCGGACCTCCTCGTCCGTCGTCGAGTCAGCCTTGTCGAGTTGCTCCAGGACGTGGTTGCGCAGGCCGATGGCCTCCTCGATGCCCTTCATGCCGATGCCCTGCTCGGCGAGGCCGGGGATCGGGAAGGTACGGGAGACCGCGCCGAGCGCGATGACGAGGTAGTCGAAGGGCAGCTCGTAGGACTCGCCGACGAGCGGCGCGACCGTGGCGACCTTGCGGTCCTGGTCGATGGTGGTGACCCGGCCGGTGAGCACCTCAGCCTTGGGCAGCACGCGTCGCAGCGGGACGACGACATGCCGAGGCGAAATGCTGCCGGCGGCGGCTTCGGGGAGGAAGGGCTGGTACGTCATGTACGAGCGGGGGTCGACGACCGTGACGGTCGCCTCCCCGTAGCGCATCTTCTTCAGAATGCGACGAGCTGCGTACAGGCCTACGTACCCACCGCCTACAACGAGGATCCTGGGACGCTCCGTGGTGCTCATGCCATCGAGTATCCACCCCCCTCGGAGGGGGTGCTCGTGAGCCCCTTCACAAGGTCTGACCCCCCTTGTGCTACACTCCGCGGCCCACGTGATCGAGGTCATGGCGCCCGGGGGAACCAGGCGGTGGGTTTGGACGTTGCCCACCCCCTGTGAGCTGGCCCTCAGCACCTACCCCCGGACCGAACCGGCCACACGGTTCACGCCATCGCGACGCGTCCGGAACCACCCGGTATAAGGGTGCGTGCGGCGCGCACCCCTCACCGCGGGGCCTCCCGGCCGAGCACAGCCCCCGGGAGACGCGATTTCCTTGTGAAGAAGTTCACGAACTTTCTCGCCAAGGTGACCGAGGGGCGCCCCGACAGCGCGGAACACCCCCCGGCGCACGCCCGTTCAGGTCCACCTGATGCGGCTACGAGTCGGCACTTACCGGGTCGCCTACCGGATCGAGGACGACGCGCTCGTCATCCTGGTCGTCAAGGTCGGCGACCGGCGCGACGTCCACCGCGACATCTAGCGCGACATCTGAGGTGACTCGTCGTCGAGTGCGGCACTCCAGGCGATGCCGTCCAGAATGTCGTGCTCGCTGACGACGACCTCCTGGGCGCCGGTGCGCTCCATGATCGCGAGCAGGACGAGGGCGCCCGCGCCGATCACGTCGACCCGGCCCGGGTGCATCACGGGGATCGCGGCCCGTTCCGCGTGGGTGGCGACGAGGAGGTGGTCGGTGATCTCCTTGACGCGGCCGTAGGGGATGCGGGAGCGGTGGATCCGCTCGGAGTCGTACGTGTCCAGGCCCAGCGCGATCGCGGCCACCGTCGTCACCGAGCCGGCCAGGCCGACCAGCGTGCGGGGTTCGCGCAGCGGGACGGCTTCCTCGGCGAGGTCGAGGGCCGCCTCGATGTCGGCGCGGACCGCGGCGGTCGCGGCGGGCGTCGGCGGGTCGAGGACCTCTCCGTCCCGTACGAGATGGCGCTCCGTCAGCCGTACGCAGCCGATGTCCACCGACCGCGCCGCCCGCACCCGGTCGTCGCCGACGACGAACTCGGTGGAGCCGCCGCCGATGTCCACCACGAGGTAGCTGTCCCGCCCCGGCAGTTCCTTCGTGGCGCCGGTGAAGGAGAAGGCCGCCTCCTGGTCGCCGGTGATCACCTCGGGCTCCACGCCCAGGATGTCCACCACCCCGCGCACGAACTCGTCGCGGTTCTCGGCGTCACGCGACGCGGACGTGGCCACGAAGCGGATCCGCTCCGCGCCGTGCTCCGCGATGACCGCCGCGTACTCCCGGCAGGCGGCGAACGTACGTTCCAGCGCCTCCGGCGCGAGCCGGCCGGTCCGGTCGACGCCCTGGCCGAGCCGGACGATCGTCATCCGCCGGTCGAGATCGACCAGTTCGCCCGTTTCCGGGTGGATGTCCGCGACGAGCAGGCGGATCGAGTTCGTACCGCAGTCGATGGCCGCGACCCTGGTCATGACGCCGGGCCCCCTTCCGCCGCCGGCTCCGTCCCGGCGGCGCCGGCGCACGGCGTGACGCACGGGCCCTTCGCCCACCACTCCGGCAGCATCGCCAGCGCCTCGTCCCCCAGCGGGTTCACCCCCGGCCCCGCCGCCAGCGAGTGGCCGACCAGCACATGCAGGCACTTCACCCGGTCCGGCATGCCGCCCGCGCTGGGGAAGCCCTCCAGCACCTCGATGGCGTCGCGCCGCGCGAGATAGTCCTCGTGCGCCGCGCGGTACGCGGCGGCCAGCTCGGGGTCGGTCGCGAGGCGCTCGGTCATCTCCTTCATGACACCGTTCGCCTCCAGCGTGCCGATGGCCGAGGCCGCGCGCGGGCACGTCAGGTAGTACGTCGTCGGGAAGGGGGTGCCGTCGGGGAGCCGCGGGGCGGTCTCGACCACGTCCGGCTGCCCGCAGGGGCAGCGGTGCGCGATGGCGCGCAGCCCGCGCGGCGGGCGGCCGAGCTGCTCCTTGAAGGCGGCGACGTCCGCCTCGGTGGGCTCGGTGCGTGCGGTCTGCGGAGGGGGCGTCTTCATGCCTGCCTGGTTCTGCCGTTCCGGATTCATGTCGTGCGGGGGGTGGGGCGGGGGTGGGGGTGGGATGAGCCGGGCGGGTGCGTCCGTACACGTAATACGTATGTACGGGTGCGTCCGTGCACGTGCCTACGAACCTACGTGCCGGGGCGGTCCGCCTCGTCCACCCCGTCCAGGACGTTCGAGTACCAGGGGCGGTCCGCCGCCCCCTCGTCCTCGCGCCGTTCCCGCGCCGCCTCCGGGTCGATGACGGTGAAGCCCGTCTCCCCCGGCCGCAGGTAGTGCAGGTGCTCACGGGCCAGCCGCTCGACGTACGCGTCGTCCTGGAGCCGCGCCTTCTCGTCGCGCAGCTCCGCCACGCGCCGCTGCGCCTCCTGGCTCAGCCGCTCCTGCTCGGCGATCTCGTTTCGCTGCGACACGTACTCCCGCATCGGATACGCGAGCGCCACCACCAGGGTGCAGACGACCAGCGCGAGGAAGGCCGCGCGTCCCGTGAGCCGGGAGCGGCGGTCCTGCCTGCGGTTCTGCGAGCGGTAGACCCGCGCCGCGGTCTGCTCACCGAGCAGCCGCAGCCTGGTCGAGGTGGAGAACCGGTCCCGGTTCCCGGCCATGGCCCGCCTCCCCTGTCATGTACGGACGTCCCCGGACACGGTACGGGACCGCGGCCGGGGACGTCCGTACGACGGGCGGATGAGCGCCCGCGAGGGTACGGGTTACGCGCTGCGTGTTCTCTCAGCCGTTGGAGGAACGCATCCTCTTAATTGTTCGCGGAGCGAAAGCGCGGGAACGCGCTGCGGCCCGCGTACACCGCCGCGTCGTCGAGGATCTCCTCGATGCGCAGCAGCTGGTTGTACTTGGCGACGCGGTCCGAGCGGGCCGGGGCGCCGGTCTTGATCTGACCGCAGTTCACGGCCACCGCGAGGTCGGCGATCGTGACGTCCTCGGTCTCACCGGAGCGGTGGGACATCATGCACTTGAAGCCGTTGCGCTGGGCCAGCTCGACGGCGTCCAGCGTCTCGGTCAGCGAGCCGATCTGGTTGACCTTGACCAGCAGGGCGTTGGCCGAGCCCTCCTCGATGCCGCGGGCGAGGCGCTCCGGGTTGGTGACGAAGAGGTCGTCGCCGACGATCTGGACCTTGGAGCCCAGCTTGTCGGTGATGACCTTCCAGCCGGCCCAGTCGTCCTCGAAGAGCGGGTCCTCGATGGAGACGAGCGGGTAGGCGTCGACCAGCTCCTCGTAGTACTCGGTCATCTCGGCGGCCGAGCGCGACTTCCCCTCGAACTCGTAGCTGCCGTCCTTGTAGAACTCGGACGCGGCGACGTCGAGCGCGAGCGCGATGTCGCGGCCCGGGACGTAACCGGCCTCCTTGATCGCCTCAAGGATGAGGTCGAGCGCGGCGCGGTTGGACTCCAGGTTGGGCGCGAAGCCGCCCTCGTCGCCGAGACCGGTGGAGAGGCCCTTCTGCTTCAGGACCTTCTTGAGCGTGTGGTAGACCTCGGCGCCCCAGCGCAGCGCCTCGGAGAAGGACTCCGCGCCGATCGGGGCGATCATGAATTCCTGGATGTCGACATTCGAATCGGCGTGCGAGCCACCGTTCAGGATGTTCATCATCGGAACGGGCAGCAGGTGCGCGTTCGGGCCGCCCAGGTAGCGGAAGAGCGGGAGGTCGGACGCCTCGGAGGCGGCGTGCGCGACGGCGAGCGAGACACCGAGGATGGCGTTGGCGCCCAGCGAGCCCTTGTTCTCGGTGGCGTCCAGGTCGATCATCGCCTGGTCGATGAGGCGCTGCTCGGTGGCGTCGTACCCGACCAGCTCCGGGCCGAGCTGCTCGATGACGGCGAGGACGGCCTTCTCGACACCCTTGCCCAGGTAGCGGCTGGCGTCTCCGTCGCGGAGTTCGACGGCCTCGAACGCACCGGTGGAGGCACCGGAGGGGACGGCAGCACGACCGGTGCTGCCGTCGTCGAGGCCGACCTCGACCTCGACCGTGGGGTTGCCTCGGGAGTCGAGGATTTCCCGGGCTACGACGACGTCGATGGACGGCACGAGCATCTCCTTCTGGGATGTGACGCGTGGGTGCAGGGTCTCTTGGCCTTGCGACATGAGCCTAACCGGCTCCGGGTCATCGGCCAGCCGGTGCCCGCCCCCTAAGACACTCCCGCTCGCACGGACCGCCGCTACCCGCCGGTAGCGGGACCGGATGGCGGGCAGCGGCGGGAACGGGGCCCGGCCCGGCGCGTACGGGGGTGACGCGCCGGGCCGGGGAGAGGGGGTCAGCGCAGGTGGAGCTGCTGACCCGGGTAGATGACGTCCGCGTCACGGACGATGTCCTTGTTCAGGTCGAAGACCTTCTTCCAGCCGCCCTTGACCTTCTGGGCAGTGGCGATCTTGGAGAGGGTGTCGCCGGACTTGACCTTGTACTCGCCGTCCCCCTTCTTGATCGTGAACGGACGGCTCTGGCCGCGCGAGGCCGGCTGCGCCTCGTCACGGGTCGACTGCTGCGGCTGCGCCTGCCGGGTGGGGGCGGACTTCTGCGTACCGGAGTTGCTGGAACCGCTGTTGTCCGAGCTGGAGGAACCGGAGCTGGAGCTGCCGGAGCTGGAACCGGAGCCCGAGCCGCCGCTGTACGCGGCGCCCGAGAGGCCCACGCCACAGCTCGGCCAGGCGCCCTTGCCCTGGCCCGCGAGGACCTTCTCGGCGACGGCTATCTGCTGGGACTTGGAGGCCTGGTCGGCGCGGGGGGCGTAGGCGGTACCGCCGTACGCGGCCCAGGTGGAAGGGGTGAACTGCAGGCCGCCGTAGAAGCCGTTGCCCGTGTTGATCGACCAGTTGCCCCCGGACTCGCACTGGGCGACCCGGTCCCACTCGGAGGCGGTGGCGGCGGAGGCGGCGGTGGCACCGATCAGCGGAGCCGCGACGGCCGCGCCGGTGATCCCGGCGAGGGTGGCGTAGCGGACGGCCATGGACGGGCGGCGGTGCTTGGCCTTGCTGGAACGCAGCAGCATGAACACATCTCCTCACCGACGCCTACGAGGTGAGCTGTCGGGTTCGGGCCAATGAGTTGCCCGGCCGCGTGTTCGCACACGCGGCTTCACCCCTAGCCGGTCACCGCCCGTCTCTCGACGGCCGGGCCCGGCGCAAACCTATGGGTCCCCCGCTCCTGCCTTCGGCGCTCGAAGCGACGATTACTCCCCCCGACCGACGGCAGGATTCGGCGTGACGGTCGACGAGGCCCGCGGTGCGAGCGGTTCAGACCGTAATCACAGCCCTGCCGGTTGTTCAAAGGAGCACATCCAGGAAAAAACGCCCTTACCTCCTCCGAGGGACAATACGTTTCCGCAGGTGGGAACCGGATTCGATCAACGGGCGAGGCGAAGAGCCCGAGTTGCGGCAAAGAGACCCTTGTCTCACTTGCGCAGAAGTGGACATACGGTCGCTAACTGCCCGCGTTCCGGGCGGAGATCGGAGGCTCTGGCCAGTACGGACGCAGCCGAGGAGGCGTCAACGGGGCGCCGTTCAACGGCACTCGCCCGCACCGGTTCCGGACTCCCCCGCTCCGGCGGTGGAGCGGGGCGCTCCGATTCGGGGAACTTCTGGCTCCGGTCGCGGAGTCACCCCTTCCGGTCGCGGAGTCATCCGTTCCGGTCGCGGGCCCGGCGCCGGAGTCACCCGTTCCGCCATGGGCCCGGGGGCCGGGCTCGCTCACGCCGGTCGCCCACTCCGACCCAGGAGTCACTGACTACAGCCCTGGAGCCTCTCGCTCCGTTCGTCCCCTCCGGCTCTGGCGTCACTCGCCCCCGGCCCTACGGCGGGGCGCTGCAACGGGGCGCTACGGCCCGGCGCGGGTCACAGCGGGGCCAACGCCTCCGGGGCCGGGAGCCGTGCGTACGGCGGCCGGGAAGCCGCGCGTACGGGCCCGGTGGGCGGCGGCTCAGGGGCGGCTCGACGACGGCTCGGGGACGGCTTCGGGACGCTTCGGGACGGCTCCGGGAACGCGGAAGCCGCGCCCCCGTCGTGGAGGCGCGGCTTCCCAGGACTTGCTGCCGGGCTGCCGGCTGCTCAGACCCAGCCGCCGACGACCTTCTGCCCGCCGGTCGCCAGGGAGAGGTGGCCGCCGACCGTGGTGACGACCTTCTCGACCTCGCGCTCCACACCGTCCGTGAGCCCGGCCCCGTCACGGGCTCCGCCCGCCCCGCGGGAGGCGCGGCTGCCCGAGGCGCGCTCCTCGTCCGCGGTGCCCGGCGAGGCGCTCTCGTCGGCCGCCTGGCCGCGGTGCTTGCCCTTGGACGCCTCGTCCTTGCCCTCGGCGTCGTCCGTACCGGCCGCGGAGCCGGTGGCACCCGGGCTCGGGCTGGTGCTGGGTTCCGGGGAGGTCTTGCCGTCCGCGCCCGCCTCCGCGCCCGGGTCCGTCACGGCGTCACCGGACGGATAGGCGTCCCCGGAGGGGCTGCCCGACGGGGTACCGGACGGGTCGGTGCTGTTGCCGCCACCCGTCACCCCCTCCACGATGCCGCCGACCGCACCGCCGACCGCCTCCGTCAGCCCGGAGACGGCGGCGCAGCTGGACCACGCCTTCGCCCCCTGGGCCTCGAAGACCTTCTCGGCCACGGCTATCTGCTGCGAGCGGCTGGCCAGGTCGGGGCGCTCGGCGTAGTCGCCGCCCCCGAACTCGTCCCAGGTCTCCTGGGACATCTGGAGCCCGCCGTAGTACCCGTTACCGAGGTTCGCGCTCCACGTGCCGCCGCTCTCGCACCCCGCCACGCGGTCCCAGGTCGAGGAGTCCGCCGCGCTGGCGGCGCCGGCTCCGAGCAACGGGATCGCGATCGCGGATCCGGCCACCCCGGCGGCGACGAGAAGAGCTGGGGCCTGACGAGGTCGACGGTGTCGGCCGTTCCCGGACATGCGGTTGCCTTCCGTGTGACAGTCAATTCAACTCCGGCATGGTGTTACCGGGTCGACGTGAACGTAGCGGTACTCGAATGCTTGTCACAAGTCGATGCAGCAGAGATCACGTGAAAGTCACAGTATTGACGATGCGTCAGTAAAATTATCGGCCGGACAATGGCGTGAACTGCACCGGAAGCGTGCGCAATCCCCGCATGATGAGCCCGCCACGCCACCGCAAATCGGAAGGTTCTTCCGAAAGCCGCACATCCGGAAGCCGTTTCAGAAGCGTGGCGATCGCGGTCTGCCCTTCCACGCGGGCGAGCGGCGCGCCGAGGCAGTAGTGGATGCCGTGCCCGTACCCGAGGTGCTGATTGTCACGGCGCCCGAGGTCGAGCGCGTCGGGGTCGCGGAAGCGCTCGGGGTCGCGGTCGGCCGCGGCCAGCACGACGAGAACGGGGTCACCTGCCGCGATCCGCTGCCCACCCAGAGTCAGCGGCTCGGTGGCGTACCGCCAGGTCGCCATCTCCACCGGGCCGTCGTAGCGGAGCAGTTCCTCGACGCCGGTCGCCAGCAGACCCGTCTCACCGGCCGCCAGGGAACTCTGCAGGCGTTCCCGTTCGGCCGGATTTCGCATAAGCGTGTACATGCCATTGCCGATGAGATTCACCGTCGTCTCAAAACCGGCGAACAGAATGATAAAGGCCATCGCCGCGGCCTCGTTCTCGGTCAAATGCTCACCGTGGTCACTGGCCCGGATCAGACCGGAGATCAGGTCGTCGCCGGGATTCTCTCTTTTCCGGTGGATGAGTTCGGCCAGATAGCCGCGCATCTTCTTGACCGCCCGCGCGACCCCGCCGCGCGGCCCGCCCGCATGACGGATCATCATGCCCGCCCAGTCCCGGAAGTCGTCCTGGTCCTCGGGCGGCACCCCGAGCAGATCGCAGATCGCGTAGATCGGGAGCGGGAACGCGAACTCGTGGATGAGGTCCGCGCTGCCCCGCTCGGCGAAGCCGTCGATGAGACGGTCGGTCAGCTCCTGTACGCGCGGGGCGAACTCGGCGACGCGACGCGGCGTGAACGCCTTGGACACCAGCCGCCGCAGCCGGGTGTGGTCGGGCGGGTCGATGTTGAGCAGGTGCGTCATCAGCTCCGCCTTGCGCTCCCCAGGGATGCCCGTCTTCCCCCGGGCGTGCGCCGGCTCGGCGTGGTGCACCGGATTCTTGGAGAGCCGCGCGTCGGCGAGCGCCTGCCGGGCGTCCCCGTACCGGGTCACGAGCCATGCCTCGACCCCGCTGGGCAGCTCGGTGCGGTGCACGGGGGCGTGTTCCCGCAGCCAGGCGTACGCGGGGTAAGGGTCGGTGGCGAACTCCCAGGTGAAGAGGGTGGGAGCGGCGCTGTTCGCAAGTTTCTCGGACGCATCGGACACGCCCCGACCGTAACCGCCCCCGAACGGCCCCCACCGCCCGGCCCGCGTACGCCGTCCGGCGCCGGTACGCCCGGTGCGTTGCGGCGCCCGACGGCTACGCGCCCGGCGCGCGCTCGGCGGCCAGGATCCTGTCCCTATATACACGCGCCGCCGCGCGCAGCGCCGTCTCCGGGTCGACGCCCGCCGCGTCCGCCCGTACGGCCAGGGCCAGCAGCTCGTACCCGATGGACTCACCCTCCGGAAGCGCGACCTCAAGACCGGCGGTACGGGCGCGGCTCGCGAGCTTCGCGGTGAGGGCGAGCCCCGGCTGACCGAGCGGTACCCCGTCGGTGACCGACGTACGGCGCTTCTCGACCGCCTTCATCCGGATCCACTGCGCCTTGACCTCCTCCGGGGTGTCGACGCTCGCGTCGCCGAAGACATGAGGGTGGCGGTGGATCAGCTTCTCCACGATCGTGCCCGCGACGTCATCGATGGAGAACGCCCCGCTCTCCTCCTCGTCCTCCCCTGCGTCCCCTGCCGGGCCCACCGGGCCCTCCTCGGCGATCCGGGCATGGAAGACAACCTGGAGCAGGACATCCCCCAGCTCCTCGCGCAGCTCGTCCGCGTCGCCGTCCTCGATCGCCTCGACCAGTTCGTACGCCTCCTCGATGGCGTACTTGGCGAGTCCCTTGTGGGTCTGGCCCGAGGCCCACGGGCACTCTTTCCTGATCCGGTCCATGACCTGGACGAGATCGAGGAGCCGGGCGCCCGGCAGGTCGTACGAGCCGGGCAGCAGCTCCAGGTCCGGCATCCGGAACCGCCCCGAGCCGGCCAGCCGGGCGAGGCCGTCCGTCAGCTCGGCGTCGGTCCCGTCCCCCGCGCCGGAGGGGATCACCACGACGGTACGGCCGCCGGCGCACGCGTCGACCAGGTCCTGCGCGCCGGGCGCGGCATGCTCGACCGCGACGCCGGCCTCCCGCAGATACGGCAGCTGGGGATGGCCGGCGTCGGCGCACACCACACGGTCGGCGGCGTGCAGCGTCTGCCACGCGGGCCAGGAGAGCAGGCCGGGCGCGACCCGGTGGCTGGCGGTCAGCAGGACGATACGGCCGGGAGCTGCGGAAGCTTCGTCTGTCACCTCTCGAACCTACCTCCGGCCGCCCGCGGGGTGGCGCGAGGGCTGCTCGGTCAGGCGTCCGTGGGCTGCTGTTCCGGCGCCTGGCGGGTGACCTGGGTGATCCACGGCGACTTGGTCTCGCCGAGCCGCACCTGCTGGTAGTCCCAGCTCCCGTAGCGCGGATTGACGTCGATGCCCATCTCCTTCGACGTCTTCGTCAGCACGGCGAGGACCTTCTGCTGCCCCTCCGGGGTCGAGGTGTTCGCGCCGAGCGCCCCCGCGACCTTGTTCAGCAGCACCTCGCGGCTGATCGCCGCGTCGATCTGCCCGGAGGAGAGCGCGCCCTGCTGGAGCAGCATCGCGGCGAACTGCTGCTCCCCGCCGGACTGCGTGGCGGCCTGCGCGCGGGTCTCCTGGATCTCCTTGCGGCTGACGTCGACACCGGCGTCGTCGGCGGCGCGCTGGAGCACCCGGTCGAAGATCATGCTGTTCAGCTTGGCCTGGCTGAGCTGCGCGGTGTCCTTGATGAGCTGCGCGGACTCGGGCGTGGCCCGCTGAGCCTCCCGTACGTCCCGTACCGCGGACTGAAGCGTGGACACCTCGATCCGCTGCCCCCCGACGACCGCCGCCGCTCCGGGATGGGCCTCACCGCCGCAGGCGGTGAGCAGCGGGGCCGCGGCGAGCAGGGCTACGGACACGGAGAGCGCGGTGCGACGACGGCGGTGCAAAGGGGACCTCCCGGGGAGATTGTGCGGCGATGCACAAGACCTTGCAGTGATCGATGGTAGGCAGTGGACGTGGCGCAGGCCACTGCTTCGACCAACGATTCACGAGCGGATCGGGGCACGTACCGACGCGGGGCCGCCGGTTCCCGTTCTGTCTCGGCTTGTCCGGCCCGACCGTGCCTCAGGCCGCCGAATGTCGTCCGTCCGCCGGCGCTTCCTCCGATCGCGGGTGATCGTGCGGGGTGAAGACGAAAGCGGAGGCGTCCCCGTCAAGATCGATGGTCATCGACGCGTCCAGGGCCTTGGCGAGGCGAGTCAGCAGAGTCAGGGTCGGCACGGAGTCACCGCCCTCGATGTTGGAAATCTGCGGCTGGGTCATCTCGGCCCTCCGCGCCAGCTCGGCCTGCGAAAGCCCCAGTGCGGTGCGCCGGTCGTAAACAGCCTGGCCCAGCTCAAACGCGTACCCGGCTTCGACGTAGGCGCGCGACTCGTCGACCGATTCCCCCAGGAGCTTCCTGGTGCGGCGCGTCTTCCACTGGGAGTGGTTCACAGGTTCTCCTCCTTCGTCCGGTCATAGCTGTGGGTGGCAGGGCCGTGATCCGACTCGCACATCTTCTGCATCTGCTGGGCCCGCTCGACCTCGGCGGTCTCCCGCTGCCTGGTCTTGCGGAACACTGTCAACAGCACGATGCGCCGGTCAGGAGCGAGCCAGTACGTCATCCGGACAGCGTTGCCGTCCATGGTGAACCGCAGCTCCCGCACCTTGCCACCGAGGTGACGGGCATATGGCTCCGCCAAGGTGGTCGCCCTAAGCCGCCGCCCTGCTCACCGGGTCTGCCGCGAGGCAGCCGGGGCAGTCGCCCGGTTCGGGTGCGCGGTAGGGGCGGCCGCAGGTGTCGCAGCTCTGGAGGGGGTGCGGGCGTGGTACGGCGGCGGCCATGGGCGTGGCCGGGAGTGGCGGCGGCAGCAGTTCGGTGAGCCGGTACGCCAGCAGTCCGGCCGGGTGGCGCAGGTACGGGGGCAGCCGCAGCGCGCGAGCGACAACGACCGGTGCTGGGCGGAGTGGTTGCCCACAACCGCGAAGCGGGCGCTATGGGATTCGTGCACCTTCATCACTCCGGATGACGATCCACGAGCCGCGCAACGGGAGCGCGCGGGCGCACTAAACTTCTCTTCAACCATGGGGAAGCGGTTACTTCCTTGTTGGTCAGGCCCTCGGCCGGGGATGCCAGTCCCGACCGGGGGCCGTCGCATGTCTGACGGGGTGTCAGGGCCGAGCCTGCCTCCCCGTACCCGCCAAAGCCAGCCACGCAGGGCGAGATCACCCTTGTGGGTGACCTGAGCCGGGCGGGGTGGGGTTTGGTTGGTTATTTCCCTGGGTTCTTTGGTCCTTTACCTCCCGCACCCCCGTCGCACGGACCACCGGAGCCAGGGTTTCCGGCCTCCGGTCACCCGGGCCACGCCGGCGCGGGATCTCGGCGTACAGCACCCCCCACCGCCAGGCCGACCAGGCTCAGCGGGACCCCCACCGCACCCCACAGGGCGCGAAAGCTCACCGCTTCCATCACCCGGCTTCCCCGGAGCCGTCGACCAGGGCGAGTTCGGCCCACACCGTCTTGCAGGGCGGCGGCCCCTGCACCACGCCCCACGCATCGGCGAGCGAGTCCACCAGAATGAGGCCACGCCCCGACTCGTCCTCGGCGTCCGCGCCCCGCACGGCGGCGGGTAACTCCTCGCCCCGCGCATCGGTCACCTCGATACGGAGCGTGCCGGCCGCCCGCAGGATCAGCGCGACCCGGAAGTCCCGCCCGGCGACCCGCCCGTGCAACGCGGCGTTCGAAGCCAGCTCGGCGACGATCTGCGCCGCGCGCTCGAAGGGCACGTCCCACATGCGGAGCTGCTCGACGGCGAGCAACCGAGCGAGCCGCGCGCCCCTACGGGTGGAGGAGAACAGGACCCGGAACTCACGAGCGGGGAGGTCGGGTTGCGGCGCGGGTGGCGACGTGGCGTTTTTGAGGTTCACGTCACACAGCGTGGCCGGATGCGCTTACGCTGACCAGTGACAGCGTACTTACGGACGGTGACTGTCCCTTGTGTGGTCCGGCCCTGTCCGGGCCTGTCCCTGGTGTCCTTCAGTGCGCTGACGCCGATGTTGTGGCCGACAGACAATCTCGGAGGTGCGCGGTGAGCGTGGACATGGGCGGTACGGACCCTGCGGCGGACGGAGCGGACGAGCCCGACTGGGAGCCCGGACTTGAGGACGACGACTCGGGGTCGGTGATCGCGGCCGTGGGCCGGCAGATCAAGCTCTGGCGGACGGGCGCGGGGCTGAGCCAGGCCGAGTTCGGCGAAGCGATCGGCTATGGCGAGAACCAGGTGTACAAGGTGGAGGCCGGAAAACGCATCCCCAGGCCGGAGTTCCTGGACCGGGCGGACGAGGTCCTGGGAGCCGGGGGCAAGATCGCCGCGATGAAAGAGGACGTGAAAGAGGCTCGATCCCCGAAGAAGATCCGGGACTTGGCCAACTTGGAAAGGCGGTCCGTCGAACTGGGGGCCTACGGCAACCACAACCTGCACGGCCTGTTGCAGACGAAGGAGTACGCACGGGCGCTGTACGACGTCCGGCGACCTACCCTCTCTCCCCGCGACCTCGAACGGTACGTGGCGGCCCGCATCGCCCGACAGGAGATCTTCGCCCGCGAACCGATCACGGCACTCTCCTTCGTCCAGGAAGAGGTGACGCTGACGCGCCCGATCGGGGGCAAAATGGTGTTGCGGCGTCAGCTCGAACATCTGCTGGAGATCGCCAGGTTGCGCCATGTCGAGATCCAGGTGATGCCGACGGACCGCGAGGACCACGCCGGTATGGGTGGCGAGCTCCAAGTGCTGAAGCTCAGGGACGGCGCGACAGTCGGATACATGTCAGGGCAGCTGACAACCCGTCTGTTCTCCGCCCCGAAAGAGGTCCAGACCCTGGAGCTGCGATATGGGATCATCCGATCTCAGGCTCTCAGCCCACGGGAGTCACTGGCCTTCATCGAGAAAGTGCTGGGGGAGACATGACCCGCGAGCCGTCGACCGGGAACGCGTCCGAGCCGCAGTGGTTCAAGAGCAGCTACAGCGGCAGCAACGACAACGACTGCGTCGAGGTCGCCTCAATGCCCGCCGCCGTCCTCGTCCGGGACTCCAAGGACACCGACCGCGCCCACCTCGGCTTCACCCCCGAGGCGTGGGCCGCCTTCGTGACAGTGCAAGTCAGTACCAAGGGGTAACAGGGGCGGGCCGGTGGCGTGTTGTTCACCGTGGCCCGCCCGGCCCGAAACCCGCGCTCCGCCAATCCGCCCTGTGCGCAGTGAGCACTCCTACGGCGCCGCTTGGTCGAATTCCTCCTGGCTGAGGGCGCGGTGCGGTAGCGGGGTGGGGGCCTCCCGGCTGGTGCGGAGGCTGTCGAGGATCAGGGTGAGGTAGCGCTGCCAGAGGTCGGGCGAGACGGCTTGGGTGAGCTGTGTCGCGGCTCCGAGCATGATCTGGATGAGCGGGAAGTCGGTCACCTCGATGTCGTCCCGCAGTGAGCCGTCCCGCTGGGCGCGCTCCATGACGGCGCTGATCGCGGGAGAGAGCCGTTCGCGGGCCGCGGCGACCCGGTCCTTGCCGTGCGTGCCGACCATGAGGACTTCCCTCAGCCCACGGTCGTCGGCGAAGTCCTGGCTGGACAGGGTGAAGAAGTGGACGAGCCCGTCCCAGGGGTCCTCGTGGGTGAGGGCCTCTTCGGCGATGCCGATGATGCGCTGGATCTCCGTGTCGAAGATCGCCTCGATCAGCTCCTCGCGGTTGGCGAAGCGCCGGTAGATCGTGCCGACGCCGACGCCCGCGTGGTGGGCGATGTCGTCGAGGGTGACGTCGAGTCCTCGCCGCGCGAACACCTGCTGAGCGGCGGCGATGATGCGCCGGCGGTTGCGCTCGGCATCGGCGCGGAGGGGGCGGGGCGGGGTGTCGCCGGGGGACGGGACGGGGACGGTTCTGCGACTCATGGGACTCCACTATAAGCAGCCATCCGGAGATATCATCTCCACTTACATGTTACGGTGGACGGAGTAAATGGAGATACGTTCTCCGCTTCCCCCTCGCCGTGCGTGGAGATCGCTGTGACTGCCGTCATGAACGAAGCCGACCCACCGCAGACCGTGCAGGCCGACCAGGCACCGGGCCGGCGGCACGGCCGGCGCTGGCTGATCCTCGCGGTCATCGCGACAGCCCAGCTGATGGTGGTCGTCGTCGGCCTCGCCGGATTCGCCGCGGCCTCCGCCCTGGCCGACAGCCCACCCCCCACCTGATCGCCCGGTCCGCGCTGGAGAGCTGCTCCACCGCCTACTGGTGGTCCGCCGGCTTCTTCGCCGCCGGAATGGTCCTCTGCGGAGTGCTCTTCCGCCGTGGAGCCCCCGTCGACAATTCCGACGCCGCCCCCGTCGTCCACATGTGACCGGCCACCGCCCACTCAGAGAACCGCTACCCCCCCCACGAGGAGTGATCGTCATGACCAAGCCCCGCGCCCTGATCGTCGGCATGGGCATCGGTGGACTGGCCACCGCCATGCGCCTGCACGAGGTCGGCTGGGAGCCTGTGCTGGTCGAACGTGCCGCCGGCCGCCGTGCCGCCGGCTACTTCATCGGCCTGTTCGAGACCGGCCGGGCCACCGCGCAGCGCATGGGCGTGCTGGACGCCATCGGCGACCGGAGCGACCTCACCAGCGTGACCTACGACATCGACCGCACCGGCCGCCGCCGGCCCGGCATGGGGTACGGCGATCTGCCCGGAGGCCCGCGCCTCATGCTCCGCGGGGACATCGAGGCCGCCCTGTACGACGAGGTCTCACCCCGGACCGAGATCCGCTACGGCACCACTCCCGTCGCCGTCGACGAGCACCCCGACGGCGTGGACGTCGCCCTGCGTACCACCACCGGCGCGGACACGGCCGAGAGCACGGAACGCTTCGACCTCGTGGTCGGGGCCGACGGCCTGCGCTCCACCGTGCGCCGCCTGGTCTTCGGCCCGGACGCGCGGTACCTGCGGCCCTTCCACCACATCATCGGCGCCGCGATCCTCAAGGAGGCCGTACCCGGATTCCGGCCCAACGACGGCGTGATCCTGGCGGAGCCGGGCCGCTCCGTGTGGGTCTTCCCCTTCGCCGACCACCAGCCCGGGGTGCTCTTCAGCTACCGCACCGACGACGAGGACGCCCAGTTCCGCCGCCCGCCGGTCGATTCCCTGCGCCGTGCCTTCGGCCCCGAACCCACCGGCGCCGTACTGGAGAACCTCCTGACGCAGTTCGAGCAGGCCGACGACTCCCTCTTCGACTCCACCCACCAGGTGGTGATGCCCACCTGGCACACCGACCGCGTCGTCCTCCTCGGCGACGCCGCCTGGTGCCTCACCCTGTACTCGGGCATGGGCGCCTCCACCGGCATGGCCGGCGCCGACCTGCTCGGCACCAGCCTGCGGCGCAACCCCGGCAACCCGGGCCGGGCCCTGCGCGAATGGGAGCAGCGGCTGCGGCCCTTCATCACCACCCAGCAGGAACTCGGCCGCACCGAGGGCCTGCCGATGTTCGTCCCGCAGTCCCGCCGGGACGTGCTCGCGCGCGGCCTCATCCAGAAACTGACCAGCAACGCGGTCGGCAAGCGGGTCATGCTCTCGCTGGTCGCCGGCAAGTTCGCGAGCAAGTCCCAGGACATCGCCGCACCCTGAGCAACCCTCACATTGCTGCCCAGAACCTCACATGAAACACATCTCCACATTTTTTTGTACGCAGACGCGGAGCACGACTACGAGATCGCGCAGCTCTCTGATCTGGTTCTGGTTCTGGTTCTGGTTCTCACCGATCTCGCGGGGCTCGGAGTTCGAATCCGCAGCCCGCACCCAGTCCGACAGCACGTCTTCGAGGCGCGGCAGGATGAGCCTGCACTCCTGGGACGAAAAATTCCTCCCGTGATCGTCCGGGTGGTTGAGGAGCGGTTCAAGAACCGTAGTGACCTCACTCCACGACGCGTCGCCACCAAACCCCTGCATGCCGTCCAGGGAAAACCCTTCCCCCGAAGCAAGCCGTCTGCGGAACGAGGCGAACTCCCGGTACGAAAAGCATGCGTCCGGCCCATCGGTTTCCCCATCGCCGGGAAACAGGCACAAGCCCATCGGGATCCCTTCCAGTAACATCTTCCGGCGAGCGAGGCGGTCCGAGGCGGTCTCACGTGAGCATCATGATCGTGGGACCACCTCCCACGGAATTCCCTTCTTGGTGAACCAGGACGTAAATTCCGCCGGGATCGGATTCTCGGAAATTATCTGGTAGTCAATCCCCTTGGCCTGCGCTATCGCAAGCTTCTCCCCCTCCACGCCCTTGAACTTCGCCAGGCGCTTGGGGTCGGCCAGCGTGTCTTCCCAGAACCTTCCGGACTTCGCCTCGTACCACGTTCCACGCCCTGTGGCACCGTGAATGAACGCGCCGTCATACTGGCGGGTGTTTCCGCCGGAGGCCTTTCTCTCGAAGAACCCGCCTCCCCCACCGAGGCGGTCCACGAGGAAGTCCTCGTAGGAGTCACCGGATTGCTGAGCCAGCCGGCCTCCGCTGGGGCGGCCGCCCGCGGCACAGTTGTGGACGAGGACCGGCGTGGCCCCGGCCGCCACATAGTACGTATGCGCCGAGTCGACCGTCAGGTTGTAGACCCCGGCCTGCTGCGTCCATCCCTGGACCGCGTCGACCTGGACCCAGCTGCCGGCGCCGGTGCTGAGCCACTGGCCCGGTTTCAGTTCGCCGGCCTTCTGCCACTTCTTCAGGTCGGGCACCCAGAAGGAGTGGCCCTCCGTGGCCGTGATCGTGTCGGTGGCGTCGCCCTGGGCGCCGTCCGTGTCGACCGTGATCTCGACCAGCTTCTTCAGGCCCTTGCCCTCGATCGTCGCGGTGACCTTCTGCGGAGACGTCCGGCCCGTCGTCGGGTCGGTGGCTCTGACCTCGTCGCCGACGTCGACCTGCTCGATCGGTTTCCTGGTCCCGTCGGCCATCACCACGTCCGTGCCCGGCAGGAAGCTGTTGCCGGCCAGGGCCGCTGCCGTCGTCGCGCAGGAGACGGCCGTCTCGGCCTTGTCGAGGGTGTCCGAGGCCTTGTCGAGTTTCTGGCCGACCTTGGCGATGTCGTCCGCGTACTTCATCGCCTTCATGCCCATCCGGCCGGCCTTCGCCGCCCGGACGGCGCCCGCGCCCACGCCGCCCAGGGCCAGGCCGCCCACCGTGGCGACGGCCCAGGCGCAGGCCTCCATGTCGCCCTTGGTGACGCAGTTCTTGATGTCGTTGAAGCCGGTGACCTCGCCGACGACATTGCCGACCGTCTTCACGCCGTCCCAGACCGCGGGGGCGATGTCGATCGCGTAGTCGACGGCCGCCGAGACGGACTCGACGACGTTGCCGATCTGCTCGACCGCCGCGTCCCGGATCGCGTTCGTCACCTTGGCGACGTCCGCGATGACGTCACGGGTCGCCGAGACGATGATCGCCGGGAGGTTGGGATTGGCCGTGACGATCGCCGCGGCCACCGCCATCAGGGGTTTCGCCGCCGCGACGATGTCCGGGATCGGGTTGTGCCGGGCCACGTACGCCGCCGCCGACTTGGCCTTGCGGGTGATCGCCGCGCGGGCCGCGCGATACTGGCGCTGGGCCTCGGCGGCTTTCTCCCTGAGCCATTCGCCGCTGCTCTTCGCCGCCGCGCTGATCTTGTTGCCGACCCATCGGGTCGCGCTCGCCACCGCGTTGACGACCGTCTTGAGCCCGGACTTCTGGTAGACCCAGCTCGCGGCGCGGCCCAGCGCCTTCGTGGCGATCTTCAGCGCGGAGAGCGGATGGCGCACGGTGTACACCGCAGCCTTCCACACCGTCTTGGCCGCCTTGGTCACCGTACGGACGACCTTGCTGTTCTTGACCTTGTTGTAGGCCTTCTTGCACCAGCCGCAGCTCGGCCAGTTGCCGTCCGGGTCCGTGAAGTCCAGCGGCGCGCCCGCCCCGTACCCGTACCGGTTGGCGAGGATCGACGCGCCCGCCGCGTACGTGTAGGCGTCCCGCGAGTCGAAGGTGCCCGTACCCGGGTCGTACCAGCGCGCGCCCATGTTGACCTGGTCGGTCTCCGGGTCGGTCCAGTCGCCCTGGAAGCCCGCGCTGCCCGGCGGTTCCGCCGCCGAGGTGGCGAGGGTCCGCCCGAACGGGTCGTACGCCGTCGAGGAGGCCAGGGAGCCCGACGCGCCGTTCGTCGGGGACATGCCGCCGACCACGTCGCCGTGCTGGTCGGTGACGGAGAGCTGCGCCGGGCCGCCCTCGGCGACCGAGAGCAGTTCGTCCGCCGCGCCCCGGCCGTAGGTCGCCGAGTTGTCCTTCACCGGGTCGGGGGCGAAGCCCGCGTAGGTGAAGTCGGTGCCGTCGCGGGCGGACACCCGGTCGAGCGCGTCGTAGGTGTACGCCGTCCCGGACTCGCCGCCCTTGGTCATGCGGTCGAAGGCGTCGAAGGTGAATTCTTCCGTCAGGCCGGAGCTGGTGCGGGAGGCGAGAGTGCCGCGCGCCGTGTAGTCGTAGGTGTAGTCGCCGTCGGTCTGGAGGCGGTTGCGTTCGTCGAACGTGGCGCTCTTGGTGCCGTTCTTGACTCGGTTGCCGCTGTCGTCCCAGCCGTACTCGGTCGTCGTGCCGTCCGCCGTCCAGGATGTGAGGCGGCCCGCCTGGTCGTAGCCGTAGGTGTTCTTTCCCGCGTCGGCCGTGCCGGTGGTGGTCTTGCCGGTGAGGCGGTCGTCGTTGTCGTAGTCGTAGTCGGCGGACGCGACGGTCGCGCCGCCGCTGCTCTTCACCGTGTCGGTGTCGAGCCGGCCCAGATCGTCGTAGGTGTACGCGCGTGACTGGCCCGCGCCGTAGTCGACGCGGTCCACCGCGCCCGAGCCGTCGTAGCCGTAGCTCTGCTCCACCCCGGTCAGCGGGTCCTTGGCCGAGGCCAGTTGCTGGCGCGCGTAGGTGAAGGACGCGGTTCCCGCCGCGTCGGTGCGGGCGGTCAGCAGGCCGTCGCTGTTGTACGTGTACGAGGCGTCGCCCGAGGGGCCCTCAGCCTTCAGCAGGAGGCCCCGGTCGTTGTACGCGTACGTGTTGTCGCCCTTCGGGGACGACGCCGTGGTGAGCCGGCCCGCCGGGTCGTAGCCGTAGCGCTTCTCCGCCGTGGCCGCCTCCGCGCCCGCGCCGCTCTCGCGGAGCAGGTTCCCCGCCTTGTCGTACTCCCGCTCGCGGGTGACGCCGCCGGGCGCGGTGACCCGTACGGCCTGGCCGGTCGCGTCGTACGCCGTCGTCCAGGTGCGGTCGGCGGGCGACGGGTCGCGGGCGGTCGACGGCTCGACGACGGATTCGGGCAGCCCGAGCGTGTTCACCGTGTACACGGTGCTGTTGCCGCGCCCGTCGGTGTAGCGGGTGCGGTTGCCCAGCGCGTCGTAGCCGAAGGACGTGGTGATCGATTTGGTGTCCGAGACCGGCTCGGTCTGGCTGGTCAGCCGGTCCAGCGCGTCATAGGCGTACGTCGTGCTCCGGCCCTGCGCGTCGGTCGCGCTGATCAGGTTGCCCGCCTGGTCGTAGCCGTAACCGACCTTGCGCAGCTCGCTGTGGGACGCGTTCAGGTCGGCGTCCCTGACCAGTTGGCCGAGCCCGTCGTACAGCTTCGAGGAGGTCCGGCCCTCGCCGTCGCTGCGGCGCACCTCGCGCCCGGCGATGTCGTACCCGAACTGGGTGACCACCCCCGCCGGGTCCGTGATCCGGGTGAGCTGGCCGATCCCGTCGTAGCCGAACTGGCTGACGCCGCCGCCCGGCGCGGTCTGCCGCACCACGTTGCCCGCGTCGTCGTACTCGTTGCGGGTGGTGAAGGAGCCGGGCTCCGGGGCGCGTTCGAGCTGGGTCGTGGTGACCGGCCGGTCCATGTCGTCGTACGTCGTCTCGGCGCGCGCCCCGTTCGGGTCGGTGACCGAGAGGACCTCGCCGGTGCGGGTGTACGTGTACGACCAGCGGGCCCGGTCGTCGCCTGGGCCGGAGCCGGTCGGCTCGTCCCTGGTCATGAGCCGGTTCTGCCGGTCGTAGGTGTAGCGGGTGATCCGGCCGAGCGGGTCGGTCGACTCGGTCACATTGCCGAGCGCGTCATAGGTGTTGGTGACGGTCGGGGTGACCGGCGTGCTGCTGCCCGGCGCCGTGTAGGCGGGCGCGGTGGTGGTGAGCAGCCGGCCGAGCCGGTCGTACGTGGAGCGGTTGGTGTTGCCGAGCGCGTCCACGGACTCGGTCGCCGCGCCGAAGGTGTCGTACCCGGTCCAGCTCGTGGGCCGGGTCTTGGCCGGGGCCGAGCCGTTGGACTCCGTGGTGACCTCGGGCGCCTTGGTGGCGAGCGGACGGCCCAGCTCGTCGTAGAGGAACTCCGTCGTGCGGCCGCCCGGGTCGGTCTGTGAGGTGGTCAGCCCGCGCTGGTCGTAGCTGTACTTCGTGGTGCGCGAGGCGGCGCCGTTCTCGACGGTCTCCTGGACGGCGTTGCCCGCGTCGTCGTACAGATAGCTGACGGTCTCCGGGTTGACGCTCACCGGCCACGGCACGTTGGACCCGAGCCCCGAGGAGGCGGAGGTCTTCACGTTGCCCGCGAGGTCGTAGGTGAGGGTGGTGCGGCGGCCCACCCCGCTCGGGTCGGTGACCGTGGACTTCGTCCGGCCGACCGCGTCGTAGGTGTACTGCGTGACGAGCTTGCCGTTGCCCGCCGTCTCGGTGAGGACGTTGCCCGCGCCGTCGTAGGTGTTGGCCTCGACGACGACATCGCGCTTGGTGCCGTCGGGGTTGTGGAAGTCCTTGAGGGTGACGGACTTGATCAGGTCGTCGCCGTAGTAGTCGTAGGCGACGGTGCGGCCCATCGAGTCGGTGTTCCTGGCGACGCGTCCGGCCATGTCGTACGCGAACGACTCCAGGACGGTGGCGTCGTCGTCCCCGCCGTCGTCCTCCCAGTCGCGCAGCCGGGTCTCCGCCGCCATGTTGCGCGCGGTGAACAGGTAGTCGAAGTGGTTGCCGTTGGCGTCGACCATGGAGGTCCGGTTGCCGAGGACGTCGTAGGTGTACGAGGTCTCGCTGCCCTCGGCGTCGGTGACCGTCTCGGGCCTGCCCCGGTCGTCGAGGGCGAAGGTCATCACGCGGGTGGTGTCGCCGCCGAGCAGGTCGCCGACCTCGGTGCGCACCACGTTGCCGTCGGCGTCGTAGGCGGAGGTGGTCCGCTGCTGGTGCCTCCCGAGGGTGACGGCGTTGGTCGCGGCGGGGTCGGTGACGGTGGTGACCCGGGAGAGCTTGTCGTAGGTGAAGACCGTGGTGACCCCGGCCGGCTGGGCGTCCGAGACGGTCGTCTCGGTGAGCTTGCGGCCCAGCGTGTCGTACGTGTACTTGGTGATCTGGCCGGAGGGCTCGGTCAGTTGGGCCAGGTCGCCGCTCTTGAAGTAGCGGTAGCGGGTGATCTTGCCGAGCGGGTCGGTGGTGGTCAGCGGCAGCCCGGTCGCCGTGTTGCCGCCGTCGACGGCCGGTTCGGCGCCGGTGGTGTACGTGTGGCGGACGGAGCCGCCGTCGGGCGCGGTCTGGCTGAGCAGCGCGCCCTTGTCGTTGTACTGGTACTGGGTGCGGTACGTGTTGTCCGTCGGGCCGCTGGAGCGGCCGTCGCGGGTCTCGGACGGCTGGTCGGCCCGCAGGTCGAAGTCGCCGGACGCCACCGGGTAGGTGGTGTAGGACGTCTGGCAGTCGTCCTTGGCCCGGCAGGTCTTACGGCTGACCACGTTGCCGCGGTCGTCGTAGCCCAGGGCGACGCTGTCACCGTTCTCGTTGGTGATCCGGGTCTGGAAGCCCTTGTCGTCGTAGCCGAAGGTCCGGATGGCCACACCGTCGGCGGGGTGCCGGATGAAGTCGGGTTCGCTGCCGCCGTCACCGGGCGGGTTGGTGCAGAACGCCGGGTCGCCCGGGTCGGGCTCGGTGCAGATCTGCCCCGGCGGCTCCGGCGGATCGGACCCGGACGGTGTGCCGGACTCGCGGACGCCGAGGGCCATCGGCTCGCCGTAGCGCAGCATCCGCGAGGTCAGGCCGTCGTACTCGTAGAAGTACGGGGCGTCCAGCGGGTCGTGGACCTCGACGGTGCGCCGCAGCTCCCGGTCGTTGCCGAAGACGGCGGGGGTGCCGATCTTCCAGGTGCCGCCGTTGCGGTCGGTGTACTCCTCGACCCGGTCGCGGGAGGCGTCGTACTGGATCTCGGCGGCGGTCCGGCCGGACGGCAGGGTCGTCGAGGTCAGCGGTTCCGCCGCCCGTCCGCCCTCGCGGTAGTGGCCGGAGACGGCCGCCGCGCCCAGCGGGTGGTGGTAGACGGCGACCTCGTCGATGCTCCCGGCGAAGGACTTGGCGGCGGTGGCGCCCCAGCCCGGCCAGGAGGCCGGGGAGGCGGGGCGGGCCGCGCCGATCTGGTTGTACGTCAGGTCGTTCTGGCTCAGCTGTCCGGTGAGGGTGCCGGAGAGCTTGCCGTCCAGGTAGAGGCTCTGGGTGGAGCCGGAGACGGAGAGCACCGCGTGGTGCCAGTTCCCGTCGTTGACGTTCTTGGTGATGTCGGTGATGGGCGCGGCGGTGCCGGTCCAGAACTGGCCGCGCAGCTTGCCGTCCGTACCGACGTAGAGCAGGGGCGCGCCGCTGGTCGGCGCGGTGCCCCACGCCTTGTTCTGGTAGCCGACGAGGGGCCCGCCGACACCCGACGCGATGGTCTTGAACCAGACCTCGACCGCCGCGTCCCGGCTCTTCTTGAGGGTGCCCGAGGGCAGGTCGACGCGGGAGGTGGTGCCGTTGAAGCCCGCGGCCGTGCCCGGGTCGCCGGCGATGCCGCCCGCCGCGCCGGGCGTGACATCGGTGTAGGTGCCGCGGTCCTTGCCGAGGTTGACCTCGACGGCGCTGTTCGCGGCGGTGCCCTCCGCCTCGCCGAGCCGCCAGTACGACTCGGGGCGGGCGTCGAGGACGGTGGTGCGGTAGTGGCTGCCGGTGCCGTAGCCGTACCGGGTGCAGCCGCCCGCCGGGTCGCAGGCGGTGTCCAGCCGGTCCCCGGTGTAGGTGTACGTCCAACTCAGGGCCGCTCCGTCGACGGCGTTGGTGGCGACCTTGGTGACGTGGGCGCCGGTCCAGGTGAAGGTGAGGGAGCGGCCGGTGCGGGCGTTGACGGCCGTCGACAGCTTCCCGCCCGAGTAGGTGTAGGTGACGGCGGTGGAGAACGGGTCGGTGATCTTGACCAGGAGCCCGGCGGAGCTGAAGTCGTACACCGTGCCGGACTTGTCCTGGAGCCGGAACGTTCCGGCGGTGGCGTCCGTGGTCAGCTTGGCGAACCGGCCGGGCGGCGGCGCGAACGTACCGTCGGCGTTCCTGCCGAAGCGGACGTCCTGGCCGTCCGGGTAGCGGATGACGACGTTGCCCGTGCCGTCGCCGTCGGGGGTGAGCCGCATGTCGTACCGCGTCGACCAGCCCGCGCCGAAGGCGGCGTCGCGCCGCGGGTCCAGGCTGTTGTACGTCCGTACGAGCGTCAGGTCCGGGCCCGTCCCGGCGACGGAGGCGTCGACGGCGGCGGTGGTGAAGTTGCCCGCGTTCGGGTCGAACTCCTTGCCCTGCGCCTCGGCGAGCCGCGAGGTGATCTCGGGCTGCGGCACGGCGGCGACCAGCGCGACCTGCGCGGTGGGCACCTCGTTCGACGCGTCCTTGACGAAGCCGCGCCACAGGTAGGTGGTGCCCCAGGTCAGCCGCCCGGCGGGCACGGTGTAGGCGGAGCCCGTCTGGTACGCGGAGGTGGTGCAGGCGGTCGGCTTGCCGTCCTTGTCGGCGGTGCAGATCTCGAACTTGTACTGGAGCGAGGAGCCGGGCGGCGCGTCCACGTCGACCCCGCTCGCCCAGAGCTGCGGGGTGAGGGTCTGTGCCTGGTAGCCGTTGGGCGGGAACTGCTCCTTCACCACGGGCGCGATGTCGAAGACCTGGAGGACGAGACGGCCGGGCGCCACCTGCTCGTCGGTGAAGACCTTGCCGCCGGTGCGGACCATCGTGAAGTCGAGCATGTAGGTGCCGGGCGGCAGCGCCTTGATCGTCGCGTCGAAGGTGATCCGGCCGCCGTTGGCGACCTGGCCGGTGACGTTGGCGGCGCGCTGCTGGGTGACGAGCTTGCCCTTGGAGTCGAAGGCCCGGTAGGCGAGGTAGTAGCCGCTCGCGGTCCAGGTCTCGGCGCCCTTGTTGGTGACGGTGACCTTGACCTTGCCCGCCTGGTTCTGGAGCACCGGCGGGTCGGGCACCGGCTTGGGGAAGGTGTAGGTCGCGTTGTACGGGGAGTGCGTGACGAACAGCTTCGGCGGGTTGGCGGTGGCGTGCCCGGTGAACTTCTTGAAGCCGAGCTCGTCGGTGGCCGAGGCGCGCAGGGAAAGACCGTGGTTGGGCCGGCTGCCGTCCGCCCACCCCTGCACCAGGTCCCGGCCGCCCTTGCCGAGGTCGAACAGCTCACCGGCGGCGGGGCAGGCCGAGGACGACGAGCCGACCGGGATGTACCCGTACGCGAAGGACTTCGACGCCAGGGAGGCGCCCACCGAGGGGCCGGGGTAGGCGGTGCCGGTGCCGGTGCTCGCCGTCCACGCCTGGGTGACGGGGTGGACGGTGACGGGGCGCGCCTTGCAGGAGGCCGCGTCGTAGTTCACGACCTGGAGCTGGGCGCCGAAGATCTTGTGGTTCTTCAGGCCGGTGGTGATTCCGGGGAAGCCGAGGTAGGAGGCGGTGGCGCCATCCCGGCCCTTGCCGACGCGCAGTTCGTTCGAGCCGACGACGGAGCCGCCGGGCGTGACGTACATGGAGGTGGTGGCGGTGTTCGTCTCGACGGACGGGTCGACCAGGACGGGGAAGACGCGCGCCGGGTCGGCCAGCCACGCCCGGTCGACGGAGACGCGCAGCGCGGTGGCGCCGCCGGCCCGCTCGACGAGTTCGTAGCGGACGGCGTGCGAGACGACCCCGGCTCCGTCCTCCATGTATCCGGCGGGGATGACCGCCTTCGTACGTCCGTGCGGGTCGGCGAGGACGACGGAGCCGTCGTCGCCGGTGCGCGCGGTGAGGCCGGTCAGCTCCAGGGGGAAGACGAAGTCGGCGGGCGCGTCCGGGGAGCGCAGGACGAGGGTCTCCTTGACGCCGCCCGCCTGGGAGTCCAGCCAGAGGTCGGTGTCCGGGAGGACGTCGTCGTAGCCGACGCGGCCGTCGGCGGTACCGGAGGCGGCGGGGCGGGCGCTGCCCTCGGCCGGGGCCGCGCCCTCCAGGCCGTACGCGAAGGACTCGCCGGAGGGGAGGGTGAGGGCCGCGAGGCGCCGGGCGTCGGCCCGGTCGGCGAGGCCTACCCGTACGGAGTCCGCGGTGTTGGTCCAGCCGCCGGCCGCCTCGGTCAGCGTCGCGTCGATGGGCCGCCAGTCACCGCGGGTGTCCTGGTAGTTGACGGGGCTCGTGGAGAGTTCGGTGGTCTCGGTGCCGTCCGCGTTGGCGTACGTACGGGTGCGGGCGTCGCGCCCGGAGACGATCTCCTCGCTGGTCCGCCGGTCGAACCCGGTGACCTCGGGCGCGGGCGCCTTCGCGACGGAGGCGGTGTTGCGCCCCGGGGCGGGCCGGCTCATGGGCCGGGAGTCCAGGGGGTACTTGGCGCGCAGCGACTGCCCGGTGGTGCGGTTGGCGCCGTCCACGACGAGGTGGTCCCGGCCCTCGGCGCTGCCCCAGCGCTGCCCCGGCCCCTTCGCGGCGGGCAGCGGCTCGGGGAGGAGCGGAAAGCCCACGCCGGCCACGGTCAGCGTACCGACGGCGACGAAGCAGATCGCGGACAGCGCGATCAGCTTGGCCCAGCCGCCGCGGAGCAGCCTGGCCATCAAGAATTTCCGCACGTGTCTTCGGTACGCCGGCACGGGCCCCCCACTGAGCCGAGACGAAAAGAGCAACCTGAGCAACCAGAGCAACCTGAGCAAAAGATCAACCAGAGCATGAGGAACCTGTGATGGACATGTCGAGAGCGGCACGAAGGGTTCATCAACTGGCCTTTTACGAGGGGCTGTTGTTCACGTGGGCGCTACCGCACCGTTCACCCGGTGACGCTTAGCGTCCAGCACATGACTCTCAATTCGCCCCGAAGATCCGGGCGTTGGACGACCCTCGCCCTGGCCGCCGTCACCGCGTTCCCCCTGCTGGGGGCCTTTCCCGGCACCGCTCAAGCGGCCGTGGCGTTCAGCTGCAACACCAGCGGACCGACCTACGCGGTCGACACGGCCGGCAAACTGCTCCGCCAGGACATGCCGTCACCGGGCGTCGGCAACGCCCTGCCGACGGCCACCACCATCGACACCGGATGGTCCGGCTACGGCAGGATGCTGGCCGGTCCCGCGGGCGCGTTCTACGGGATCAAGGCGGACGGCATCTACTACAGCCACCGCATCAGCGCGACGGCCACCTGGGACGTGCACCACAAGAAGATCAGCACCGGTTTCAGCGAGTTCCGTTCCGGGACCAGGACCGACGACATCACCATGGACCGCGGCGGGAACCTCTGGACGTTCTCCCCCGACAGCGGCGGGCTGCGCTGGTGGCGCTACGACGCCGCCGCCGACGACTTCGTGGCCGAGGGCGGCAAGATCGTCGACATGGGCTGGGACCGTTACGACGCGATCTACGCCGGTGACCGGGGTGTGGTGTTCGGCCGCGCCGCCGCCGACGGCAAGCTCTACCGGTCCCGCTACGACTACACCAGCCAGCGCTGGCTGGAGCGCCATGTCCTGGTGTCCGCCGCCAACTGGAGCGACACCAAGTTCATGAGCTCGTACGGCGGGGACACGCTGTTCCGGGTCAAGGGCAACGGCGAGGTCCGCTACTACCGCTACGACGAGACGACGAAGGACTTCCCCGTCTACAACAAGCTGGTGGAGAGCAGCGGCTGGGCGGCGTACACCTCGGTGTCCACGACCCCCGACTCCTGCCGGCTCGACTCCAACCACACGCCGCCGTCGCCGGCCCAGGCTCTGGAGCCCTACAGCCGCGGCTCCGCGATGCGCTCCTCCTCGGGCGCGCTGGAGTACGCGTACACCGACAACATCGGCCGGCTGGTGCACGGCAGGCAGTCCGACCCGTCCGACTTCAACAGCGTCAAGTGGTCGACGGTCTCCGGCAACGAGGCCTTCACCGGGCAGCCGTCCCTCGCCTCGCACGCCGACGGGCGCGTCGTGCTGAGCGCGCACAACACCTCGGGCAGCGTCTGGCAGCTCAACCAGACGTCCGCGTCGTCCGCGGACTGGGGCAACTGGATCAACCTCGGCGGGGCGATGGCCCAGCACGCCGTCACCGGGACGACCCCGTCCGGGCTGCTCGTCCAGTTCGCTGCGGACGCGGACGGCAAGCCCTGGTACCGGATCCAGCAGCGCGCCAATGTCGACTTCATGGGGTGGATGCCGCTGGCCGGCTCGGACTTCACCGGCCCGTTCACGGCGGTCACCGTACGGGACGGGATCCAGCTCTTCGGACGGAACGCGTCCGGCGTGCTGAGCACCGCGCTGTTCAAGGAGGCGGGCACGCTCTCCGCGTGGAGCGCGCTCGGCGCGCAGGGCGTCACCGGCACCCCGGCGGTCGTCGTCTACCCCGGCTACCGGCTGCGGGTCTTCGCCACCGACGGCAACGGTACGGTCGTCACGGCCGAGCAGTCCGCCGAGGGCGGCGCGTACGGGGCGTGGTCCCCGATCGACGGGGTCACCGCGCAGGGCTCGCCCACCGCGGTGATCAGCCCGACCAGCGGGGTGACCGAGGTCCTGGTGCTCGGTACGGACGGCACCATCCACGAGACCGGCGAGACCACGCAGGGCACGGGCGTCTGGCGGCCCTGGCAGCAGCCGAGCACCGAACAGGCGGCCACCGAACCGACCGCGTTCGCGTACACCGACGCGTCGGGGCCGACCTGGGCCTACCTGTTCCGTAACGCGGACAACCAGACCCGGGTCTACTCCCTGGACCTGCGCTTCTCGCGCGGCGCGAAGGCCGCGCCGGGCGGCGCTTCGGGCGCGTCGGGCGCCGGGGCGGCGGACGGCGCTTCGGGCGCGCCCGCCTTCACCGCCCGTTCCCTGCCGGCTCCGCCGGCGCCGTAGCGGCCGCGGACCCGTGACCCGGTGACCCGGCGGGCGCCGGGTCGCGGGCCGGGTCGCGGGCCGGGTCGCGGGGAAGCATGATCGCCCGCGAGACCAGGAAGGTGATCGGGACCGCCCCGCCCGCCGCGATCAGCGGGGCGTACCGGCTGCCCAGGTGCAGTACGTCGACGAGGAGATAGACACCGGCCGTCGTGATGACGAGGTTCGCCGCGTTGGTGAGCGGGAAGAGCAGGAACTTCCGCCAGGTGGGGCGGGTCCGGTAGGTGAACCAGCTGTTGAGGAAGAACGAGCCGATCATGCTCAGCCCGGACGCGGCGAGATGCGCGGCGACATACGGCAGCCGGGTCAGCAGGAGCAGGTAGAAGGCGTAGTACGTGCCCGTGTTCGCCGCCCCCACGAGCGCGAACCGCACCAGTTGGATCCGGACCGTCATCCGCGTACGCACTCCTCACGACCGCTCGGGGCGTCACCCTCCGTACCCCCGGACAGCGCGGTGACCACCCTCAGGAGTGTGTCACAGCGGGGGTCCCCGCCCCGTGACGAACGCATCACCGACGATCCACCATGTCCGCGTTGCCTCCCCGACATCAACCCTTCACCCAGTGAGCACCGAAGTGTGGTCCGCCACATGCTGACGAGGCGTAGTTTCCGGCGCATGTCTTCTCTCCTCAGCAACCGGCTGGCGAAGCGGATCCTCCGTCCGGCCGCCACCCTCATCGACCAGCGCAACCGGCGGTCCCAGGGGCCGCTGCGTTCCGATATCGACACGCTCAAGCGTCAGATCGCGGAACTGCGCGGAGAGCAGTACGCGATCAGCCTGCTGTTCGACAAGACGGGACGCAGCGGACCCCGGTTGCCCACCCGCGGCCAGATCGACGGCCTCGTACGCCAGATCGCGCAGGTGACCGGGGAAGACGCCGGGAGCGCGCGCCGCAACGTCACGGTCGCCTTCCGTCAGCTGATCGCCCTGGAGTCGCTGGCCCTGGGCCGGCTCGCCGGATCCACGTCGAACGTGTGCGGCAAGCTCGCCACGGTGCCGCTGCTCGACCCGCCGAACGAGGACGTCCTGGAGATCGGCACGCTGTACGGCCTGTTCTCGGCCTCGCTGGTCCGGATGCTGCACCGCGCCGGCACCGAGGCCCGGCTGACCATCGTGGACCCGCTCGTGGGCAGCCAGCTCCAGCCGGGCACGAAGGAGGGCGCCGACCCGACGGGCACGCCGGTGCGGATGGACGTCGTACGCGCCAACCTCGCGCTGGGCGGCAAGCCGGGCGCCGAGGCCCGGGTGCACCAGGGCTTCTCGGGCGACCCGGAGGTCCGGGAGGCGGTCTCCGACCGCAAGTACGGCGTGATCATCGTGGACGGCGACCACTCCGCGGAGGGCGTCCTCGCCGACCTGGAGTGGGTCGAGGACATCGTGGCGCCGGGCGGGATCGTCGTCCTGGACGACTTCGGCGACGCTCGCTGGCAGGGCGTCCAGGAGGCCACGGAGAAGCACCTGGCGGGCGGCGACTCGCGGCTGGAGATGCTGGGACAGGTCTCCACGTCGGCCTTCCTGCGGGCCCGCGCCTGACCGCGGTCCCGCACCTCCGGCACCCGTCGGTCTCGGCCCATCCCCTCTCGGAGCCGGCCGCCGCGCGCGGACATCAGGCCTCGCACTGCTCCCGCATGGTGGTCTTGTCCGCCGTGGTCACCGGCAGCTCGTACTTGAGCGCGACCTGGGCGAACCGTACGGCGTAGGAGCAGCGGATCTCCTCGCTCGGCGGGAGCCAGGACTCCGGCCCCGAGTCACTCTTGGAGCCGTTGGTGGGGCCGTCCACCGGGACGAGGTTGAGCGGATCGTTGGCGAGCTGCTTCCGCTTGGCCTCGTCCCACGTGGACGCGCCCATCTGCCAGCCGTACGAGAGCGGTATCACATGGTCTATCTGGACCTTGGCCGCCGCCTCCTTGCGCCACTCGATCTCCTTGCCCGTGTACGGGTCGTTCAGGTTCATCGAGATGACGATGCAGTCGGACCCCGAGCGGTACTTGAGGTCCTTCCCGTCCCTGGCCAGCAGGTCGTTCCGGGTGTCGCAGCCGTTGCCGGCCAGCGGCACGCCGTCCGCCGTGTCCATCCAGGCGTAGCCGAACTTCTTCCGGTCGTAGCCGGAGCTGGAGCCGCGGCTCTTCGTGGTCACCTCCTCGATGACCTTCAGGCCGGCCTCCTTGTCGGCGCCGGAGGTGAGCGGTGCCAGCCCCGGCTTCGTACCGTCGTCGTTGCCCAGCGGGCTGACCCCGAACTCCCCGGCGTCGGCGCTGCCGCCGCCGCTGCCGGCCGTACCGCCCGTGCCCGATGTCGCCGACGCGGACGCGGACGCCGACGGCTTGGCGCCGGACTCGGGCTCCTCGGCGCAGCCCGCCAGTGCCAGGACGGAGAGGGCGAGGGCGCCGCCGCGGAGAACGGTTTTCGCTATGTGTTCGTCAACTCTGCTCACCCGGGAACCTTAACGTCTCCGCGCCGCCAGAACCGCTCCCCACGTGCGCATATGACGGAGCGTCAGGATATCCGGAGGGCTCCCGGGGGCTCCCCGGGGGCTACTGCGGGAGGCGCGCGGATCCGGGCACGGACCCGTAGTCGGGCAGGACCAGCGCGCTGTGGGCCGCGCGGCCCTGGCTGTCCGACGGGAGGGTGGTGCGAGTGCGCAGCGCCTCGTCGCGCGCGTCGAGGCCGGCTGGTCGAGCACGCGATCGAGACCGCCGGGATCACCCTGGACCGGCCCGCCTTCTCCGTCCTCATGTCCCTGCACCTCGCGGGCGAGCCGCTGCGGATCAGCCGGATCGCCGAGACGATGCAGATCGTCCAGCCCCATGTGACGCGGCAGGTACAGCAGTTGGAGCGCCGGGGACTGGTGCGCCGGATCGGCGACCCGAACGACCGGCGCGTCAGCCTGATCGAACCGACGGCCAAGGGCGCGGCGGCCGCGGAGGGTTACGCGCGCACCCTCCTCGGCTGGTTCACCGGAGCCGTCGCCCACTGGCCCGACCAGGACCGCAAGGACCTGGGCCGGCTGCTGTCACGCCTCGCCGACGATGTGACGGCCCATCTCTCGACCCTCGACGACGCGGCGCCGCCCGCCTGACCCGGTGTCGTCAGTCGCCCTCCTTGCCCAGGTGAAACCCCTCCAGCAGCGTCAGCTCCTCGTCCGTGAGGCGCAGCGCGCCCGCCGCCACGTTCGCCGTCAGATGGTCCGGGTTGCCGGTGCCCGGAATGGCCAGGACGTGGGAGCCGCGGGTCAGCGTCCACGCGAGGCGGATCTGCTCGATCGAGGCGTTGTGCGCCCGTGCGACGGCGAGGAGTTCGGCGCTCTCCGCCGCGCCCGTGCCCGCCTCGCGCCCCTGGCCCGCGATCGCGAAGAACGGCACGAACGCGATGCCCTGCTCACCGCAGAGGCGCAGGAGGGCGTCGCCGTCCGCCGCGCCGATGCCGTACGCGTTCTGCACGCAGACCACCGGCGCGATCGCCCGCGCCTCGGCGAGCTGCTCCGGTGTCACGTTGGAGACCCCGAGGTGGCGGATGAGCCCGGCGTCCCGCAACTCGGCCAGCGCGCCGAAGAGTTCCGCGATCGAGTGGTTGCCCCGGGTGCGCAGATTCACCACGTCGAGGTGGTCCCGGCCGAGCTGCCGTATGTTCTCCTCGACCTGGCCGCGCAGCTCTCTCGGTGTGTCGGCCCACGCCCACTCCCCCGTGTGGTCCCGGCCGGGCCCCACCTTGGTGGTGATGACCAGATCCTCCGGGTACGGCGCGAGCGCCCGGTTGATCAGCTCATTGGCCGAGCGCAGCGGCGAGAAGTAGAACGCCGCCGTGTCGATGTGGTTCACCCCCAGCTCCACCGCGCGGCGCAGCACCCCGATCGCCCGGCCGCGGTCGCTCGGGGTGGTGTCCGCCCCGAACGCCGCTCCGTGCTGCGTCAGGCGCATCGCGCCGAACCCCATCCGGTTGACGGTCAGGTCGCCGAGCTGCCAGGTGCCCGCGTCGGACGCGGTGATGTTCTCCGAAGTCGTCATGGACGGAGTCTGTCACCGGTTGCGGACGGGCCGCCGGGCCTGTGGACAAGTCCGGGACAGGCCCCCGGCAGCCTGTGGACAAGTCCCGGCGACCGGTGGCCCGGCGCAGGTGAGGGACCACGTGACGACGCAGCACAGTTGGCAAATCAGCACGCTTGTCGGCAAACGATGCCGAAGTTGCTCCGCGGGTCGTTGATGAAAGCCCTTGAAGCGCGGAATGACCGCGGCCCGGACAGAGGTCGGGGGACGCCGCCCACCCGGCCGCCCCATGCCGGGTTCTCCGGGGCGGCCGAGTGGGCATGCGGTGGGCACGCGGTGGACGGCTGGACGTCAGGACCTCACGTCCACCAGGACTTTGCCGACCGCGCGGCTCTCGACCGCTCGGTGCGCGTCGGCGGTTCGGTCGAGGGGAAAGCGGATCAGCGGCAGGCCGTGCTCCTCGCCGACCGGCAGCGCGCCGTCGCGCACCGCGGCGGCGACGTCTTGGGCGGCCGCGGCGCGTGCCTGAGGACCGGCCGTGTAGAGCACCAGGAACTGGAGGCGTGTGTTCAGCACCATGTTCTGCGGCACGTTCAGTTCGACCGGCTTACCCCCGTCGTTGGCGTAGGTCGAGATCGTGCCACGGGTTCGCAGCACGGCCAGGTCCAGTGCGAGGTTCGTGCCCAGCGCCACCTCTGTGACGATGTCGACGCCGTCGGGGGCGACATTGCGGATCTCGGAGACCGGGTCGCCCTCGCGGTAGTTGATCACGTGGTGGGCTCCAGCGGCGGTGGCCAGTTTGGCTTTCTCCGGGCCGCTGATCGTGCTGATTACGGTAGCGCCGGCCCACCGGGCGAGCTGGATCACCGCGTGCCCGACCGCTCCGGCCCCGCCCGCGGCGAGCACCACCTTCCCGTCAAGTGCCCCGGCCCGCAGCCGACTCGGCCCGTCCTCGGCGACGGTGAGCGCACGGTGCGCGGTCAATGCGGGGACTCCGAGTGCGGCGCCGACGTCAAAGCCGGCCTCGTCGGGCAGCGGCACGGCCTGGCCGGCGGGCACGACGGTGAACTCGGCGGCGGTGCCGGTGGGCCGTCCGGCGGCCGCCATGAACAGCCAGACCCGCTGACCGACCCGGCTCTGATCGACGCCCTCACCGACAGCGTCGATCGTGCCGGCGCCGTCGAGGTGCGGGGTGATCTCGGAGAAGTGTTTGGGATGGCCGACGCCGGAGCGCGCCTGCCAGTCGGTCGGGTTGACCCCGGACACGGCGACCCGGACGCGAACCTCGCCGGCGCCGGGCGCCGGCAGGTCACGGTCGACGAGCTGGAGAACGTCGGGGGCACCGTTGTCGCGGTAGATGATGGCCTTCATGATCCGTCCTTGGAGCCTGGTAGAGCGGGGTTCACCGGCGTGGCCTGGCGGTTCGTCAGGGTGTCCGGCTCGGGGTGTGGTGACGGCCCGGACCACGTTGGTTCCGATATCGGGCCAATGGGGACTTCGTGGCAGCGGGACTCGCTCGATCGCGCGACGCAGCAACGCGACGGCCTCGCCGCGGTGGTCAGGCAGACGCTTGAGCTGCGACGCGCCGTGGCCGACCCTGAGAACGGTGCGGGCGGCGAACGGGCGGTCGCGGTGGCCATGACGCTTTCTCCTCGGTCGGTGTCGGTGTTCGCAAGGCGGCGTACAGCAGTTCGGCCTGGTCGAGCGCGTGGGCCGGCGGGCAGTCGGGACAGCGCGCTCCCGGGTCTCGGCATGGTTGATGACGTCCTCGGGGTGGATCGCGGCCGTATCCGGCCCGCCGTGGACACCCGGCACGACATTCCGCTGCCCCCGCGCGAACTTGAGGTCCTTCGCCTCATCGCGGACAGCCTCTCCCCCAGCGAGATCACCGTGGCGCTCCTGATCAGCCAGGAGCCCGTCAGGACCTTTGTGTCAGTCACGCGTCCTCGCCGAACTCGCGCTCCGCGCTCGCGTCCAGGCGGTCGTCCACGCTTGCCGTCGAGGGCTGGTGACCTGAGGCGCCGCTGGTGGCAGCGTCCGTACAGTGTCACTCCGTCCGGGGCGGTGGTGGGTTCCCTGCGCGACGGGCCAGTACGGCCGCCTGTGCGCGGCTCTGGCATCCGGTTTTCGCCAGTACGCGGCTGACGTGCGTCTTCACCGTGTGCAAGCTGACCACGAGCCGGACGGCGATCTCCGCGTTGCTCAGCCCGTCGCCCACCAGGCGCAGCACATCGCGCTCCCGTGGGGTCAGGTCGGCCAACCGGGTCAGGTCGCCGTTGTCCGGCCGCTGCCGGGTGGCGAGGTGGCTCGCGATGATCCGCTGGGTGACCGCGGGACTGAGCGCGCTGTGCCCGGCGGCCGTGGCGCGCACCGCGGCGGCGAGTTCTTCGTAGGAACTGTTCTTCAGCAGGAATCCCACGGCGCCCGCGGCGAGCGCCTGGTCGACGTACTCGTCGAGGTCGAACGTGGTCAGTATGAGCGCCTGGGTGCGGCAGGGCCCCAGCATGCCGCGCCGGGCCAGTTCGGCCAGCGTCCACAGCCCGTCCCCGCGCGGCATGCGGATGTCCAGCATCAGCACGTCGGGTTTCAGCCGGACGCACACCTCGACGGCTTCCTCGCCGTCCCCGGCTGTGCCGACCACGGTGATGTTCTCCTGGCTGTCCAGTATCACGGCCAGGCCGTCGCGGATGATCCGCTCGTCGTCCACGACGAGCACGGTGATCAGCTCAGACACCGGCGGCGTCCCGTGTCATGGGGCTCAGTGGCAGCGTGGCCACCACCTGGAAGCCGCCCTCGCCGGTCGGTCCGGCGCGCAGCTCGCCGCCCAACGTGTCGACCCGCTCACGCATGCTGACCAGTCCCAGACCGGTGCCCCAGCCGGCCGGGGCGGGCTCCGCCGGCCGGGGGTTGACCACCTCGCAGCGCAACCGCCCAGCCTCCTCGGCGACGGTGACTCGGACCGGCGCGCCCGGTGCGTGGCGGCGCGCGTTGGTGAGCGACTCCTGCACGATGCGGTAGACGGTGAGCTGTACCGGGCGCGGCAGTGCGTCCGCCTCCGCCTCGATCCGCGCGTCCACGCGCGCGCCCGCGGCCCGGCTGCGGTCCAGCAGGTCGGGCAGATCGCCGAGACCGGGCATCGGTTGCAGCGGCGCCGCGTCGTCGGGACCGCGCAGCACCCGCAGCAGGTCCCGTAGTTCGCCGCCGGCCTGACGGCCCGCGAGGGCGAGCCCGTCGGTCTCGGTGCGCGCCCACTCCGGCAGCTCGCCGCCGCGAGCGCGCAGGGTTTCCGCGCGCACCACGAGCAGGGTGAGCGAGTGCGCGACCACATCGTGCATCTCGCGGGCGATCCGCACCCGTTCCTGCTGCGCGGCCTGCTGTTCACGCAACCGCTGTTCGCCCAGTACGTCCTCGACGCGCCGCTCGGTCGCCGCGAGGTTCGCGCGGTGGATGCGGGCGGCGAACCCGGTGGCCCAGGCCAACGGCATCGGGGCGAGGACGGCGAACACATCCGAAGAGCCCTGGTACTCCGCCGAGAAGGCGGTCATGTGGTTGATCCAACTCCCGACGGCGACCACCGCGCCACCGCCGAGCACTGCCAGCCAGGTGCGCGGCCGGCTCGTGCAGTAGCTGCCCACGCTGTGGAGGGCGACGGCGAGCGACAGGTAGACCAGCAGGGACAGCCGCACACCCACGGCAGCGCCCCAGACGACCCCGGTCACCAGGGCGCTGGTGATCACCAGGAACACGGCCACCGGCAGCCTGCGCCGCAGCGGCAGGACGACCGCGACCACCACCTCGCAGCCGGCCAGCAACCACCAGGCCCGCGCCGACACATCCGCGCTGGACTGCATCAGCAACGGCGCGCACAGCGTCAGTACGACAAGCCCGGCGTCGACACCCCGGGGGCGCCAGCCGGAACGCCACCAGCTGGAGTACTCCCTCACCCGTCCGACCCTAGCGGCGATCTCTCGCGGCATGGTCAATTCCCGTAATCGGAGCCGACGTTCGCGGTGGCGGCAGGGAGCCGTTCCGGCACCGCGTGCTGTTCGCGGCGCAGGCGTCGTGGCGTCCACCAGTTCCACTCGCCGAGCATGACCATCGCGGCGGGCAGGACCACGGCCCGGATGATCGTGGCGTCCAGCAGGATCGCCACGGCGAGTCCGACTCCGAGCTGCTTCATGTCCAGGGTGGTCAGGGTGCCGAAGATGGAGAAGACGGCGACCATGACCACGGCCGCGCTGGTCACGGTGGAGGCCGAGGTGGTGATACCGCGCGCGACCGCCTGCCGGTTCGGCATTCCGTCGCGGACCGCCTCCTCGATCCGGCTCACCACGAAGACGTGGTAGTCCATCGACAGCCCGAAGAGCACCACGAACAGGAACAGCGGCAGCCAGGTCACGATCCCGCCGTTGGACCGGAAGCCCAACAGGCCTTCCGCCCAGTGGTGTTGGAAGACCAGCGTCAGCAGCCCGTACGAGGCCGCCGCGGACAGCGAGTTCAGCGCGATCGCGGTGAGGGCGATGACCGGTGCCCGGAAGGTGGCCAGCAGCACGGCGAGGGTGAGCACGAGCACGAATGCGATCGCCCAGGGCATGGCGTCGGCCACGTCGGAGCTGAAGTCGGCGTTCATCGCGATCCAGCCGCCGACCGCGTACTGCGCGCCCGGCAGCCCGGACAGCGCCTCCGGGACAAGTCGCTGCCGTATGTCCTCCAGTACCCGTGTCGCCTTGTCGCTGCCCGCCGTGTACGGCACGCCCACGTCGAGCACGGACACCGTACGGTCCGCCGAGGTCCGTAAGTGCGGCTGCCGGTCGTGCGCGAACAGCGGGTCCCGCTGTGTGCGTTCGCCCAGTGCGGTGAGCGCCTGTCGCACCCGGACCGCCTCCCCGGCCGGGGCGCGGACCGCGATCCGGAAGGAGGAGCCGGTGCTCGGGAAGGCGTCGGCGAGCCGGTCGTAGCTCCGCATGATGGGGATGGAGCGGGGCAGGTCCGCGTCGTCGGTCAACTTGAGGTTCATGCCCAGCGCCGGGGCGGCGAGCGCCAGCAGTCCGGTGACGGCGACCGCGAGGGTAGCCTTCGGGCGCCGCACAGCGGGCCGCAGCACCGCCGGCCAGAAGCGGCCTTCGCCCTCCTGCCGGGCGGCCAGCCGCCACACCAGCGGGACGCGCGGCCGGTCGAGCCGGCGTCCGAGCTTGGACAGCAGCGCGGGCAGCACCGTGACCGAGCCGAGCACCGCCACGGCCACCACCAGGATCGCGCCGGTCGCCAGCGAGTGGAACGTCGAGCCGTTCACGATGAACAGGCCGCACATGGAGACCGTGACCGCCAGGCCGGAGACGACGATCGCGTGCCCGGAGGTGGCCGCCGCGATCTCGACCGCGTCCACGCCGCTGTGGCCCTTGGCCCGCTCTTCGCGTTCCCGCCGCAGGTAGAACAAGGAGTAGTCGACCCCGACCGCCATCCCGATCAGCAGGATGACGCTGTCCAGCACGTCGGTGGCCGGCACGAGGAGAGAGGCCAGCGCGGACAGCCCGATCGCCGCCCCGACCGACGACAGCGCCAGCAGCACCGGGACACCGGCGGCGGCCAGCGCGCCGAAGGCCACCAGCAGGATCACCAACGTGACCGGAAGACTGATGAGTTCCGCCTTGTGGAAGTCGCCCTGGATACGGCTGTTCAGCGCCTTGTCCATCGAGGCGTCGCCGGCCTCCTCCACCCGCAGCGCCGGGTAGCTCTTCGCGACGGTCGCCGTCGCGTCCAGCAGCGGTTGGACGCGGTCTCCGTCGTCGTCGACCGGCCCCGCGATCTCCGCCTGGACGAGCAGCACCGACCCGTTCGGCGCGAGGACGGCCGACTGGACCTCCGCCACCGCGGGCAGCGCCTTGAGGCGTGCGGTGATGTCGGCGGCGGCACGCCGGGCGACCGTCTCGTCCAGGGCGCCGGAACGGGCACTGATCAGGATGTTCTCCACCGCCGGGTCGGAGAACCGGCCGCTGTCCACGATCTCCGCCGCGCGGCCCGACTCCCCCGACGAGAAGTCCGCGTCGGCCGTCCTCGTGCCGACCGCACCGCCCACCGCGACACAGACCGCGACGAACAGCACCCAGCCGACGATCGCCCGCCACGGGTGTGTCGCGCTCCACCGCGCGATCCGCACGGTCACCATCGGGCGTTGCGCCCTGGGCATCGGGGGTTCCATTGTGGCCGTCCGGCGCTCCATGATCGCCTCCTCTTCCGGTTGGCGTCAGTTGGCGTCTGCCGGAAGGGACTTGCCGAGCATGGTGCAGACCGCGGCGTCGACCACCTTCCGGTCCGCGGCGCCCACACCCTCGGCGCGCATCCCGAACAGCGTCGTGGCCACCACGGTGACCGAGCGCTTCCCGGTCTCGTCCGTGTAGTTCTGGCTGGAGTAGCCGGGAACCGCGCCGGTGTGCCCCCACACCGGTCCACACGGGCTGAGGTACCTCTCGATACCGAGCCCGTACCGCGCGCTGTCCGGGTCACCGGGCGTCTCCACCACGGTCGTCTTCATCTCGGCGAGCTGCGCGGGCGGCAGCAGCCTGCCGAACGCCAGCGCCCGCAGGAACCGCTGCTCGTCGGCCGGCGTGGACACGATGGCGCCGGCGGCCCACGCCCATTCGGGGTTGAGCGAGGTCACCAGCACATGGTCGCCCCGGGCGGGGCCGGCGAACGCGGTGCCCTTGGGCGCCTCCGGTGGCAGCAGCGGCGCCAGGTGCTCGGCATCCGGCTCGTAGCCATCGGCCAGCTTGTCGCCGTCCCGGGACGCCCCGCTGGTGGCCAGGTAGGTGTCGTGCAGGCCGAGCGGCCGGATGATCCGACGCTGCAGCAGCGTTGCCAGGTCCTGGCCGGTCGCCTTCTCCAACACCAGGCCCAGTGCCGCATAGTTGGTGTTGCTGTAGGCGTACTCGGCGCCCGGTGTGAACAGCGGCGGGTACTGCGCCGAGACCGCCAGCAACTCCTCCGGCGTCACCGAGGACGTGTCCGCACCGGTCACCCGGGCGAGGATGCCGGGATCGTTGATGTAGTCGAACAGGCCGCTGGTGTGGTTCAACAGCATCTTCAGCGTGATGTTCCCGCCGCCGGGCACCAGGCCCGGCAGCCACTTCTCCACCCGGTCCTGCAGCGACACCTTGTGCTCGGCGACCAGTTGCAGCACCAGCACACCGATCATGGTCTTGGTGTTCGACCCCATCCGGAACTGGTCATGGGCGGACAGCTTGTGGTCCCGCCTGGTCCACGCGGCCTGCCGCGCGAGCGAGATCGTCCTCCCGTTGCCGAGTTCCACCCGCACCGCCACTCCTGGCACGCCCGCGTCGACTTCCTTCTGCATCAGCCCGGCCAACTGCCGCGCGGCGGCGTCCTCTCCGGCCGGTCGGCCGGCCGGTCGGCTGCTGTCGACGCCCCGCGGCGCGGAGTCAGTCAGCGCGACCGCGTCCGGCGTGACGCAGGCGAGGGCCGCCAGCGCGGTCAGAGCGGCGCACACGGCCGAGCAGGCACGTCGGGAGGGCATGCGCTCTCCGGCGAATCGGCGACCCATCGTTTCCTCCTGGGGTTGATTTCCCTTGCGGCGCAACGGCCGCGCGGAAACCATTCAGCCAGGACGGCAGCACAAGATCGTCACTCGTTGGCGGGCGATTTCCGCACCGCCGTCACTCCCCCGGACGACAGCATCCGGCGCCGGTGTCACTCCAAGGAATGACCTCTTTCGGCGAGGCGCTGGTCGGACCGCCGATCCACCAGGCGTAGAAGGCGGCCAGGGCCACAACGAGGCCGGGTACAGGGGCATGGCGATCCGGAGTGCGGCGAAGGCCGCGAGGATGATGGCCATGGCGGTGACAGTGCGGCGGATGAGGATCCCGGGGGTGACGCCAAGGAGGAAGGCGAAGGCGGCGTAGTGGAAGCGGCCGGCAAGCCCAAGCCCCTACGCCTCCGGACGCGACAGCCACAGCTCGCACGACCGGAGCACCCCTTCTACACGCACCCGAAAGACCTCCTGCCGGTCCACGTCAGCAAGGTCATCGAGCAGCCGGATCACAGCCCGTGATGACGGCTTGCCAACCAACCTGCCGCAACCCTGCCGACTACGCAACGACACAACCTTTGGACCAGCGAAAACCCCCGCCCCTATGTGCCAACAAGGCTGCGTCGTCACAGCGGGGCCGGGCAGCGGGCACCGGCACCGGGCACCCGCACCCGGGACCCGGCGCCCGGTCCCGGCGCCCGGTCCCGGCGCCCGGTCCGCGCTCCCCGTCTCAGCCCAGGATCGTCGTCAGGAACTCGCCCGTCCACGCCAGCAGTTCCCGCCCCACCGTCGGCTTCCCGCCGATCTTGCCCGTCGTCGGGCGCGGGACCAGGATCTGGTGGACGGCCGGCTTGATGACCGTCCGGGGGTGCAGCCGCTTCAGGCGCAGCTCCTGCGACTCCCGCAACTCCACCGGGGCGAACCGGATGTTGGAGCCCTGGAGCACGATCTCGCCCACCCCGCACGCCCGCGCCAGCATCCGCAGCCCCGCCACCAGCAGCAGGTTCTCCACCGGCTCCGGCAGCTTGCCGTAACGGTCGGTGAGCTCCTCCCGTACGGCGGTGATGTCGGCCTCCGTGTTCGCGGAGGCGATCGCGCGGTACGCCTGGAGGCGCAGCCGCTCGCCCGGGGCGTAGTCGTGCGGGACGTGCGCGTCCACCGGGAGTTCGATCTTGACCTCCAGCGGGGGCTCCTCCTGCTCCCCGCCGTCCAGCGCCGCCCGGTAGTCCGCGACCGCCTCGCCCACCATCCGTACGTACAGGTCGAAGCCGACGCCCGCGATATGGCCGGACTGCTCGCCGCCCAGCAGATTGCCCGCGCCGCGGATCTCCAGGTCCTTCATCGCCACGTACATGCCCGCGCCCATCTCCGTGTGCTGGGCGATGGTCGCCAGGCGCTCGTGCGCGGTCTCCGTGAGCGGCTTCTCCGGCGGGTAGAGGAAGTACGAGTAACCGCGCTCGCGCCCACGCCCGACCCGGCCGCGGAGCTGGTGGAGCTGCGAGAGGCCGAAGTTGTCGCCGCGCTCCACGATCAGGGTGTTGGCGTTCGAGATGTCGATGCCGGACTCGACGATGGTCGTGGAGACCAGCACGTCGAACTTCTTCTCCCAGAAGTCCACCACGACCTGCTCCAGCGCCGCCTCGCCCATCTGCCCGTGCGCCGTCGCGATCCGCGCCTCGGGGACGATCTCGCGCAGCTTCGCCGCCGCGCGGTCGATCGACTCGACCCGGTTGTGGATGTAGAAGACCTGGCCCTCGCGGAGCAGCTCGCGCCGTACGGCCGCGCCGATCTGCTTCTGTTCGTACGGTCCGACGAACGTGAGCACCGGATGCCGCTCCTCCGGCGGTGTGGTGATCGTCGACATCTCCCGGATGCCGGTAACCGCCATCTCCAGCGTGCGGGGAATGGGGGTCGCGGACATGGTGAGCACGTCGACATTGGCACGGAGCTTCTTGAGCTGCTCCTTGTGCTCCACGCCGAAGCGCTGCTCCTCGTCCACGATGACCAGGCCGAGGTCCTTGAATTTGGTCTCGGAGGAGAAGAGCCGGTGCGTGCCGATGACGATGTCGACCGCACCCTCCCGCAGCCCCTGGAGCGTGGCCTTCGCCTCCGTGTCCGACTGGAAACGGGAGAGCGCCTTCACGGAGACGGGGAACTGCGCGTACCGCTCGGAGAACGTCCCGAAGTGCTGCTGCACCAGCAGGGTCGTGGGGACGAGGACCGCGACCTGCTTGCCGTCCTGGACCGCCTTGAAGGCCGCCCGTACGGCGATCTCGGTCTTGCCGTAGCCGACGTCGCCGCAGATCAGCCGGTCCATCGGGACCGTCTTCTCCATGTCCTCCTTGACCTCGGCGATGGTGGAGAGCTGGTCGGGCGTCTCCACGTACGGGAAGGCGTCCTCCAGCTCGCGCTGCCAGGGGGTGTCCGGGCCGAAGGCGTGCCCGGGGGCGGCCATCCGCGCCGAGTAGAGCTTGATCAGGTCGGCGGCGATCTCCTTGACGGCCTTCTTGGCGCGCGCCTTGGTCTTCGTCCAGTCCGCGCCGCCGAGGCGGTGCAGGGTCGGGGCCTCGCCGCCGACGTACTTGGTGACCTGCTCCAGCTGGTCGGTCGGGATGTAGAGCCGGTCGCCGGGCTGGCCGCGCTTGGCCGGCGCGTACTCCACCAGCAGATACTCGCGGGTGGCGCCCTGCACCGTACGCTGCACCATCTCCACGTACCGGCCCACGCCGTGCTGCTCGTGGACGATGTAGTCGCCCGGCTCCAGGGTCAGCGGGTCGATGGTCTTGCGGCGCTTGGCGGGCATGCGGGCGCCGTCCTTGCCCGCCGCCTTCTGGCCGGAGAGGTCGGTCTCGGTGAGGACGGCGAGCTTGAGCGCCGGGTCGACGAAGCCGTGGTCCATCGAGCCGCACGCCACGTGGACGACGGACGGCGCGATCTCGGCGAGCCCGCCCGCCGAGCGCGCGCCCGGGGTGTCGAGCCGCGCGGCGATCCCCTCGCCGCCCAGCACCTCGACCGTACGGGCCGCCGTGCCGTGGCCCTCGGTGACGTAGACGGTCCGCCAGCCGTCGGCGAGCCAGCCCTTGGTGTCGGCGAGGGCGCGGGCGGTGTCGCCCCGGTACGACTCGGGGGCGTGCATGCCGAGCGTGATGGCCTCGTCACCCAGCTCCTCGTCGACCGCGAAGGGGGAGACGGACCACCACATCATGCCCAGCTCGCGGGCGCGGTCCCGGACGTCCGCGACGGACCACAGGGAGGCGGCGCCGACGTCGATGGGCGCCTCGCCGCCCCCCGCGCCCGCCGCCCAGGAGGCGGCCAGGAACTCCTGGCTGGTCGCGACGAGGTCGGCGGCCCTGGTCCGTACCCGCTCGGGGTCGCAGACCAGCGCCATGGAGCCCGCGGGGAGGACGTCGAGCAGCAGCTCCATGTCGTCCACCAGGACCGGGGCGAGGGACTCCATGCCCTCGACGGCGATCCCCTCGGCGATCTTTCCCAGCAGGTCGCCCAGCTCGGGGTGTTCCTCGGCGAGCTCGGCGGCCCGTGCCCGCACCTCGGGAGTGAGCAGCAGCTCCCGGCAGGGCGGCGCCCACAGCCCGTGCTCCGCGACCTCCAGGGAGCGCTGGTCGGCGACCTTGAAGTAACGGATCTCCTCGACGTCGTCGCCCCAGAACTCCACACGGAGGGGGTGCTCCTCGGTGGGCGGGAAGACGTCCAGGATGCCGCCGCGCACGGCGAACTCACCGCGCTTCTCGACCAGCTCGACGCGTGCGTACGCGGCGGCGGCCAGCGCCTCGGTCACCTCCCCCAGATCGGCGCTCTGCCCGCTGCGCAGCGCGACGGGCACCAGCTCCCCGAGCCCCTTGACCTGCGGCTGGAGCACGGACCGTACGGGCGAGACGACGACGCTGACCGGCCCGGCCGCCGGATCGTCCGGCGAGGGGTGCGCGAGCCGGCGCAGCACCGCGAGCCGTCGGCCCACGGTGTCGGACCGGGGCGACAGCCGCTCGTGCGGCAGCGTCTCCCAGGACGGGTACTCCACGACGGTGTCCGGATCGAGCAGCGACCGCAGCGCCGCGGCGAGATCCTCGGCCTCCCGCCCGGTGGCGGTCACGGCCAGCACGGGCCGCCCCGCCTCGCGCGCCAGCGCGGCGACGGCGAAGGGCCGGGCGGCGGGCGGCCCGACCAGATCGACATGCGTGCGGTGACCGTCGGTGGCGGCCTTCACCGCTTCGGCGAGCGCCGCGTCCTTGATGACGGCGTCGAGCAGACCGTGCAGGCTCATGAAGGGGGTTCCGTCCGGGTCCATGGGTGGGTGGTGGGTGGGGCGGGTGCGGTTCACGTGGTGCGTGCGGTGAGTCGCACGCTCGCGCCGGGCAACGCGAAGGGCCCGACACGTCGCACGGGCCGGGAGTTCTCCAGCGTACGACGCCGGTACGACAGCCGCGGCCGGAGCTGGGGCCGGAGCCACGGGGGCGACCGGGACGGCCGCTGCGGCTGTGAAGGCGTACGGGCGGGGCGGACGTTGGCGAGAACTCGCCTCCTGACGATGTTGCTTTGCGTAGTCGGCCCCCGTAAAATTTATTATTCCTTTTCGTCTGAAATTCTCCTGAAATTCTCGCCGGGGGCAGGAATGAATCGTCCATGGGAAGCGGACCCTTCCGCGTTATTCGACAGGCGCCTCGGCAGGACGGCACAGGAACTCGGACATTCGACGGACGATGACGACTGCCCGGACATCTGGCGACTCGACAACGGCGACATCGCGGTCATCGGCCGCGATCTGACGACGGCCTATTCGTCACAGCTCCCCGCCGGAGTCTCCCTGGCGGCCGACGAACGTCTCGTCGTGATCCCCGGCAGTATGCTCAGCGCCGCGAAAAGGGATATTCCGGATGCTTGATCTGAGGGCACCGAAAATCAGCCCGGAGTTGGGTGAGCGCCTCGTCAGCAAGGACTACAAGCGGGACTTCAGGGAGCGCCAGGCGCTGATCCACGACGGAGCCTCGTGGAAGCTGGAGCGGCGGCAGTACTTCGAGGAGCAGAACAGCCCCAGCAGGGACGCGCTTCATCACGGCGACTGGCAGGAAGCGCTTCGCCTCTTCGCCGAAGGGCGGGGCGCCATCATGGCGAAGGCACGGGAGAACGAACGCCGCCGGTACGTATTTCACCGGGTCCGTATTGTGGAGTATCCCATCACACCGTATGTGCAGTGGGAACTGCACTCACTGGTGCAACAGGACGAGCTGGGCGGGAACCGCGTACGGATCGTCACCGCGGACAAAGTGGCCGACTCCGAGAAAGCGCGGCAGCTTCCGGAAATCGTGGTGATGGGAAGCCGGACGCTCTACAACGTTCTTTACACCGACAACGGGAAACCGTTGGGCGCGATCCGCTTCACCGACCTGCGGCAGGTACATGACTGGGAGCATTACATCCGATCGCTTTACGAAGCGGGTGAGGACATCGCCTCGTTCTTCTCCCGTGAAATTGCTTCCCTGCCCGCGCCTGTCCCGCAACCGGAGTGAGTCATCGATCAGCACAGCGGCCCGTCGGACGTTCCCGACCGCTCGAACAACGAGCTGTCGGGAACGTCCCAGGACGTCGTCCAGGCCGGAAGCGTCACCGGCGGGGTCCACTTCCACCGGCACACGCCACCCGGAAGTGACGGCCCGGGACGCGAGGGCGCGGCAGGACGCGAGGGCCCCGTACCCCGGCAGTTACCCGGTGACGTCCACCGGTTCATCAACCGCACCGCCGAACTGGGTGAGCTGAACGCCGTCCTGCCCACCGAGGAAGGCGCTCCCGTCGTCGTGTCGGTCTGCGTCGTCGCGGGCACCGCGGGCGCGGGCAAGACCTCGCTCGTCCTGCACTGGGCGCACCAGGTCCGCCACCGCTTCCCCGACGGCCAGCTGTACGTCAACCTGCGCGGCTACGACCCCGGGCAGCCGCTGAGCGCGCAGGAGGCCCTGCGCGGCTTCCTGCCTGCGCTCGGGGTGCCCGCCGGCTCCGTACCGCAGGATCCCGACGCGGCCGCCGCGTACTACCGCTCCCTGCTGTCCGACCGCAGGATGCTGATCGTGCTGGACAACGCGGCCACCGCCGCCCAGGTCCGCCCCCTGCTGCCCGGCTCCGCCCACTGCCTGACGCTGGTCACCAGCCGCAGCAGGCTCTCCGGGCTCGCGATACGCGACGGCGCGCGACGGCTGACCCTCGGCACCCTCCCTGAGGCGGAAGCCGTCGCGCTGCTGCGGGCCGTGACCACGGGCTACCGCGCCGAGGACGACCTGCGTGAGCTCGCGGAGCTGAGCAGACTGTGCGCCGCGCTGCCGCTGGCCCTGCGCATCGCCGGGGAGCGGGCGGCGAGCAATCCGCATCTGCGCCTGACCGACCTGATCGCCGAACTGCGGGACGAGTCCGTCCTCTGGGACGCGCTCAGTGTCGGGGACGCGGAGGAGGCCGAGGCCGTACGCACCGTCTTCGCGTGGTCCTACCGCGCCCTGCCCGCGCCCGGCGCGACGCTCTTCCGGCAGCTCGGTCTGCACCCCGGGCCGGAGTTCGGCCTGCCCGCCGCCGCCGCGCTGGCCGCGCTGCCCGTCGTCAGGGCCCGGCAGCTCCTCGACTCCCTCGTGGGCGCGCATCTGCTGGAGCAGACAGGCCCCGACCGCTACCAGTTCCACGACCTGCTCCGCGCGTACGCCGCGGGGCTCGCGCACCAGGAGGGAGCGCCGGAGGACGGGCGGGCGGCGCTCCGCCGCGTGCTGATCTGGTACCTGCGCACCGCGGAGGCGGCGCGGGTCAGGCTCGCCCCGGCGCAGGATCCGGTGCCCCTGACACAGGGGGAACTGGACGAGACGGCCCGGCCCCTGGATTTCGCGGATGACGACGCGGCGATGGACTGGGCGGAGCGCGAACATACGAATCTGCTCAGGGCGGTCGGTACCGCCGCGGGAGAGAACGACGAACTGGCATGGAAGTTGACGGAGGTCCTGTGGTCGGTGCAGCCACACTTCGCTTCCATGACCGACTGGCTGGCCGTGGGCAACACCGGTCTGGCCTCGGCGCGCCGAGTGAACGACGCAGCCGCCGAAGCGCTGATCCTCACGCGCCTCGGCATGGCTCATCACCGAATCAACGCATGGGACGAGAGCCTGGACTGCCATCGGCAAGCGCTGGCGATTCGCCGTGCCAACGGTGACCGCAACGGTGAGGCCCGCTCGCTGAACCTGATCGGACTCATCCAGCTACGCCGTCGCCAACTGGACTCAGCCGCCACCCATTTCGAGCAGGCTTCGGCGCTCTGGCGGACAGTGGGTTCCGAGCACTGGGCTGCCACCGCCCTCTCGAACCTCGCCACGACCTACTGCAACGCCGGGCGCGCGGGGGAAGCCTCTGCCACCGTCCAAGAGGCCCTGGCCGCACACCGCGCACTCGAAAATCCGGGCGGCGAGGGCAACGCGCTGCGCATGCTGAGCAGTCTGCAACGCGAACGGGGCGAGTCGGAGGCGGCGCTCCGTACGGCCGAACAGGCCCTGGACATCGCCCTCGCACGACGCGACCAGGTCATCGAGGCCTACTGGCTCCTCACCCTCGGCGACGCCCAACGCGAACTGGGTCACCTCGCGGACGCGCTCGTCTCGTACCAGCGCTCCGCCGACCTGCACCGCCGACTGGGCAACCGCAGCCGCGAGGCGATGTCCTGGCTGGGCGCCGGCCAGACGTACCAGGCTCTGGGCAGACCGGACGAGGCGGCCCACTTCCACCGCCGGGCCGCCGCCGTCCACCACGGCCTCGCGGACACCTGGCACGAGGCACTGGCCCTGGAGGCGCTGGCCACGGCACTGGACGCCGCCGACCCCACGGCCGCCCAGCAGCACCGCACCCAGGCACTGCGCCTGCTCGCCCCGTACGAGGACCCCCGGGCGGCGGCCGTGCGGGGGCGGCTGGGCGGGCCGGGGTCGTAGCGTACCCGAACGAGTGTCTTTTCAATGACGTTGAGCACATGGAAGACTGCATAGCGTTACAGATGTTCGGGAGGCTTCGAGAGAGGAGCCGATGCATGGGTACGCACGGTGATGGCAAGGGCGGTTCCGAGGGCGACAAGAAGCAGTCACCTCGTGAAGGCGACGGCAGATGGACCAAGCCGGTCACCAACCCCCCGAAGAAGAAGGACAAGTGACCTGACGTGAGCACACCGGCGCGCCTGCTGGAGATCCTGGCCGCCCAGGGGGCGGTCCCCGCCGGATGGGAGGACACAGTAGGCGCGGTCCGGCGCGAGTTGTTCCTGCCGGACACGATCGAGGCAGGAGGTTCGGTGATTTCCCGGGCCGAGAACCCGGAGCAGTGGCTCGCCGCCGTCTACGACGACCTTCAGATCATCACTCAGGTCAACGACGGCTTCGAAACTCCCGAAGGCACCTACCAGTTGCCGACCTCGTCCAGCTCCATGCCCAGCATCATGCTGGAGATGCTGGAACTCCTGGAGGTACGGGAGGGGCAACGCGTCCTGGAGCTCGGAGCGGCCACCGGCTACAACGCCGCCTGGCTCGCCCACCGCCTGGGCTCGGACCGTGTCACCAGCGTCGACCTCGATCCGGTACTGGCCCGGCAAGCCGCGAAGAACCTCGATGCGGCCGGCTTCCATCCTCAAGTGGTCTGCGGGCTCGGCGAGTACGGCCGACCGGACGGGGCACCGTACGATCGCATCGTCGCGACGTACACCGTGCCCGAGATCCCGTACGCCTGGGTCGAGCAGGCCCCTGCGGGCCGGATCGTCGCACCCTGGGGCGGAAGTTTCTTCCCGTACAGCTTCGCCGTGCTGGACGTGGCCGACGGCGAGGCACACGGCCGCTTCACCGGATACCCCGCCTTCATGCGCACCCGCCGGAATCGCCCGCAGCGCGGCTATCTCGCCGATTTCCTGCACCACCGGGAGGAGGCCGTCGAGTCGCGTACAGACCTGTCCCCTCTCACCTTCGACGGCGACCCCGACGCGCTGTTCTTCATCGGCCTCGACCTGCCAGACGCCTGGCACTTGAGGGTCGACGCGGACACCGGGAGCAACGACAGCGGCGGCGAGGCGACCTTCTGGATCCTGGCGGACGACCGAAGGTCCTGGGCGGCGGCCGATCACGTCCCGGGGGCCGAGGAGTACGTGGTCACCCAGTACGGGCCGCGCTTCCTGTGGGACGAGGTGGAACGTTCCTACCGGCGGTGGGAGGAGCACGGCCGACCGGAACGCGACCGCGCCGGGCTGAGCGTCACGCGCAGCGGCGAACGGGTGTGGCTGGATACGCCGGGGAGCTTCGTCCCGTAACCGGGGCAGCGCGCGGAATACGGATACGGCCGCGCGCCCCCCGTTTCAGGCGGCGCAGCCCTCCCGGGCGCCCGCGTCAGCGCCGAGCGGCGCGAGCCACACCAGGCGGGGCGTACGGTCTTCCGTTCGGCGGAAGTGCCGCATGACGCTCTCCGCCGACGGCAGCCGCCACCGGCGCACGCCGCCGACATGGATGACCTCGGCCTCCCCGCTCTCGTACGCCAGGCCCCACGCGACGACCACGGCGTCCGCGTCGTCCGTGCCAGGGCGGTACTCCTCCACGACGGCGAAGAGCCGGGGTGCGGTATCGCGTACAAGTTCGTACACCTCCTGGGTGAAGTCCAGCTCCAGTGCGGGTTCTTGCGGCGATGCGGTCGGCATGCTCGTCATGGAAATCCCCTGTCTGAGTCTCAAGAAGGGTGAGCGCGCCTGCCCGGTAGGGCTGGGCATGGCGGGTGAAGGCGCCTGGTGGCGCGACCGGTTGGAGCGGCCTGTCACACACAGTAGACGAGACGATACTATTCACACAGCAAAAAATGCCGATACATCAGAACGGGTGAAGCAACGCTATGGCTCGAAAGGTTTTCCCACCGTCGGTACGGCAACGGCGCCTTGGCGCCGAGTTGCGCAGGCTCCGCGAGCAAGCGGATCTGTCGGTCACCAAGGCTGCCGCGCGCCTCGGTTCCTCTCAGCCGCAGGTCAGCAGCGTCGAGCTGGGGCACTTCGCGGTGAGCGCGGACCGGGTCCGGGCCATGGCTCATAGCTATACCTGTACGGACGAGGCCCTGGTCGAGGCACTCGCCGAGATGACCGGAGGGCGGACACGCGGCTGGTGGGAGGAGTACCGCGACATCCTTCCGGCCGACACACTTGATCTGGCCGAACTGGAACACCACGCCACCGGGATGCACACCGCAGCGGTGATCCATCTGCCGGGCCTGCTCCAGACCCGAGCCCATGCGCATGCCGTCATCAGCGACGTGGTCCCGTCGCTCGCGCCGCCCGATGTGGAACACCGGGTCTCGTACCGGATCAAGCGGCAGGCAGTGCTCTACCGGGAGAATCCGACTCCACTGACAGCGATCATCCATGAGGCCGCCCTGCGCATGGGCTTCGGCGGACCGGAGGTAGCCCGCGCGCAGCTGAAATCCCTCCTGGACTTGAGCGAACGGGAACACATCACCATCCGAGTGATCCCGTTCGGCGCGGGCACCTTCCCCAGTTCCGGGCAGGGCATCCATCACATGGCCGGCACCATCCCGGCCCTGGACACTGTTCAGCTCGACACAGATCATGGTTCCGCATTCCTTGACACCCCACCGCAGTTGGTGAAGTACCGGACCGTTCTGGATCGCATGGAGGCTTGTAGCCTCAAACCAGCGGCGTCCCGGACTCTGATCCGCCGGGTCGCACAAGACATCTGAGAAAGGAAAACGCGTGTCGGCCCTCAACTGGCAGAAGTCCTCGCACAGTGGCGAGGCCGCCAACTGCGTCTACGTAGCCGCTACCGGCGACGGCACCATCAAACTCCGCGAGAGCGACACCCCGGACACCATCCTCACCACCACGCCGGACAGCCTCCGCGCCCTCATCCTCCGCGTGAAGGCAGGCGAGTTCGACCGCCTCGCCTCGTAACGCGCAGCACTCCGGCCCCGATGGACGTTGGAGGGCGTCCACCGGGGCCGGAGTGACTACCGTACCCGTACGTGCGTGCGTGGTCCGTACGTTCTACTCCGTGGCGATCGCGTTCAGGACGTTCATGCGGCCCGCGCGGAACGCCGGGATCAGGGCGGCGAACAGGCCGACGAAGGCCGAGGCGACGAAGACCGTGGCGATGGTCGGCCAGGGGATCTCCAGGACCCCCAGGCCCTCCAGGGCCAGCAGCTTCTGGGCCGAGGTGCCCCAGCCCATGCCCAGGCCGAGGCCGAGCAGCGCGCCGAAGAGGGCGATGACGACCGACTCCAGGCGGATCATGCGGCGCAGCTGGCGGCGGGAGAGGCCGATGGCGCGGAGGAGGCCGATCTCCCGGGTGCGTTCGACCACCGAGAGGGCCAGGGTGTTCACGACCCCCAGCACCGCGACGATGATCGCGAGGGCCAGCAGGCCGTAGACGATGTTGAGGAGCTGGCCGATCTGGTCCTTCAGCGTCTGCTTGAAGTCCGTCTGGTTCTGCACCTTGTACTGCGGGTAGCCGGCCAGCGAGTCCTTGAGGGCCGCGTACGCCTGCTTCTCCTTGCCGTCCTCGGCCGCCGCGAACATGATCATGTTCTTGGGGACCCGCTCGGCCGGCAGGTACCGCTCCACGGTCGTGATATTGACGTACATCGCGCCCTTGTCGACGTTCACGTCGTCCGAGGTGATCGCCGCGACCTTCAGCTTCGCGGTCCGGCCGCCGTTGAAGGCCACCGTCATCTCGTCGCCCACCTTGACGCCGTTCCGCTCGGCGTAGTCGTCGCCGACCGACATCGCGTCCTTGCCGTACGCCGCCGCCAGTTCACCGCTCACCGTCTCGCGGCGCAGGTCCGTGGCGTACGACGGGTCGGCCGCCGCCAGGCCGGTGCGCTCCGTCTTTCCGTCCGGGGCGGTCAGCGCCACCTCGACCCACTTGTACTCCGTGAAGTGCGCGATGTCCGGCGTCTTCTCCAGCGCAGCCTGGGCCTGCGGCACGATCGGCTGGCCGTTGCTGCTCTGGATGATGAAGTCCGCGCCGACCGAGCGGTCCAGTTCGTCCGTCGCGGAGGCGACCATCGACGAGCCGACGACCGACAGGCAGGCCACCAGCGCGAGGCCGATCATCAGGGCCGCGCCCGTCGCCCCCGTACGCCTCGGGTTGCGCAGCGCGTTGCGCTCCGCCATCCGGCCGACCGGGCCGAACATCCGCAGCACCGCCACGCTGAGCACCCGGACCAGGCCGCCCGCGAGGAGCGGGCCGATCACGACGAAGCCGAGCAGGGTCAGGACCACGCCGACGCCGAGGTAGAGCGAACCCTCGCTCGCCTTCGCGGAGTTCGCCGCCAGGAGCAGCGCGGCCCCGCCGGCGCCCGTCAGGACCAGTCCGATGACCGCCCGTACCCACCCGGAACGCCCGTCGGCCGGGGTCCCGGCGTCGCGCAGCGCGGCCATCGGGGAGATCTTCCCGGCCCGCCGCGCCGGTACGTACGCGGCGACGACCGTGACGACGATGCCGAGGACCAGGCCGATCACCGGGGTCGTCCACTTCACCGTCAGATCGTCCGTGGACAGGTCCATGCCGATGGAGGACATGACCTTCATCAGCCCGACGGCCAGCCCCACCCCGGCCGCGACACCCGTCACCGAGCCGATGATCCCGAGGAGCACCGCCTCCAGCAGCACCGAGCGGTTGACCTGCCGGCGGCTGGAGCCGAGGGCCCGCATCAGGCCGATCTCCCGGGTCCGCTGCGCGACCAGCATCGAGAAGGTGTTGACGATGAGGAAGATGCCGACGAGGAAGGCGATCCCGGCGAAGCCGAGCATCGCGTACTTCATGACGTCGAGGAACGAGCCGACGTCGGAACGGTTCGCGTCCGCCGCCTCCTGCTGCGTCTGGAGCTTGTACGGCCCGGCCCCGAGCGCCGCCGCGACGTCCTGCTTGAGCCGCGCGTGGCTGACGCCCTGCTCGGCGGTGACATTGAGGTGCGTGAAGCGGCCGGTCCCGCCGAGCAGCACCCGCTGCGAGGTGGCGGTGTCGAAGAAGACGATCGTCGCGCCCGGGTTGGTGACGGTGAAGGTCGCGATCCCGGAGATCCTCGCCTTGATGTCGCCCGTGACGGCGATGGTGCGCAGCTCGTCACCGATCGCGAGACCGTGCTTCTCGGCGGCGTCCGCGTCGATCATCACCTCGGTCGGGCCGCGCGGCGCGTGGCCGGAGGTGATCCGCATCGACTTCAGGTCGTTACGAGTCCAGTTGCCCGCGATGGTCGGGGCGCCGTTGCTGCCGCCCACGTCCTTGTCCGCGTCGTCGACGACGGTCACGCTCATGCTGCTGACGGCGCCCTCGACGGACCGTACGCCCTCCGCCTTCCGTACGGTCTCCATCGCGGCGGCGGGCAGCGACTCGGGGCGGCCCGTCTGTGAACTGCCCGAATCCCCGTCGGCCTCGGCCTTCTTCGGGCTGACCGTGACGTCCGAGGAGGTCGCGGCGAAGAGCTTGTCGAAGGTCGTGTTCATGGTGTCGGTGAAGACGAGCGTCCCGCAGACGAACGCCACCGAGAGCAGGACCGCCACGGCGGAGAGCGCCATGCGTCCCTTGTGCGCGAAGAAGTTGCGCATCGAGGTCTTGAAGACGGTCACGAGGTACGCCCCCGCGCGTCGAAGTCCTTCATCCGGTCGAGCACGGCGTCGGCGGTCGGGCGCAGCATCTCGTCGACGATCCGGCCGTCCGCGAGGTACAGCACCCGGTCCGCGTACGAGGCGGCCACCGGGTCGTGCGTGACCATCACGATGGTCTGGCCGAGGTCGTCGACCGAGCGGCGCAGGAAGCCGAGGACCTCGGCGCCGGCCCGCGAGTCCAGGTTCCCCGTCGGCTCGTCGCCGAAGATGATCTCGGGCCGCGCGGCGAGCGCGCGGGCCACGGCGACGCGCTGCTGCTGCCCGCCGGAGAGCTGCGTCGGGCGGTGCGTGAGCCGGTCGGCGAGTCCTACGGTGTCCACGACCTGCTGGAGCCAGGCGGTGTCCGCCTTGCGGCCCGCGATGTCCATGGGGAGCGTGATGTTCTCCAGGGCGTTGAGCGTCGGCAGCAGGTTGAACGCCTGGAAGATGAAGCCGACGCGGTCCCGGCGCAGCCGCGTGAGCTGCTTGTCCTTGAGCTTGGTTATCTCGGTCTCGGCGAGGTGGATCTCGCCGGAGGACACCGTGTCCAGACCGGCGAGGCAGTGCATCAGCGTCGACTTGCCGGAACCCGAGGGGCCCATGATCGCGGTGAACTCCCCCCGGGCGATGTCCACGTCGACATGGTCCAGCGCGACGACCCGGGTGTCCCCGGAGCCGTACGCCTTGACGACCTGCCGCGCTCGCGCCGCGACGGCCGTACGCCCTCCGGTACCCCCGTGCTTGGGGATGGTCACAGCCGTTGTCACGGTAAGTCTCCTATATCGCTTGATGCATCGCATGAGTTGGTGCGTGCGTAGGTGTGGATGTTGGTGCGGGTGCGGGTGTGGTTACGGGGATGTCGCCGGCGCGTGCCTGGACGAGTCTGGTGTGTCCGGGGTGTCGGCCGCAGTGGTGCCCGGCGCAGTCTTCGCCTGGGGTTTTCCCCACCCCCCTGTCGTGGGGAAGCCCCCGGCGCGGGCCCCGTGGCGGGGCCGCCGTGTCCGTAAGAACAACCTAAGGAGCGGGGAAGGGCCGCACGTCCTCCACCGGGACGAACGGCCCCTGGGCAGAAGTAAGGAGATACCCCTAGGGGACTACACCCGCCGGTGGAGGACGCCAATACTCCGTTTCGTCCCCTCCCGCCGTCCGAGGTGCGGGTGAGAAGGTGTCCCCGACGAAATACGTGTACGGGGAAGGGATCCTGTGAGCAGCGCCGGAGGAAGTACCGAGGACACGGAGCACGACAAGGACGCGGGACATACAGGCGCGATACCCGCCGGCCCGCGCACCCCCGGCAAGCGCGGGCCGGTCGTCGCCGCGCTCATGCTCGGGATGGCGCTCGCCGCGCTGGACGGCACCATCGTCTCCACGGCCGTCCCGCAGATCGTCGGCGACCTCGGCGGATTCGCCGTCTTCTCCTGGCTGTTCTCCGGCTATCTGCTCGCCGTCACGGTCACCCTGCCCGTCTACGGAAAGCTCTCCGACACTCTCGGCCGCAAGCCCGTCCTGGTCGCCGGCATCGTCCTGTTCCTCATCGGCTCGCTGCTCTGCGCCACCGCCTGGAACATGGCCTCCCTGATCGCCTTCCGCGTCGTCCAGGGGCTGGGCGGCGGGGCGCTCCAGGGCACGGTGCAGACCATCGCCGCCGACCTCTACCCGCTGAAGGAGCGCCCGAAGATACAGGCCAGGCTCTCGACGGTCTGGGCCTCGTCGTCCGTGGCGGGCCCGGCGGTGGGCGGGTTCATCGCGGGGTACGCGGACTGGCGCTGGATCTTCCTGATCAACCTGCCGGTCGGGGCGGTGGCGCTCTGGCTGGTCATCAGGTACCTCCACGAGCCCCACCGGGCGCGCGCGGCCGTGACGGGTACGGAGGCTCACGCGGGTACGGAGGCCCACCCGCGTACGCGGCCCGCCGCCCGGGCCCGTATCGACTGGGCGGGGGCCCTGGGCGTCTTCGCGACCGGGGCGCTCCTGCTCACCGCGCTCGTCCAGGGCGGGGTCGCCTGGCCCTGGCTCTCCGCGCCGTCGTTCGCGTTCCTCGGCTGCAGCGCGGTTCTCGCGGCGCTCACCGTCGTCATCGAGCGCCGGGCCGCCGAGCCGATCCTGCCGGGGTGGGTCTGGCGCCGTCCCACCATCGCGGCCGTCAACCTCGCGCTCGGCGCCCTCGGGCTGCTGATGGTCGCCCCGACCGTCTTCCTCCCGACGTACGCGCAGTCCGTCCTCGGGCTCGGTCCGATCGCCGCCGGGTTCGTGCTCTCCGCGATGACGCTGAGCTGGCCGGTCAGCGCGGCCCTCTCCAACCGGGTCTACAACCGCATCGGTTTCCGGCTGACCGCCGTCATCGGCATCTCGCTCGCGACACTGGTCCTGCTCGCCTTCCCCCTGCTCCCCTACCCGGGCCACGCCTGGCAGCCGACGCTGATCATGCTGCTGCTGGGGGCGGCGCTGGGGCTGTTCCAGCTTCCGCTGATCATCGGAGTGCAGTCGACGGTCGGCTGGTCGGAGCGGGGCACCGCCACCGCGTCCATCCTCTTCTGCCGGCTGATCGGCCAGAGCGTGGGCGCCGCGCTGTTCGGCGCGGTCGCCAACTCCGTACTCTCCGCGCGGCTCGCGAACGCGCCCACGCCCGGGCTGCCCCAGGACGTGGACGGTGTCGCGCAGGCCCTGGAGGACCCGGCGTCCCTCGGCGCCGGGGCCGCCGACTATCTGCGCCGGGCGATGGACACGGCGGTCGACCATGTCTTCGTGGGCGCGGCGGTCGCGGGCGCGCTGGCCCTTCTCGTCCTGCTCCTCCTCGCGCCGCGCCGCTTCCCGGTGATCCCGGACGCGCCCGCCGACCAGCAGGGTCCTTAGGGGCCGCCGCGCACGGGGGCCGTCACTCCTCCGTCGGCGCCCTCCCCGTCAGCGCCGCCAGGCTGTTCCGTACGTGCGCCATGTGCGCCCGCATCTCCTCGCGCGCCTCCTCGTGGAGCCGTATCTGCCGTTCCGTGTCCCTCGCCACCGAGTCCGCCCGCGCCCGGGCCCGGGCCATCAGCTCGCTCGCCTGGTCCTGCGCGTCCTCCTGGCGGTGCCGCGCCTGCTCCCCCGCCGCCGAGAGCCCGCGCTGCGCCTCCACCAGCTTCGCCTGCGCCTGCGCGACGAGTTCGGCCGACTCGGCCTCCAGCGCCGCCTCCCGCGCCGTGGACTCCCGCTCCGTCGCCGCCAGCCGCTCCGTGTGCTTCTGCTCCAGCTCCTCGATCAACCGCCGCGTGCGCCGGCGCACCTCGTCCAGCTCCGCGACCGCCTCCGCCCGGTGCTCCGCGCCCTCGTCGCGGGCCTCGCTCCGCTTCGCGTCAGCCGCGTCCCGCGCCGCCCCCACCACGCGGTCGGCGTCCGCCTCCGCCGCCGCCCGTATGCCGTCGGCCTGCGCGCGCGCCGCCTCGCGGATGTCCGCCGCCACCGCCTCGGCCGCCGCGATCACCGCCGCGCACTCCTCGCGCACCTCGGCCCGCAGGGTCTCGTCCTCCTGCCGCGCGAGCGCCAGGATCTGCTGGGCGCGCCGGCCGAGCGTCTCGTACGTCGGCTGCTCCAGCGTGGCGACCCGTGCCGCCAGCAGCTCCGCCTCGCCCGCCAACTGCTCGGCCTGGGAGGTGAGCCGCACGATCCGCTCCCGGGCGTCGTCGCGCTCCTTGAAGAGTTCGGCGTACGTCCGGTCGACCTGTTCGGGACGGTAACCACGACCCCATACGGGCACGAAGCCATGATCCGACAACGGTGCACCACCCATCTTGAAGCCCCTCAGGGGCAAGCCACACAGTCATGTAGTCACACAGCCACAAAAGTCAGGGTCGGATCGGGTACAGCGAGGCGCCCCCCCCCCCCCGGGGGGGGGCGCCTCGGTCATCCGCCGACGCGTTCTGTTCTAACGAACGGTCACAGCAATCCGTCCCACATCTGTTCCAGCAGTACCGACCACCAGTTCTCCGGCGACGACAGCGCCGCCGGGTCCAGCGCCGCGAGCTGCGCCTGGAAGTCGACCGTCCAGCGGCCCGCCTGCTCGGGGGTCAGCCCGTAGCGCAGCCGCCACATCCGCCCCAGCAGCGCCAGGGAGCGGGTGAACTCCGGCAGCCCGGTGTTCACGAACTGCGGCGCCACCGGCTGCCCGCCGGGCCCCGCCTCCACCGGTACGGCCATGATGTGCGCCGTACCGTACTGGACGCAGAGCGCCCGCCCGAAGTCGCTGCCCATCACCAGGTACGAGCCCGCGTCCGAGGCCGGCTGCACCTGCCGCTGCGCGGCCAGTTCGGCCAGCGTCGGCACCACCGGCTGCGGGGGCTGCGCCCAGAAGAACGGCCCGAAGTCGGCCGGCAGCCCCGCCCACACCAGCGTGCGCGCCACCAGGTCCGGCACGCCCTGCCGGGACACGGCGCGCTGGTCGAACCGGCAGATGCCCTGCGGCCCGAACGCCGCCGCCAGTTCCTGTGCGATCCCCTCCGGCGGCACCGGCGGCGCGGGCGCCACCTGCGGCAGCGGCGCCCGGACCGGCGCGGGGCGCGCGGGACCGTCCGCGACCTGGTGCAACTCGCCCTGGTGGGTGAGGAGATGCTGCATGCCCTGCTGCCGGCTGGCGTGGTCCTGACCGTACGGGGCGACGCTGGTGATCCGGACCTGCGGCCAGGTCTCCCGGATCATCCGCGCGCAGTAACCGCCGGGCAGCTCGCACGACTCCAGCTCCGTGTGGAGTTCGAGCACCTGCTGCGGCGGCACGTTCATCCCGCGCAGCTCGTGCAGGATCTGCCACTCGGGGTGCGGGGTGCCGGGCGCGGAGCGCCGGATGATCTGCGCCTCGGAGCCGTCGGGCGCGCGGTAGCGCAGCACGGCCTGGTAGCCCGGGCCGACGGTCGGCAGCCCGGACGGCTGGGGCGGGTAGCCGTATGCCGCCGGCGGTACGGGACCGGGGGCGCCCGGCGGCATCCCCGGCGGCATGCCGGGCGGGCCCGGCGGCTGGGCGGCCGACGGCGGTACGGGGCCGCCCTGCTGCCCCGGTCCCGCCAGCATCGTCGCGGCGTGGTGCACACCGCCGGGCGGCGTACCGGGGGCGCCCGGAGCACCAGGGGCTCCGGGAGCGCCGGGCGGACCCGGGGGCCGGGGCGCGCCGGGCGGGCCCGCGAGCGGGGTCTGGCCGCCCTGGCTCGGGTCCGCGAACATCGTGGCCGCGTGGTGCACGCCGCCCGGGGGTGTGCCGGGAGGCGTACCCGGGGGCGTACCGGGCGGGGTGCCGGGGACGCCCGGCGGACCGGGCGGCCGCGGGACGTTGGAGCCGATGCTCGGCGCGAGCTGCGTCGGCAGATAGCCACCGGCCGGGGCACCCGGCGTCCCCGGACCCGACGGCGACGGAGCCGGCGGGGCGGGCGGCGGGGTGCCGCCCGGGACACCCGGCGCGCCGGGCGGCGGCGGGGGCTGCACCGCGGCACCGCCGCCGCGCGCGCCACGCGGCGGCACGGCGGCCTTGCTCGTCGCGGCGTCGGCGATGTCACCGCTGCCGGAACTCGCACCGGGCGCACCCGGGGCACCCGGAGCTTGGCTAAGTCTAAGCACCCGGATCAAGCCATCCC
>NZ_JBHURV010000049.1:0-21136 GCF_042673865.1 Streptomyces sp. NPDC056987
CGGCCGGGCCGCCCGCCCGGCCTGCCTCACCGAGCCCGGCAGCCCCGGCCGCCGCCTTGACGCGCCGGCCGAACAGGCCGCCCTTCGGCTCCGCCCGTACCCCCAGCCGTGAGACGTCCTCGGTCAGCTCCGCGAACAACTCCGTGTCCGTGACCCTCAGTTCCGGGCCGAACAGCGTGGACAGCGCGGGGCGCGGACGTCCCGTCTGGAGCGCCACGACCTCCCGCAGCACACCCGTGAGCTGCTCCGCCATCTCCTGGGCCGAGGAGAACCGCCGGGCCGGATCGGGGTCCGTCGCCCGTACCAGCAGCCGGTAGAACGACTCGTACGTACGGAAGACATCGATGTTGTCCGGGTCCGGGAGCGAGTCCGCGAACACGTTGGTGTAGCCCTGGAAGTCGAACGTCAGCACCGCCAGGGTGCGGGCGACCGTGTACAGGTCGGAGGCGACCGACGGGCCGGTCTCGGCGACCTCGGGGGCCTGGTAGCCCACCGTGCCGTAGATCGCCGACTCGTCGTCGTCCATCCTGCGGACCGCGCCCATGTCGATCAGCTTGAGCTGGTCCTCGGTCTGGATCGCGTTGTCGACCTTGAAGTCGCAGTACAGCAGGTTCCGGCTGTGGAGATGGCCCAGCGCCTCCAGCGCCTCGATGCCGTACGCGCACGCCTGCTCGACGGGGAGCGGGTCGCGCTTGCCGGCGCCCGTACGGCGCTCGTTGGCGATCTCCTTGAGCGACTTGCCGCCCACGTACTCCATGACTATGTAGCCGTCCATGGAGCCCGTGCGCTGGTCGAGGTGTTCCACGAAGTTGTAGATGCGGACGATGTTGGAGTGCTCGATCTCGGCGAGGAAGCGCCGCTCGGAGATCGCCGCCTCCATGGCGTCCTGGTCGCCCGTGTCCAGCAGGCCCTTGAGGACCACCCAGCGGTCCGACACGGCGCGGTCGATGGCGAGATAGACCCAGCCGAGACCGCCGTGCGCCAGGCACCCCACGACCTCGTACTGGCCGTGCACCACATCGCCCTCGTGGAGCTTGGGCACGAACGAGTACGGGTGCCCGCACTTCGTGCAGAACCCTTCGGTACGGCCCGGCCGGTCACCGCGCGCCCGGCCCACCGGCGCCCCGCAGTCCGAGCGCGAGCAGTACCGCTTGCGCTCCGGCACCTCGGGGTGCTCCATGACGGCGGAGCGCGGGTCGGGGCGCGGCACGTCCGGCACGGAGACCAGGCCCGCGCCCAGCCTGCCCCGCCCCGAGGTGCTGGTGGACGAGCCGGAGCTGCGGACCGAGACCGACCGCGACGACACCCGCCCCGAGAGCGAGCGGGAGAGCCGGCCCGAGACGGACCGGCGGGAGGTCGAGGACCGGGAGGAGCGGCTTGTTGACGAGCGCGCCGAACGCGACGAGCGCGAGGAGTCCCCGCTGCCCGAGCCCTTCCCCGAGCCGCCCCCGGAGCCGCTGCCGTCCCCGCCGCCGCCTGTGATGCCCGTGGGCGGCGAGGAGAGCGATCCGTTGGGGGAGACGACAGGGGCCAGACCGCAGGTGTCGCAGTACAGCTCACCGCCGCCCATGTCCTCGTACGAGCCCTCGCAGCCGGGGCGCTGGCACGCCGTGTTCCCGCTCATCCGTCCCCCTGCTCGCCTGCTGTCATGCCGCTCTCCGTGCCGGAGCCGTTCACCCTCACGCGCCACCCCCGCGGTCCGCCGGACCCGGCGGGCCGGGCACGAGGACGTCCGCCGCGGCCCGCTGGTACCGCAGGACGGCCTGCTCGGCGACACGCAGATCGCAGGGCGCGCTCCACAGCATCCGGCGCGCCGCGTCGTACCGCTCGATCAGGAAGGGGTCCTCGGCCATGCCGTGCCGGGCGACCTTCGCCTTGTACGCGTCGAGCCGGCCGCGCAGCTCGGCGCGGACCGCGAGCGGCGCCGTGACCGCGGTCAGGGACTCGCGGGCCCGCAGCAGTTCGTCCTCCGCCTCCCGTTCCAGCGACTCCAGGAGCGGCGAGAGCCGGTGCCACTGGGCGTGCCTGCGGTACTCCGCGGCGGCCGACAGCCGTTCGTGGAGCACGGTCGGCGGACCGCTCACCGCGGGCACCTCGGACGCGGCGATCTTCGCCAGCACCTCACCGCGGGCCGTGCGCGCCTCGGCGAGCGTGCGGTCGGCCCGCGACAGCACGTCGCGCAGCCGCATCAGCCGCTCCTCCGAGTCCTGGCGGACCCGCAGGACCGCCTCGATCTCGCCGCGCACATCCTCCAGCGCGCGGGCCGCCCGGTCGTACCGCTCGGTGTCGGGCCGGCCGCCGCCCGGGGCCGAACTGCCGGGCGCGGGGCGCCAGAAGGCCAGCGGATCGGAGATCACCTGGGCACGGAGCGTGGACAGCTCGTGGGTGATCGACTCCAGGTCGTCGCCCGCCGGATGCTCCCCGGGCCGTACGCCCACGGAGTGCGCCAGCGAACGCGTGCGCTGCAACTCCGCGGAGAGCAGGTCGATCCGGGCGGGCAGCGCCGACCACACGGAGTCCGCGGTCACGACCATGTCCAGCGAACTCGCGTACAGCTCGTTCATCCGCGTCACCAGTTCGGCGAGCGTGAAGTGTTCGGAGAGCCGGGCCGGGCCGGTGAGGTTCGGCAGCGGCCGGGCGGGGCCCGCGACGGTGACACCCCGGCCGCGCAGCGTCTCCGTCAGCTCCACCAGGTCGTCCCGGTTCGGCCAGCGCCGCCGCGCGCGCGCCTCACGGGCGCCGGTCAGCGCGGCGGTGTAGCTGTCGAAGTACGACCAGAGCAGGGTGATCGCGCCTTCGGCGGTGGCCCAGCGGTCCTTCGTGACCCCGGTCAGCTCGGCCCCTTCGAGAAGGCGGCGCCCCGCGTGGTCCTGGAGCGCGAGGAGCGAACTCTCGATCGCCTCGTGCTCCGCTTCGAGGCGCGCCAGGGCACGGTCCACCTCGTCCCGGTCCATCACCGGTCCCGGTGGCCTTCCCGTCGCCTCGGGAAAGGAGCCCGTGCCGCCCATCGATCACCTCTCCGCTCCGCCGTACGCCGCCGTGGCGCGTGCCTGCCGGCGCTGTCCGATCCCGTTCCGCCGCCGTTGCCACCGTCGTCCGCTGCCGCTGCCGCTGCCCTCAGCCGTCCTTGTACTTCGCCGCGGGCGGAGCGCTGATGCCCGGCAGCGCCGCCTTCAGCCACTTGTCGTACGAGAGCATCCAGCGGCTGTTCGCCCCACCCGCGCGATACCCGTCGAGCACCTTGTTCACCCGGGCCACCAGATCATCGTTGCCGAGCTTGGCCGCCACGCCGTAGTACTCCGGCTTGAGCGGCTCCCCGACCAGCTCGACCGCCGGGTCCTGGGCCGCCTGACCGGCCGCCAGCGCGTTGTCCGTGACCACCGCGTCGACCTCGCCGAGCTGGAGCCTGACCAGGCAGTCGAGCTGGTTGGGCACCGTCAGCCGGTCCTCGTCGCCGGCCGCGTTGTCGTGCTCGTCCTTGAATATCGCGCCGTAGGACTGCTGTTCCAGCGCCTTGTACGCCGTCGACCCGTTCGCCGTGCAGACCCGCTTGCCCGCGAGGGTCCTGTTGAACCCGGTGATCGTCGATCCCTTGGGGGCGAGCACCTGCTGCCCCGTCTCGAAGTAGGCCGTGGAGAAAGCGACTTGCTTGATCCGGTCGCAGTTGATCGTCATCGTCCTGACGACCAGGTCGACCGTGTCGTTGTCCAGCGCGGCGACCCGCTGATTGGTGGGGATGGCGCGGAAGATGACGTCCTTCTCGCTGCCGAGGATGTCCTTCGCTATGGCGCGGGCGAGATCGATGTCGAAGCCCTGGGGCTCCTTGGTGTCCGGGTTGAGATAACCCCAGCGGTAGCTGTTCTGGTCCACCCCGATGATCAGCTTCCGGTTCTCCCGCGCCTTGATCTCCTGGATGGAGGGACCGTCCTCGTTCGAGGCCGGCACGCTGCGCTCCGGCTCCCGGCACTCCTCCGCCGTCACCGCCGGAACGGCCGTGGCCGTGCGCTCCGCCCCGCCGTCCGGGCGCTCCGCGACGGAGTGCGAGAGCGGAAGCAGGGTGAGCGACGCCGTCAGCACACAGGCGCCCGCCATCGCCGAGACACCGCCCCAGCCGCGCAGCCTGGCGAACGGCCGGGGACCGCGCGTCCCGCGGAACCGGCTGAGGCTGTTCCTCGCAGTCATCCCGCCCCCTCTCACCGGTACTCCGAAAGCCTGCGGCCTATGCCGAGGATCGCGCCCACCGCCGCGAGCAGGGCCAGCACCCCCGCGCCGACCGCCAGCCCCGTCAGCGCGTCCCTGCCGTCCGACGCCGCCCGCTTGAACTCCTTCTGCTCCTGCTCGACCGCCGTCCCCAGCGCCTCGTCCACCGTGTCGAACGACTGCCCCGTCGAACCGCTGTCGCCGATGACCTTCCGCACCGCCGCGCTGTAGTCACCGGTCCGGTCGGTCTCGCTGACCGACTTGTGGCGCTCGCGCCACTGGGTGACCGCCGAGATCGCCTCGTCCACCGGTCTGCCGCCCGCGCTGTCGTCGGCGAGCTTCTTCGCCTCGCCGAGCGCGGTGCTGAGCTTGTCCATGCCCGTTGTGTAGTCCGTCTCGTACTTGTCGTGTTTGCCGTCCGCCGTGAGGACCGCGCCCCTGGCCACCAGGGTCAGGTTCTCGTTCGCGCGCGCCTTGAGCGAGTTGATCCTCGCCTCGTTGAGGACCTTCAGCGATTCCTGACCCTGCGTCTGGGCGTTGTTCAGCTCGGTCCGCGCGACGGTCTGGCCGACGGCCAGCCACAGCAGCAGGACCGTGGCCCCGGCGGTGGCCGCGAGGAGGCCGTGGTTGAAGACGCGGTTGGTCCGGCGGTAGTTGCGCCGCTGCGCCCACACGAGGACGCCGAGCGCGACGACACCGACCGCCAGCGAGACGAACGGCCACAGCCGCGCGTCGTCGTTGTCCCGCGCCAGCCGCTCCGTCTCCGCCGCGTACAGCTTCTCGGCGGCGGGCAGCAGCTCCCTGGTCATCTGCTCGTTGGCGTACCGCAGATAGGCGCCGCCCAGCGGCAGCCCCTGCCGGTTGTTGGCGCGGGCCCGCTCGACCAGTCCGGTGTAGCGCGGCAGCCCTTCGTTGAGCGTCCTTATCTGCCGGCCGGACTCGCTCCCGCTGTCCGTGTGCGTCGCCGCCGTGATCAGCAGCCCCGACGCCGTCTCGATGTCCTTCCGGTACCGCTCCTGCACCGCGGCCGGCTCCTGGGCACCCGCCAGGAAGCCGCTCGCCGCGGCCGTGTCGGCGTCGGCCAGCGAGCGGTAGATGTTCGCCGCGTCCGCGCTCAGCGGCTGACTGCGGCTCACCACGTCGCCCGCGGCGGAGTGCCGGTCGGCGACCTCCCACGCCGTCACCGCGCCGAACGCCACCACCAGCAGCGCCAGGGCCGCGCCGATGATCCGCAGCCGGCCCGGCTCCGTCGTCGCCGCGGCGCGCAGCCGGTCCGTCGTCTCCCACCACGCCGCACGGAGCGCGGGCGGCCGCGGCGCGCCCGGGGGCGCGGGCGGTGGCGCCGGCGCGTGCTGCGGAGCCGACGGTGGCGCTGTGCGCACATTCGGCGGGTATGTCACGTGACCTCCCCCTCGGTCATGGACGACGGCGGCCCGCCCCCTGCGGGCCGGGGGACAGCTCTCGGCCAGCAGTATGGCCGCAGGTACCGACAACTGCGCAAGAGCTGACTGGATCTTGATTGACGAACCGCCCGGCGCAGCCGCCCGCTCTCCCCACCATGAATACGCCAGGGCCCGGTGATCGGTTCCCCTTCACGGCAGTTCATACGCGTTCGGATGACTCACGACCGGGCTAGGGGCTGTCGTTGGGATCAGGCTGGGCTCGCGTGCCCTGGCACCGCGCCTCGCGGCGTTGACGGCGGATACGGGGGAGCCGACGCTCACGCGTCGCCTCCCTCCTCCGCCTTGCGATCCACGGCACCAGACCCCGCTCCCTGATCCAGCCTGATCCCAACGACAGCCCCTACCCGACTTCTTCCCCCGGTACCCGTGGTTCCCCGCACCCACGCGTGGTTCTTCCGTACCCACGCGCCCTGCCCGGAGGCCCCTACTTGGCCAGATTCGGCGGCGGCGCGATCGGGGACGCCGCCATGGACTGCGGGGACGTCGGGCTCGCCAGCGCCGACGGGGCCGCGACGCCCGCCGACGGGTCCGGCGCGGACTCCTCCTCCACCGCGGCCGGGACGCCCCCGACGATCCGGATGCCCGCCTCGTCGAAGGCCAGCTTGATCCGCCAGCGCAGCTCGCGCTCCACCCGGAGCGCCTGGCCGGGCATGGTCTTCGCGGAGACCCGTACCGTCACCGAGTCCAGCAGCACCGAGTCCAGGCCCAGCACCTCCACCGGGCCCCACAGCCGCTCGTTCCACGGATCGTCCTTGGCGAGCTTCTCGGCCACCTGCTGGATCACCGTACGGACCCGCTCCAGGTCCTCCGTCGGCCGGACCATCACGTCCACGGCGGCCGTCGCCCAGCCCTGGCTGAGGTTGCCGATCCGCTTGACCTCGCCGTTGCGTACGTACCAGATCTCGCCGTTGTCGCCGCGCAGCTTCGTGACGCGCAGCCCCACCTCGATCACCTCGCCGGAGGCCACCCCGGCGTCGATCGTGTCCCCGACGCCGTACTGGTCCTCCAGGATCATGAAGACACCGGAGAGGAAGTCGGTCACCAGGTTGCGCGCGCCGAAGCCGAGCGCCACGCCGGCGACCCCGGCGGAGGCCAGCAGCGGGGCCAGGTTGATGCTCAGCGCGCCGAGCATCATCAGCGCCGCCGTGCCCAGGATCAGGAACGAGGTCACCGACCGCAGCACCGACCCGATGGCCTCCGAGCGCTGCCTGCGCCGCTCGGCGTTGACCAGCAGCCCGCCCAGCGCGGTGCCCTCGACGGTCTGGACGCTGCGGTTCATCCGGTCTATCAGCTTGGTCAGCGCCCGGCGGATCACATGACGCAGCACCAGCGCGATCACCAGGATCAGCGTCATCCGCAGGCCGATGCTCAGCCAGGTGGCCCAGTTCTCCTCCACCCAGCTCGCCGCGTCCCCCGCCCGGTCCGCCGCCTCGTCGAGCGTGACGGGGTCGGACGCGGAGCCGGCGGCCAGTGGGACGGACCAGGACACGACAGGGAACCTCCAGATGCGGGCCGGACGGTGGTGCGGCGCGAGCGGTACGGCGGAAACGCGACATCCGGCCACGTGTACGCGACCGGATGAACCACACTAACGGGGCAACGCGGCGCGCCCCGCGCCCCGCGCGACGGAGAGACGCGCCTCACGTGGGCCCCGCGGCGTGCCCGTACGGCCCCGGTGAGGCCCGGGGCGGGCAGAACCCCTGCCACGGGGCCTCCCGGTGGCTCCTGTGGCAGAAAACACTCCGAGCCCGTTACCTGGACGTGGTGGCGTTTCGACCAGGCATGAGGAGAGACTGAGAGCAGATCGTCCCGGCGCGAGCCACGTGCCGCCGGCGTAATAGGAGGCATCCGTGCCGCATGTCCTGGTCCTCAACGCGTCGTACGAGCCGCTCGGCGTCGTACCGCTCCGCCGCGCGCTCGTCCTCGTTCTGGAGAACAAGGCCCTCTGTCTTGAGGAATCCGGCGCCTATATGCACAGCGAGACCCGAGTCATCCCGGCCCCCAGTGTCGTACGGCTCAAGCGTTTCGTGCGGGTCCCCTACCGGGGGCCCGTCCCGTTGACCCGCCGGGCGCTCTTCGCCCGTGACGGCGGACGCTGCATGTACTGCGGTGGCGTCGCAACCAGCGTCGACCACGTCATTCCGCGCAGCCGTGGCGGACAGCACGTGTGGGACAACGTGGTGGCGGCCTGCCGCCGCTGCAACCACGTCAAGGCGGACCGCCACCTGAGGGAGCTGGGCTGGCGGCTCAACCACCAGCCCGCCCCGCCGTCCGGCCTGGCCTGGCGCATCATCGGCACCGGCCACCGCGACCCGCGCTGGATGCCGTACCTGCAGCCGTACGGAGCGGAGGACGCGGTGGCCCGCATCGACTCCTTCCTGTAGGCCTTCAGGAGAACCGTTCTACGAGGACCGGCCCACTCAGGGGCGGGACCGGTCCTTACCGGCGGGCGCGCCGCGCACCGCGTACGCCTCGACCGAGAACAGCGAGTACCCGAAGCGGGTGCCCCTGGCGTCGGCCTGGATCCGGAGGTACCGGGTGTCCTTCGCGTCCAGGCCGACCGCCTCCCGGCCGCCCTTGCCGTCCTTCACCGTCGCCGCCGTGCGCCACCTGCGCCCGTCCTCGGAGACCTGGACGCGGTAGCGGCTCGCGTACGCGTCCTCCCAGCGCAGCACCAGCCGGCCGACCCGCGCCGGGCGGGCCAGTTCCAACTGGAGCCAGGCGGTGTCCTCGACCGGGGCGGACCAGCGCGTCGCCGGGTCGCCGTCCACCGCCGCCGCGGCCGGGAAGTCGGGCGTCTCGTCGCCCGAGGACGACGCCGTGGCCGTACGGGCCAGGTCCGGTCCCGCGGTGTCCGGTGCGGCGCGTACCGTCAGCGTGCGCTCCTCGCCCGCGAACGAGAGCGGCACCTCGTACGTGCCCGCGGGGGTGCCCGCACGGACGCTGATCTCGACGGGAACAGTCCGCTGCGAGCCGCGCGGCACCGTCGTCCCCTTCGGCGCCGTCACCTTGATGCCGGAGGGCGCCTTCGCCGTCAGCGTGCCTTTCACCCCGCCGGGGCGCAGCGACGTCAGCCGCGCCTCCACCCGTTCGGGACCGCCGCCGATCCGCGCGTCCGTCTCGCCCCGGGCCAGGGTCAGACCGGCCCGGGGCTCGTCGGCGAACCACGGTACGAACGCGACATCGGCCGGCGGGGTCGCCGCGGCGGGCCCGCCGGGACCGACCCGGCCGCCCGACCAGACGATCCGTACCGCGTCCACCGGCTGCCCCTTCAGCGCCTTCAGCGCCGTCCCCGCGGGCTCGGTCCAGCCGCTCGGGGACAGCGGCCCCAGCGGCCGCCAGCCCTGCCCCGGCACATGGGCCTCGACGGCGGCGCCCGCGCCCGTCCCCGGCGCCGTCAGCGTGTTCAGCGTCTCGACGGGCCGGGGCCGCCCCACGCTGACGGTGTACGTGCGCCGGCCGTCCCCGCCGGTCTCCTCCGTGACGGACTGGCCCTTCGCGCGCGCCACGCCCGTCCACGCCGACGCCTCCTTCACCGCCCGGTCCAGGAAGGCGCCCAGCACCCCGCTGCCGACGGTCGCCTTGCTCGCCCCGGCCGCCGAGCGCAGCGGCTTCAGGTCCACCGAGGCCCGCCACGCGGCCGCGCCGTCGCCGCGGTCCTGGGCGCCCAGCAGGTCGACCGCGAGTTCGCCCGCCTCGCCGTACCGCGCGAGCTGGTCGAGCCAGGGCCGTACCTCGTCCTCCAGCAGGCCGCCGGCCGTGCCCGAGAGCCGTTCCGGAGTCTCGCGCATCGCCGTGAACGCGCTCCGCAGCGCGGTCGCCGCGGCCGTGCGCGCCCGGCCGTCCGAACTCGTGCGCGAGCGCCAGAACTCGTCCAGCAGCGGACGCAGATAGGCGGACTCCGGCTCGCCGAGGATGGACGAGGCCCCGTTGCCCGCCAGTACGCCGAGCGCGTCACGGGCCCGGCCGTCGCCGCCCGCGAGATCCGCGATCGCGGCCCGCCAGGACTCCTGGGGCCGGTAGCCGCGCGGGTTCCACGCGTAGTCGGCGGCGGTGAACAGCGGGATGCGCGAGGCGGACGCCTGTTCCATCGCGTTGGCGAGCAGCGCGGCCGAGCCGGTGGCGACCGCCGGTTCCCGGCCGGTGTACGGGCCGAGGAAGAGCCGGCTCTGCTCGTAGTCGTTGACCGGATAGTTGTCCAGGGTGACCAGAGGGTGCTTGAAGGCGGTCCGCGCCTCCTTCAGCTCCCGGCCGGTGATCGTGCGCGGCACGACCCCGACGCCCGTCCACGCGACCTGCACGCGCGGGCCGAGCGCCCCGGCCAGCGCCGCGCGGTACTCCGTCGCACCGTCCTGGTAGTACTCCGTGGGCATCACCGTGAGCCGCTGGGCGTCCGGGTGCCGCTCGGCCAGCCAGGCCGCGACCGCGTTCGCCACCCGTGCCTGCGCCCTGGCCGCCGCCTCGGGGCCGGAGCCGAACGTCTCCGCGTCCGCCCGGCAGTGCCACTCGCTGTAGCTGACGTCCTGGAACTGGAGCTGGAAGGCGCGCACCCCCAGCGCCCACATCGCGTCGATCTTGCGCCGGAGCGCCGTGAGGTCCTGCTCGGAGGACATGCACATGGCCTGGCCGGGGGAGACGGCCCAGGCGAGCGTCACATGGTTGCGCCGGGCGCGCTCGGCCAGCTCGCGGAAGTCCGCGCGCTGCGCGGCGGGGTACGGATCGCGCCAGCGCGCCTGCCGGAAGGGGTCGTCGCCGGGCGCGTACAGATAGCGGTTCTGTTTGGTGCGTCCCATGAAGTCGAGCTGCGCGAGGCGCTGTGTGTGGTTCCAGGGGCGGCCGTAGAAACCCTCCGCCGTACCGCGTACGGCCGTGCCCGGCCAGTCGCGTACGACCACACCGGGGACGGCGGGCCGCTCGTCGCCGTCGCCCGTGCCGTTCGGGGAGACGAGCTGGCGCAGGGTCTGGGCCGCGTGGAACAGGCCGTCGGGACCGATGCCGTCCAGGGCGACGGTGGACCGGCCCGCGACGGTGCCCACCGCGAGCCGGTAGCCCCCGGAGGGGATGTCGGCCTGCTCGGGGGCGCGCAGCGCGTCGAGCGCGGCCCGCGCTCCCGCCCCGCCCGCGAGGACGACGGGGCCTTTCCCGGGAAGGGCTCCACCGGCGGACGCCGTCACGCTGTGCACCGTACGGACGCCCGCGGAGCGCAGCACCGCCGCCAGCTCCCGTACGGTGTACGGGTCGGCTCCCGCGCCTGCGACGACGGTCGCCTCGTCCCCGAGGGGTACGGCCTTCCCGGCGGCCCGGATCGTCTGCGGCCGGGGCCAGACGGCGGGAAGCTCGTCCCGGTTCGCCCGTTCGGGTGAGGAGGCCGTGGGGGACCCCGGGTCCCCGGGGGCGGCGAGTGCGCCCGGCGCGGTGCCGAGAAGACCGCCGATCACGGCGACGGCCACGGCGGTCGCGGTCCTCCTCCGGTGCCCGCTGTGCCCCAGCTGCATGCCCGACTCCCCTCCTGCTGCCTGCCGGTACCACCGGTACCGCTGCCAACCCGGCGCCGAGCGCCAACGAGCCCACCACCCCGTGGTGAGGGTGTCAATGCGTGCGGCCGTTGTGTCGCATTTGCCCGCTGTGGTAAGCAGGACCCCGCGCCGCGCGGTGATGATCAACCGCTAGGCGCCAATACGTTCGAGCGGGCCCGCGGGTTCGAGGAACAGATCGTGACTCGACACACGTTTACGGGGGGTGGACGTCTGCGGTCCCATCCGCTGGGTAGGGCTGCTGTGTCCTGTTCCCTGTCATCTGGAGGCGCCGTCATGGCCGCATCCGCTCAGCTCCTGCTCTCCGCATTCTCCAAACAGGCCCAGCCCGCACCGCTGACCAGCGAGCCTCCGCTCGCGGCCGACTTCGCGGGCCCCCTGACCAGCGAGCCCCCGCTCGCCGACGCCGCCCCGCTCACCAGCGAACCGCCCCTCGCCGACACCGCCCCGCTGACCAGCGAACCGACCGCGCCCGGCACCGCCGGCGGTACGGAGTCCCCAGGGGTATGACCGTCTGAACCAAGGAGTCCGCATGGGCTTGGCCAGGCTCGCCGAGCTGCACGGTGTCGCCACCGCGTACTCACCCGCACCGGGCACCGAGGTCCCGGTCCCCGACGACACGGTCGTCTCCGTGCTCGCCGCGCTGGGCGTCGACGCGTCCACGCCCGCGGCGGTGAGCGCCGCCCTGAGCCGTGCCGAGTCCGCCGCCGGGAGCCGTCTGCTGCCGCCCACGCTGGTCCTGTGGCACCCGCCCCGTGGATCCGGGACCGTCCCCCCTGATGGTGTCGCCGGTGCCGACGCCGGCGACAGCGCCGATACCGGCGCGGACCGGCCGCTGCCGGCCGCCCTGACGGCGCTCCCCGCGGGCTCGACGCTCCGCGTGGAGGTCGAGTACTGGCGGAGCGCGCGCGGGGAGACGGTCGAGCTGCCGTGCGCGGCCCCCGCGCCCGCCGCGGCCTGCGTGCCCGCCACCCCCTCCGGGTGGGCCCGGCTGCCGCTCGGCGTGCACCGGCTCACCGTCGAGGCCCCCGACGGCCGTACGGAACGGGCCGTGCTCGTCGTCGCACCCGACCGGGTGCCGGAGGCCCCCGCCCGTACCCACGGCTTCCTGGTGCAGCTCTACTCCCTCCTCTCCGCCCGCTCCTGGGGCATGGGCGACCTCGGCGACCTCGCCGAACTGGCCGCCTGGTCGGGCCGGTCCCTCGGCGCGGGCTTCGTCCAGATCAACCCGCTGCACGCCGCCGTGCCCGGCGCCCCGACCGACCCCTCCCCGTACCGGCCCTCCTCGCGCCGCTTCCCCGACCCGGTCCATCTGCGGATCGAGGCCGTGCCGGAGTACGCGTACGTACGCGGCCCGGACCGCGAGCGGCTCGACGCGCTGGCGGAGAAGGCCGCCGCGCTCCGCGAGGCCGTCCTGGGCAAGAGGGGCCGGGCAGTAGGCCCCGGCGGCCCGGAGGGCGGCGGGCTGATCGACCGTGACGCCGTGTGGGAGCTGAAGCGCGCCGCCCTGGAGATCCTCGACCGCGTCCCGCTCGGCCCCGGCCGGCAGGCCGACTACTGCGACTTCCTCGCCGCCCAGGGACGCGCCCTGGAGGACCACGCCACCTGGTGCGCCCTCGCCGAGGTGCACGGCCCCCGGTGGCGCGACTGGCCGGACGGGCTGCGCGACCCGCGCTCCGCCGAGACCTCCGCCGCCCGCACCCGGCTGCTCGACCGCATCGACTTCCACTGCCGCCTCGCCTGGCTCACGGACGGCCAGCTCGCCGCCGCCTCCCGCGCGGCCCGGGACGCCGGAATGCCCGTCGGGATCGTCCACGACCTCGCCGTCGGGGTGCACCCGGACGGCGCCGACGCCTGGGCGCAGCAGGACGCCTTCGCGGACGGCATCTCCGTCGGGGCCCCGCCGGACGCCTTCAACGCGCTGGGCCAGGACTGGGGGCTGCCGCCCTGGCGCCCGGACATTCTGGCCGCGTCCGGCTTCGCCCCGTACCGCGGACTGCTCCAGGGCCTGCTGCGACACGCGGGGGCGCTGCGGATCGACCATGTCATGGGGCTGTTCCGGCTCTGGTGGGTGCCGCAAGGGCGGCCGCCCACGCACGGCACGTACGTGCGCTACGACGCGGAGGCCATGCTCGCCGTCCTCGCCCTGGAGGCGCACCGGGCGGGCGCCGTGGTCATAGGGGAGGACCTGGGCACCGTCGAGCCCGGCGTGCGCGAGACGCTGGAGCGGCGCGGCGTGCTCGGCACCTCGGTGCTCTGGTTCGAGCGCGACTGGGCCGGTACGGGGCGCCCGCTGCCGCCCGAGAGCTGGCGCGAGGGGTGTGTGGCCACCGCCACCACCCACGACCTGCCGTCCACCGCCGCGCGGCTCACCGGCGAGCACGTGGAACTGCGCCACCGCCTCGGCCTGCTCACCCGCCCGCTGGCGCAGGAGCAGTCGGAGGAGCACGCGGAGGTCGCGGAGTGGCTCGGCTGCCTCGCCCGGCTCGGGCTGCTGCCCGGTGGCTACGGCGGCGACGACGACGAGGAGGAAGCCATCCGCGCGGTGTACCGCTTCCTGCTGCGCACCCCTGCGCGGATGGTCGGGGTCTGGCTGCCGGACGCGGTGGGCGACCGCCGCCCGCAGAACCTGCCGGGCACCTGGGACCAGTACCCCAACTGGCGGCTGCCCGTCGCGGACGCGCGGGGCCGCCCGATGACGCTGGAGGAACTGGCCGCCTCGCCGCGCCTGCACCGCCTGACGGAGGTGCTGCGGTCCGGATGAGCACACGTACTGGCACCCCGCCCGCGCGGGGCTCAGGGGCGTTCGCTACGTTTGCACCGTGGACAAGAAGAACACTCTGCGCGCCGGCGCCCTGGCGGCCGGTACGACGCTGATGATGCTGCTCATGACGTCCCCGGCCCTCGCGCTGACCCGGGACGACGGCGACGACCCCGGCCCGGGCCTGAGTGTGGCCGAGACCCTCGGCCTGTTCGTGGTCGCGCCGCTGGTGATCTTCGGCGTCATCGCCGGTCTGGTGATGGTGCTCGACAAGTCCCGCAAGCAGCACGCCTGACGCCTCCGAAGGCGCCGCCCGCACCACAGCTCGGTGCCCGGGCGGCGCCTTCGCGCGTGTCCGGTGACCCCAGGACGGCAGGCCCTACGTGGGAAGCTGCCATTGCTGGTTCACGCCGGTGTGGCAGTCGAAGATGATGAGCGGCGTGCCGTTGTCCGATTTTCCCTCTTCGAGGTCCAGGCACCGGCCCGACCCCACGTTCTTGAGCGTTCCGTCGGCCTGGCTCTCCCACTGCTGCGCCGGGGTTCCGTTGCAGTCCCACAGCCGTACGGGCGTCCAGTTGTCCGTGCCGCTCCACTCCACGTCCATGCACTTGCCCAGCGCCTGGATCCGGCCCCCGTCGAGCACCTTCCAGCGCTGGGCGTCGGTGTTGTTGCAGGTCCACAGCTGAAGCCCGGCGCCGTTCTCCGTGTCGGAGTTGGCGACATGCAGGCACTTGGAGTCCATCCCGGTCACCGCGCCCTCCGGTTCCGCGGGAGTGACGGGTTCCTTGGGCACCAGCTCGACGGGGGACTCGACCACCCCCGTGGGCGACGACTGCCCGCCCGCGCCGACGGCGTCGTCGCCCCAGTCGGGTCTGACCACCAGTAAAACCGCCCCGACGATCGCGACGAGCAGGGCGGCGCTCGCCGACACCAGGGCGGCCCGCCGCCCGGCGTCCCGCGCGGGGGGAGCCGCCGGGACGAGCCGTGCCGGGGCGAGCAGCGTCCGGGGCACGGCGGCGACCGTCGGGTTCTCGTGCGGAGTCTGCGGCGTTCGACCGGCGACGGGCGGCGTGTCCCGGGACCGCGAGGGATCCGGGTGGCCCGCCACCCCGTCCAGGACCGTCGGGACGGGGCTCTCCGCCGCGACGAGCTGCCGGTAGACCGGGTCCTCGGTGAGCGCGGACCGTACATCGCACCGCCGGATGATCTCCGCGGGATCCGGCCGCCGCTCGGGCGTCACCTCGACACACGCGGTGATCAGCTCCGCGAGGTCCGGATCGACGCCGTCGACGTCGATCTCCCCGTTGAGGCTGCGGTAGACGACCCCCGCCGCGTTGTCCCCGAAGGGGCCGCGCCCGGTGGCCGCGTACGCCATGGTCGCCCCGAGGGCGAACACGTCGGCCGCCGGTCCGACCAGGCTCTCGGTGATCACCTCGGGCGCGGTGTAACCGAGGCTGCCCACCGTCTGCCCGACCTGGGTGAGCGCGGTCTGGTCCGTCGTACGGGCGATGCCGAAGTCGATCAGCCGGGGCCCGTCGGGCGACAGGATGATGTTCTGCGGCTTCAGATCGCGGTGGCTGACCCCGCGCAGGTGCACGTCCGCGAGCGCCTCGGCGAGGGCGGCGAACAGCAGCAGACAGAACCGGTGCGGCAGCCCGCCCGGCACCTGCGACCGGATCGCCGCGGCGAGCGTGGGGCCCGGCACGTACTCCGTCGCCAGCCAGTACGGCCGGGCGTCGACCTCCGCCTCGACCAGCGCCGCCGTGTACGCGCTGCGCACCCGCCCCACGGTCTCCACCTCGCGGCGGAACCGGGTCATGATGTCGGCGGAATCGGCGAAGTCGTCCCTGACCACCTTGATGGCGAGCAGCCGTCCCCCGGGCGAACGCCCCAGGTACACCTGTCCCATGCCGCCCGCGCCGATGCGCGCGAGGATCGTGTGGTGGCCGAGCTTGGTGGGGTCAGTGGTGCGCAGCTGATTCACGACCGGACCATCTCATATGCACCGCACAGGAGTTGAACTGGGTAGGCGAACCTCGGACGGGTCAGACGATGCGCGGGACGGCCCCGGCGATCTCGTCGTCCCAGTTGGTGACGATCGGCTTGTCGACCTTGGCCGTGTCGGGAAGCTTGATCTCGGCCGGGTCCGGGTCGTCCTCGGAGGTGGCGATGATGATGTTCTCGAACTCCACGCCGGCGTCGTCGTTGGTGGTCTTGGGGCTGACGCCGGCGTAGGCGACGACGGAGCCGGTGAGCTTGATCGGGTCTTCGCCGCCCTGCCCGACGGGAGAGGCGACGCCCTCCCTGTTGGAACCGAAGGACACGCTGGGGGTGTTGGGGTCCAGGTAGCAGGTGATGCCGGACTTGGCCGAGACGGTGATGAGGTAGTAGCCGCCGGCCTGGGTCTCCGAGGTGACCTTGAAGTCCACGTCGTTGGTGCCGCAGGACTGTCCGTAGCCGTCCTTCTTGGGGTCCTCGGAGCCGCCGGCCGAGTCGGAGGAGCCGGAGTCCTTGGAGCCGGAGTCCTTCGAACCCGAGTCCTTGGAACCGGAGTCGGAGCCGGAGTCGCCGGAACCGCCCGTGGTGGAGCTGCCACCGCTGGAGCCGGAGGTGGCGGAGGAGGTGGCCGCGGAGTCCGTGGCGCCGTCCTCCTCGGGGCCGCAGGCGGTCATGGTCGCGGCGAGGGCCGTTACCGTGGCGGCGGCGAGGACGAGGCGGGCGGAACGGGCGGTGAGACGCGAACGCATCTTGATCTCCAGCGGCTGTCGGTTGCGGTGTTTCCTGCTGACACCGACGACATTAGGGCCGGCTCGATCCTGAAATGATCTCGTCAATGTCCGGGTTCTGTCTCAGCGAATCGGTTCCATGAAAACGCGCCGGATTCGCTCCAGCCCCAGGTCAGATGCCATGCGGGCACCGCCCGTGCACCGTCGGGCACCGCGCGAGGTCCCCACGGGCAACTGGCGCCCGACGCGCGTCCCCGGACCGCACCGGGGCGGGACGACGGGTACACATCCCGCCCCGACCGGAGCCGGGGACGCTCCTGGGGAACCGCCCCCGGCCGCTCCGTGGCCCCGCGCCCGGTGGCCACCCGCAGGTGACCACCGGGCACACCGGGCGCACCGCTCACCCGGCACACCGCTCGCCGGGCTCACCGGGCTCGGCTCACGCCCGCAAGCCCCGGCGTCAGCCGGTTACGCGCTCGCCGCCTCGTCCGCCGCCTGGGCCCGCAGGGCGCGTTCCACGCCCGAGCGGGACTCCGAGATCAGGCGGCGCAGCGCCGCGTTCGGGCCCGCCGAGGCGAGCCAGGAGTCCGTCGCGTCCAGGGTCGCCTGCGAGACCTGGATCGCCGGGTAGAGGCCGATCGCGACCTGCTGCGCCATCTCGTGCGAGCGCGCGTCCCAGACGCCCGCGACCGCCGCGAAGTACTTCTCCGCGTACGGCGCCAGCAGCTCGCGCTGGTCGGTCTGGACGAAGCCGCCGATCACCGCCTCCTGGAGGGAGTTGGGCAGCTTGTCGCTCTCCACGACCGACGCCCACGCCTCCGCCTTGGCCTCGGCCAGCGGCCGGGCCGAGCGGGCGGCGGCCGCGTGGCGTTCGCCCGCTGCCGTGCGGTCGCGCTCGTACTCCGCCGCGATCTCCTCCTCGTCGTGCAGCCCGACCGCCGCCAGCCGCTGGACGAACGCCCAGCGCAGCTCCGTGTCGACCGCCAGGCCCTCGACCGACTCCGTGCCGTCCAGCAGCCCCTGCAACAGGTCGAGCTGGTGCGGGGTGCGGGCGGTCGCCGCGAAGGCCCGTGCCCACGCCAGCTGGTGGTCGCTGCCCGGCTCCGCCGCCCTGAGGTGGGCCAGCGTCGCCTCCGTCCACTGCGTCAGCCCCGCCTCGCGCCACGCGGGCGCCGCGTACAGGTCGAGGGCCAGCTTCACCTGGCGGTGCAGCGACTGGACGACGCCGATGTCCGACTCCTTCGCGATGCCGGACAGCACCAGAGCCAGGTAGTCGCGGGTCGCCAGCTCGCCGTCGCGCGTCATGTCCCACGCCGACGCCCAGCACAGCGCGCGCGGCAGCGACTGCGTGAAGTCCCCGAGGTGCGCGGTGACCACGCGCAGCGACTCCTCGTCGAGCCGGACCTTCGCGTACGACAGGTCGTCGTCGTTGAGCAGGATCACGGCCGGGCGCGGGGTGTCCGCCGGGAACGGCACCTCCGTACGCTCACCGTCGACGTCCAGCTCGATCCGGCTGGTACGGACGAGCTTGCCGTCCTCATCCAGGTCGTAGCAGCCGACCGCGATCCGGTGCGGGCGCAGAGTGGGCTCGCCCTTGGCGCCCGCCGGGAGCGCCGGGGCCTCCTGCCGTACCACCAGCGAGGTGACGTTCCCCGCCTCGTCCAGCTCGATCTCCGGGCGCAGGATGTTGATCCCGGCCGTCTCCAGCCACGCCCTCGACCAGGTCTTCAGATCACGCCCGGAGGTCTCCTCCAGCGCGCCCAGCAGGTCCGACAGGCGCGTGTTGCCGTAGGCGTGCGCCTTGAAGTACGCCTGCACGCCCTTGAAGAACTCGTCCTGCCCGACGTACGCGACGAGCTGCTTCAGCACGGAGGCGCCCTTGGCGTACGTGATGCCGTCGAAGTTGACCAGCACGTCGTCCAGGTCGCGGATCTCCGCCATGATCGGGTGCGTGGAGGGCAGCTGGTCCTGCCGGTACGCCCAGGTCTTCATGGAGTTGGCGAACGTCGTCCAGGAATGCGGCCACCGCGAGCCCGGCGCGTACGCCTGGCAGGCGATCGACGTGTACGTGGCGAACGACTCGTTCAGCCACAGGTCGTTCCACCACTCCATGGTGACCAGATCGCCGAACCACATGTGCGCCAGTTCGTGCAGGATCGTCTCGGCCCGCGTCTCGTACGCCGCGTCCGTCACCTTCGAGCGGAAGACGTACTGGTCGCGGATGGTCACCGCGCCCGCGTTCTCCATGGCGCCCGCGTTGAACTCCGGGACGAAGAGCTGGTCGTACTTGGCGAAGGGGTACGCGTAGTCGAACTTCTCCTGGAACCAGTCGAAGCCCTGGCGCGTGACCTCGAAGATCGCGTCCGCGTCCAGGTACTCGGCGAGCGAGGGCCGGCAGTAGATGCCCAGCGGCACGGACTGCCCGTCCTTCTCGTACGAGCTGTGCACCGAGTGGTACGGGCCGGCGATCAGCGCGGTGATGTACGACGAGATGCGCGGCGTCGGCTCGAAGACCCAGGTGTGGTCCCGGGGCTCCGGCGTCGGCGAGTTGGAGATGACGGTCCAGCCCTCGGGCGCCTTCACGGTGAACTGGAAGGTGGCCTTCAGGTCCGGCTGCTCGAAGGACGCGAAGACGCGCCGCGCGTCCGGGACCTCGAACTGCGTGTAGAGGTACGCCTGCTCGTCCACCGGGTCGACGAAGCGGTGCAGCCCCTCGCCCGTGTTGGTGTACGCGCACTCCGCGACGACCGTCAGCTCGTTCGGACCCTCGTGCAGCTCCTTGAGCGCGATCCGCGAGTCGGCGAAGACGGCGGCGGTGTCCAGCGCGGTGCCGTTCAGCACCACCTCGTGCACGGCGGGCGCCACCAGATCGATGAAGGTCTCCGCCCCGGCCTCGGCGCTGCGGAACCGCACGGTGGTCACGGACCGGAAGGTGCCGCCCTCCTGCGCGCCGCTGAGATCGAGGTCGATCCCGTACGAGTCAACGCTGAGGAGGCGTGCGCGCTGCTGTGCCTCTTCGCGGGTCAGATTTGTGCCAGGCACCCGGTTCATCTCCTCGGTATGTGACGTTTGGAGTCATCCTTCCACGGCGGGTACGGGAGATGCGGGGGCATAGGGCTGCCCTGGTCCTTCACGGGAGATCGGGGCCGCCCCGGGTGTTGATCCGGGACGTCGGCGGGCGAACGCTTGTCCTATGCATCGGATGGATCAGGCACCGGGACCGCCTCCGGGGAAGAGCGCGTTACCCCCGTCCGTCCTCGCCGTCGCCGCCGCCACCTTCTGTGTCGTCACGACGGAGATGCTGCCCGTCGGACTGCTCACCCCCCTCGGGCGGGGGCTGGGCGCCTCCGACGGTACGGCCGGGCTCGCCGTCACCCTGCCCGGGCTCGTCGCGGCGCTCGCCGCGCCCCTGCTGCCGGTCGCCGCGCGCCACGCCGACCGGCGGACCGTGCTCCGGGCGCTGCTGCTCCTGCTCGCCGCCGCCAATGTGCTCTCCGCGCTCGCGCCCGCCTTCGGCTGGCTGCTGGTGGCGCGCGGCCTGGTCGGGGTCTGCGTCGGGGGCGTCTGGGCGATCGCCGCCGGGCTCGCCGCGCGCCTCGTCGGCGGGGCCGGGGCGGGTCGGGCCACCGCCGTGATCTTCAGCGGGACCGCGGTGGCGTCCGTGCTCGGGGTGCCGGCCGGGACGCTGATGGGGGGTCTCGCCGGGTGGCGCTGGGCGTTCGGCGCGATGGCGGTGCTGGCCGTCGCGGCGGCCGCGCTGCTCGCCGTGCTGCCGCCGCTGCCCGCGCGGGAGGCGGTACGGCTCGGGGAGGTCGCGGGGCTGTTCCGTACGCCGGGGGTACGGGCCGTCCTGGTGGCGGCCGGGCTGCTGGTCACCGGGCACTTCGCCGCGTACACCTATGTGCGCCCGGCGCTGGAGCGGGTGGCGGGGATCGGCCCGGGGCCGGTCGGCGGGCTGCTGCTGGGGTACGGGGCCGCCGCCCTCGCGGGGACCTTCCTGGCGGGCGCGGCCGCCGCCCGGGCCCCGCGCCGGGCGCTGCTCGGCCTCGCGGCGCTGCTGGCCACGACGGTCCTGCTGACCGTTCCGGCGGGCGGTTCGCCGGCCGCCGCCGTGGCGCTGCTGCTGGTGTGGGGCGTGGCGTACGGCGGGGTGCCGGTCAGCGCCCAGAGCTGGCTGATGACGGTGGTCCCGGACCACCGGGAGGCGGGCTCCGCGCTCTTCACCGGGGTGTTCAACGCGGCCATCGCCCTCGGCGCGCTGCTCGGCGGCCGGGCCGTGGACCGCCACGAGGTCGCCGGGGCCTTCGGGCTCGGCGGCGCGCTGGCCGCGCTCGCCGTCGTCCTGGGGGCGGGAATGACGGCGGGGGGGGGGGCCCCGTCCACCCGGCACATTTTACCGGAGGGGCAGAGGCCCCCCCCCCCCCCCCCGAAACCGGGGGGCGCCGGGCGGCC